>NZ_JBQEPG010000002.1:0-341948 GCF_052045635.1 Pseudomonas sp. 22189
TTTAAACATCAAAGGCAAAGATCGCAGCCTGCGGCAGCTCCTACAGGTTTGGCGGTGTGTTTAAGTCAGGTGGCGACGCGGGCGCCGGCGAGGCTGCCGCTGAGTTCGTAGGCGGCCAGTTCTGCCTGGTGCGCGGCAAGGATTTCCGGCAGTGACCCGCGCAAATACTCGACCCAGGTCTTGATCTTCGCATCCAGGTATTGCCGCGACGGGTAGATCGCGTACAGGTTGAGTTCCTGCGAGCGGTAGTTGGGCATCATCCGCACCAGTGTGCCGTTGCGCAGGCCTTCGATGGCGGCGTAGACCGGCAGGACACCGACGCCCATGCCGCTGATTATCGCGGCCTTCATGGCGTCGGCGGAGTTCACCAGGAACGGCGAGCTGTTGATGGTGACCATTTCCTGGCCGTCGGGGCCGTTGAAGGCCCATTTTTCCAGGGGGATCACCGGGCTGACGAGGCGCAGGCAGGCGTGGTTCAGCAGGTCGCTGGGTTTTTGCGCGCAGCCGTTGGCTTTCACGTAGGCCGGGGAGGCGCAGACGATGCTGTAGGTGATGCCCAGGCGTTGCGAGACGAAGCCCGAGTCCGGCAGTTCGCTGGCCAGCACGATGGACACGTCGTAGCCTTCGTCGAGCAGGTCCGGCACGCGGTTGGCCATGGTCAGGTCGAAGGTCACGTCCGGGTGGGTCTTGCGGTAGCGGGCGATGGCGTCGATCACGAAGTGCTGGCCGATACCGGTCATGGTGTGCACCTTCAGTTGGCCGGCGGGGCGCGCGTGGGCTTCGCTGGCCTCGGCTTCGGCTTCTTCGACATAGGCCAGGATCTGTTCGCAGCGCAGCAGGTAGCGCTTGCCGGCCTCGGTCAGGGCGATGCGCCGGGTCGTGCGATTGAGCAGGCGGGTTTGCAGGTGGGCTTCCAGGTTGGAGACCGCGCGCGAGACGTTGGCCGTGGTGGTGTCGAGTTGCACGGCGGCGGCGGTGAAGCTGCCAGCTTCGGCCACACAACTGAAGGCGCGCATGTTTTGCAATGTGTCCATGGGGTGCTCTCAAGGGAGATGGCAAATTGTGACACGAAGTTTCAGGGGCTGAGACCCCCGACCAAGGGATTATCTCGTTAACGGTAACAAAGATTCACAGGAATCCCAGCTTATCGCCGAACAGGGCGTTCCCTAGAATTGCGCCGTTCCCTGTAGGAGCTGCCGAAGGCTGCGATCTTTTGATTCTGTTTTAAGGGAATCAGGATCAAAGATCGCAGCCTTCGGCAGCTCCTATAGAAGGGAACACGTCCCGCCTTATCCTCTTTCAGGAATTCGCAGCTGTGCCGCGTCGCATCAACAGAGCGCTTTTGCCGCTCAGTGTTCTGGCTTTTACTTTGGGTCTTGGCGGCTGCATCGGTACCGGAGGAATTGCCCCGCAGGGCAAGGCACTGGAGGCCAATACCCTGGCCACCGACGACGCGATTGCCCACGCCGCCAAAGACGCCAATTGGCCCACCGCACAATGGTGGCAAGCCTACGGCGACCCGCAACTCAATCGCTGGATCGACCTCGCCGTGCAGGGCAGTCCGAGCATGGCCATGGCCGCGGCGCGGGTGCGTCAGGCCAAGGCGCTGGCCGGTGTCGCCGAAGCGGCCGAGTCGTTGCAGATCAATGGCGAGTCGACGCTCAAGCGCCACAATTGGCCGACCGACCAGTTCTACGGCCCGGGCGAGCTGGCCAACACCACCACCTGGGACAACAACGCCGCGCTGGGTTTCAGTTACGCCCTCGACCTCTGGGGCCGCGAAAGCAATGCCAGCGAACGCGCGGTGGATCTGGCGCACATGAGCGCCGCCGAAGCGCGGCTGGCGCAGCTGGAATTGCAGAACAATATCGTGCGCGCCTACATCGAGCTGTCGCTGCACTATGCCCAGCGCGATATCGTCGCCGCGACGCTCAAGCAGCAACAGCAGATTCTGGATCTGGCGCAGAAGCGTCTGGATGGCGGGATCGGCACGCACTTCGAAGTCAGTCAGGCCGAAACACCGTTGCCGGAAACCCATCGGCAACTGGATGCGCTCGACGAAGCCATCGCCCTGAGCCGCAACCAGATCGCCGCGTTGGCGGGCAAAGGCCCGGGCGACGGTGCGCAGTTGCAGCGGCCGACGTTGGCGCTGGGGGCTGCGTTGAAACTGCCGTCGGCATTGCCCGCCGAGTTGCTCGGTCAACGCCCGGACGTGGTCGCCAGTCGCTGGCAGGTCGCGGCGCAGGCGCGCGGTATTGATGTTGCGCATGCCGGTTTCTATCCCAACGTCGATCTGGTTGGCAGCCTCGGCTACATGGCCACCGGCGGCGGGGCGCTGGAGTTTTTGACTGGCAAGAAGCTCAACTACAACGTCGGCCCGGCGATCTCCTTGCCGATCTTCGACGGTGGGCGTTTGCGCAGTGAGCTGGGCGAAGCGTCCGCCGGGTATGACATCGCCGTGGCGCATTACAACCAGACGCTGGTCAATGCGCTGAAGAACATCTCCGACCAGTTGATTCGCCGCGAGTCGATGGACAAGCAGCAAGCCTTCGCCGCCGAATCCGTGGCCACTGCGCAGAAGACCTACGACATCGCGATGATCGCTTATCAGCGTGGCCTCACTGATTACCTCAACGTGCTCAATGCGCAGACCTTGCTGTTCAAGCAACAGCAGGTGCAGCAGCAGGTGCAGGCGGCGCGCTTGAGTGCGCATGCCGAGCTGGTGACGGCGCTGGGCGGCGGCCTCGGGGCGGGCAATGACGTGCCGACTGCCGAGCAAACAGCAGCCCCGAAAACCCCGACCCTGTTGCGGTGAACACACAATCCACTACACAAAACCTTTGTGGTGANTGCGGAGCAGCCCCAAAACCTGCAAACCGGTTCTGCTTGGCACACCGCATTGGCTTTTCTTGGGGCTGCTGTGCAACCCATCGGGGATAAATCCCCTCACCACAGAGTTTGTGTTCACCACAAAAATTGATGTTTGCCACAGATAACTCTTCAGTCCTCAATCATTGAGCAAGATTTAATGACTCCCTTGCCCGCACCTCTACGCTGGCTCTCCTCCCTGGAATGGCGCCGTGGCTTCTTTGACTGGGCGCGCAGTGATGGCGTGACCTGGGTCTACATCTTCAAGGTATTGCTCGCCGCGTTCCTCACGCTATGGCTGGCCATGCGTCTGGAGCTGCCGCAGCCGCGCACGGCGATGATCACCGTGTTCATCGTCATGCAGCCGCAGAGCGGCCAAGTGTTCGCCAAAAGTTTCTATCGCTTTCTCGGCACTCTGGCCGGGTCGGCGATGATGGTCACGCTGATCGCGCTGTTCGCGCAGAACACCGAATTGTTCCTGGGCTCGCTGGCGATCTGGGTTGGCATCTGTTCGGCGGGGGCGGCGCGCTGCCGTAACTTTCGCGCCTACGGTTTTGTCTTGGCGGGCTACACCGCGGCGATGGTCGGGCTGCCGGCGCTGGCGCATCCGGACGGTGCGTTCATGGCCGCCGTGTGGCGAGTGCTGGAGATCTCGTTGGGGATTCTCTGCTCGACCGTGATCAGCGCCGCGATCCTGCCGCAAACCGCCAGCGCAGCCATGCGCAACGCGCTGTATCAGCGCTTCGGTGTGTTCGCGCTGTTCGTCACCGATGGCCTGCGCGGGCGCAGCAAGGCCGAGTCGTTCGAAGCGAGCAACGTGCGCTTCATCGCCGAAGCCGTAGGCCTGGAAGGGCTGCGCAGCGTCACCGTTTTCGAAGACCCGCACATGCGTCGGCGCAACGGTCGCCTCAGTCGTCTGAACAGCGAGTTCATGGGCATCACCACACGCTTCAACGCCCTGCATCAGTTGCTCGAGCGCCTGCGCGGCAACGGCGAAGAACATGTAGTGGCCGCGATCAAACCGGGCCTGCAGGACCTGGCCGAAGTGCTCGACGGCTTCAGTGGCCGTGCCTTGACCAGCCCGGACGCGGCACGTCTGGCGACGGCGTTGGCGACTTACAAGGAAGGCCTGCCGACACGCGTGCGAACCTTGCGCGGGATTTTCCAGGAAACCGCTCCGAGTGAAGCCGAGCAACTGGACTTCCACACCGCCTACGAATTGCTCTATCGCTTCGTCGATGACTTGCACAGTTATGCACAGACCCACGCCTCGCTGGCCGATCACCGCCACGAGCGTGAGCGCTGGGACGAGCCGTTCACCCCGCAAACCAACTGGTGGGCCGCGGCGGCTTCGGGGATCCGCGCGTCGTTCATCCTGATTGTGCTGGGCAGCTATTGGGTGGCCACCGCGTGGCCGAGCGGCGCGACCATGACCTTGATCGCCGCCGCCACCGTGGGTTTGTCCGCCGCCACACCGAACCCGAAACGCATGGCGTTCCAGATGGCCTGCGGGACGTTCCTCGGGGCGCTGATCGGCTTCGTCGAGATGTTTTTCATCTTTCCGTGGATCGACGGTTTTCCGCTGTTGTGCGTGATGCTCGCGCCGGTGATCGTGCTCGGTTCGTTCCTCACGTCGCGGCCGCAATATGCCGGGGTCGGCCTGGGGCTGCTGATCTTCTTCAGCACAGGTTCGGTGCCGGACAACCTGACCGTCTACAACCCCTACACCTTCATCAACGACTACATCGCCATGGTCATGGGCATGCTGGTGTGCGCGGCGGCGGGGGCAATCATTCTGCCGCCGAACAGCCGCTGGTTGTGGAAGCGCCTGGAGCAGGATTTGCGCGGTCAGGTGGTCTACGCCATCAGCGGCAAACTCAAGGGGCTGGCGTCGAGTTTCGAGAGTCGTACCCGCGATCTGTTGCATCAGGCATACGGCCTCGCTGCCGGCCAGCCGAAGGTACAAAAAAACCTGCTGCGCTGGATGTTTGTGGTGCTTGAAGTCGGCCACGCGATCATCGAGTTGCGCAAGGAACAGGCAATCCTCCCGGTGCACCCGGCGTATGCCGAATCGCAGCCGTGGCGCCAGGCTATTCGGGTGATGGGCCGGGCGCTGGTGCGGCTGTTTCTGCAACCGAACCCGAGCAATCTGGAGCGCGCACTGGTCGCGGTCGATCACGCGATCAGCCGGGTCGCCGCGACCGACGAGCCGTTCGCGCCGCACTTCGACACGTCCGCGCTGCGTCGGGTGAAGAGCTATCTGCACTTCATCCGCACCTCGTTGCTCGACCCGCAATCACCACTCGCTGCCTACGCCGTCGCCAAGCCCGAAGGACTTGCCCATGCCTCGTGAAATCGCCTTCCACGGCGTGTACATGCCGACCATGACCCTAATGTTTTTTGTCGCTGCGGCGCTGGCCTGGGCGCTGGACCGGTTCCTCTCGGGGTTCGACCTGTACCGCTTTTTCTGGCACCCGGCGCTGCTGCGCCTGAGTCTGTTTACCTGTCTGTTCGGCGCCATGGCGCTGACCGTCTACCGTTGAGAACGTTCTGATGAAAAAGTTTTTCAGCCTGCTCGCGACCCTGCTGGTGCTGGCCCTGGCACTGTGGATTGGCCGGACCCTGTGGGAGCATTACATGAACACCCCGTGGACCCGCGACGGCCGGGTGCGGGCGGACATCATCAACGTCGCGGCCGACGTCACCGGTGAAGTCATCGATGTACCGGTGCGCGACAACCAGTTGGTGAAGAAGGGCGATCTGCTGATGCAGATCGATCCGGAGCACTACCGCATCGCGGTCAAGCAGGCGCAGTCGCTGGTGGCTTCGCGCAAGTCGACGTGGGAGATGCGCAAAGTCAACGCACATCGCCGCGCCGACCTCGACAACCTGGTGATCTCCAAGGAAAACCGCGACGACGCCAGCAACATCGCCGACGCCGCGCTGGCCGATTACCAACACGCGCAAGCGCAACTGGAAGCCGCCGAACTCAACCTCAAACGCACCGAAGTGCGCGCGGCAGTGGACGGTTACGTGACCAACCTCAACGTGCATCGCGGCGACTACGCGCGCATTGGCGAAGCGAAAATGGCCGTGGTCGACATGAACTCATTCTGGGTCTACGGCTTCTTCGAAGAGACCAAGCTGCCGCATGTGCGCGTGGGTGACAAAGCCGACATGCAACTGATGAGCGGCGAAGTGTTGAAGGGCCACGTGGAAAGCATTTCCCGCGGCATCTACGACCGCGACAACCCGGAAAGCCGCGAGCTGATCGCCGACGTGAACCCGACGTTCAACTGGGTGCGCCTGGCGCAGCGGGTACCGGTGCGCATTCACATCGATGAAGTGCCGGAGGGGGTGTTGCTGGCGGCGGGGATTACTTGCACGGTGGTGGTGAAACAAGAGCCTGTGGATAACTGACAGGCCGCGTCGCGGCCATTCGCGAGCAGGCTCGCTCCCACAGGGGATCTTCGATGTGTCACAGATCCAGTGTGGGAGCGAGCCTGCTCGCGAAGCGAACAACCCGGTCTTTCAGACCAATACCGAGTAATCATTCAGCGCAAAACGTCTCCTGCAAATGCCGCCACAACACCCGCCCGTCTTCGCTCTTTTCAAACACCACTGTCGACCGGCGATCGGTGTGCAACCCGCTCGCATCGCTCTGCTGCTCGCGATAACTCAACGTCGCGCTATGCGCATGCAGGGCAATCCCGCGCAGCTCACTGAGCTCGATCCGGAACCCGGGCTTCTTCCCGCCTGCTGACTGAAACAGCCCGCGCAAGGCTTCGATATCCAGCACCCGGCCCAGCGGCGTGACCATGGAAAAATCCGTGGAGAACCGGCTCAGCAAACGCGCCAGTTCCGCCGGATCCTGCTCCACGGCAAACCAGCGTTCGATGACCAGGTGGGCCTGGATCACTTCATCAAAATATTCGTTGTAGTCAATCATGTGGATTTTTCCTGAAGGGAAGGTGGGCTCAGCAGGGCGAGCACTTTGGAGGCGTCGAAACGCAGCACGGCGATCATCGGCAGCAATGTGAGCAAGGCAGCCGCGACAAAACAGTATTTGAATCCGTTGTTGCCCAATGCGCCCAACAGCGAACTGAGCAGCGCGGCGCCAAGACAGAAACCGAGCTGGCGATTGATGTTCCACAGCGCGCTGGAGTGGCCCATTTTTTCCGGCGCGATGCCGACAAACGCCAAGGTCTGTGCGGTCACGCTGCACAGGCTGCCGCCCAGTCCCATCAAGGCATAGGCGATGATCAGCGGCGCGGCGGCGGGCTGCTCGATGCGCATCAACAAGACAATGCCCAGACATTGCAAAAGCATTCCGGCGATCAGCAACGGTTTGGGGCCGATGCGGTTGAAACTGCGTTTGCCGAGCATGATCGCCACGCCCGAGGCAGCGGCCCAGGACAGCATCAGCGCACCGGTTTGCGCGGCGCCGAAGCCGAGGTCATGCAGGTACAACACGGCAATCATGTTGGTGCCGGTAAACACCCCGGGCACAAACAGATAAATCAGCATTGCCAGGCGCAACGACGGACTCTTGAGTAGTTGCAGGTCGAGCACCGCGTCGGGCTTGTGCCAGCCATCACGCAGGTATAGCCATAAGGTGATGGCGCCGATCAGCAGCACGCCGCCCGCAAGATGTCGGGTCGTGGGCGCGCTCGCCAGACTCACGGCCATCAACAACAGACTCAGGGTTGCCACCGCCAGCAGCAGGCCGCGTACGTCCAGCGTCGGACGCTCGGTGGTGGGTTGATCCGCTTGCAACCACAACAGACCCAATGCGAACACGAGCAGCGCCAGCGGCATGTTCAGGTAGAAAATCCAGCGCCATGACAAGGCCTCGACGATCAGGCCGCCCGCCGCCGGCGACAGGGCTGGCACCATCAGCGCAACCAGCAACACCACACCAGTGAGGTGTGCCCGCTGCGTCGCCGGGAATTGCCGATACGCCAGGGCCTGCCCGATCGGCAGCAACAATCCGCCGCCGAGCCCTTGCAGCAGACGCCAGCCGATCAGGCTTTCAATCGACCCGGCCTGGGCCACCAGACCGGAGGCGATGCCGAACATCAGCAACGAGCCGAGAATCAGCCGCCGCTCGCCCAGCCGCGCCGCCAGCCATACGCTCAGCGGAATGATCAGCGTCAGCCCGAGCATGTAGGCGTTGGTGATCCACGCCAGTTGCGTCACCGAGGCGTGCAACTCCCGCGCGATGTTCGGGTAGGCAATGCTCGCGGCGAACATGTTCAGCAGGTCGAGGGCGAACCCGGACAAATACACCAGCGCGACTTTCGAGCGATAGGCCATGACAGCCTCCCTGTGATGAGGTGTGCAGGGTAGGGCGGTTCGGACGTTAGGAAAACGCGGGTTTGCCTGCTAGTTTGTCAAAATTATTTTGACAGGGAGTGCACCGGAGATGGTCAGCCTGGACCGTTTTGACACCTTCAAAGCCGTGGTCGAGGCCGGGTCACTGACGGCCGCCGCCGATACCTTGGGCCAGACCCGCGCCGTGGTGAGCTTCAACCTCAAGCGTCTGGAAGAGGAATTGGGCGTCACGCTGCTCACGCGCAACACCCGGCAACTGGCCCTGACCGATGCCGGCGAGCGCTTTTATCGCCGCTGTCTGCGCACCCTCGACGAAGCGCGATTGGCGATCGAGGAGGCGCGCTCCGAGCATGCGCAACTCAAGGGCACGTTGCGCATCACCACCACCGTGGAATTCGCCTTGGCTCAGGTGGTGCCGGCGCTGGAGGTGTTTCGTCAGCAACAGCCGCAACTGAACATTCATTTGTCGACGTCCTCGACCCACGCCGATCTGATCTCCGAACGCTTTGACCTGGCGATTCGCCTGGGCCGCATGCACGACTCCAGTCTGCGCGCGGTGCAGTTGTCGACGTTCGAAGTGTTTGCGGTGGCGGCGCCGCCGCTGGTCGAGCGCTTTGCCCCGGTTGCCACGCTGGCGACGCTGGAATCGATGCCGACGCTGGGGCATGGCCGCGTGCCGGAAATGACCGTGACCGATCCGGCGGGCACCGAGCATGTCTACCAGCCAAAACCGGGGACCACCGCCATCGTCGCTGACAACTCGGCAACGCTGCGAGCGTTTGCGTTGACCGGGCAAGGCGTGGCGATTCTGCCGCAGTGGCTGATTCAGGATGATCTGGAGGCGGGGCGATTGGTGCGATTGCTGGCCGATTACCGTTTTGCTCAGCAGGGGGTGTATGCGCTGTACCCGGATACCCGGCATTTGCCGCTGAAGGTGCGGGCGTTCATTGATTTCATGAAGGGCTGGGGCTGAGTGTTGGCTGATCTGGCCCCTTCGCGAGCAGGCTCGCTCCCACATTTGGAACGCATTCTCTTGTGGGAGCGAGCCTGCTCGCGAAAGCGTCAACCCGGTCTCAGAGCTTGCCACGCAACCCGAACCGCCGCATCAACGTCGACTCCAGCAACCCCTTGGGCAACACCATCGCCAGCAACGGCAACGCCCGGCTGCCATTACCAATGCGGATCAGTCGTGGCGGCTTGCTTTGTTGCACAGCCTTGAGCAACTCAGCCGCAAACTCACTGGCCGGCGTCGGCTTGTCCTGCGAGGCCTTGGCCCGTGCGCGGATTCCCTCACGCAAGGGAAACCACGGAGATTGCTCGTTGATTAGTTGCTCGGCTTCGTGTCCGGCATTCTTGGCGAAGCTCGACTGAATCGCCCCGGGCTGGACCTCCATCACGCGGATGCCGAACGGCGCCAGTTCCATGCGCAGTGCATCGCTCAACGCATGCACCGCCGCTTTCGAGGCGCAATACGCGCCAGCGAACGGCGTCACCAGCACGCCTGAGACACTGCCGATGTTCACCACCAGCCCCTTGGCCCGACGCAGTACCGGAAACAGTGCGCGGGTAACACCGACAATCGAGAACACGTTGGTTTCGAACTGGCGCTGCATGGCCGGCACGCCGCCATCGAGCAGCGGCCCCATCGCGCCATAACCGGCGTTGTTGATCAGCACGTCGAGGCCGCCGTGTTGCTGGTTGAGGCGTTCGGCGAGCTGTTCCAGCGCCACGCTGTCATTGACGTCCAGCGCGATGGCGGTGAACCCGGCAGCGGCGAGGGCCGCGACATCTTCGGTTTTGCGCGCCGTGGCCCAGACTTCGTAGCCGGCGGCTTTGAATGCATCGGCGAGGGCGCGGCCAATGCCGCTGGAGCAACCGGTAATCAACACAACGGGCATGGCGCATTCCTTGTGCAAAAAAGGGGGGGTAAGGATCAGTCGGAGAAGCTGCCCTGCAAGCGCTCGGCACGAAACTCCAGGGTTTGTGGGCGATAACCGGGGCGCAGCGGTGGCATCGGCAGGCAGTCTTCCCAGTTACCGCCGGCCTGCAGTTCGCCGGGGCCGCGATAGCGTGGGGCGGTGTATTGGTTGTCGGCCAGATTGACCGTGTCACCGGGCGCGTAGGCTGCAATGCGCCAGCGTAATTCGGTCAGCGGCACGTCGTTGCCGTTTTTCATTTTCAGTTGCAGCGGACGATCCGCCGGGCATTGTTCAGGCGCATAGACAATGCGCATCTCCAGACGCGCCAGTTGCTTGAGCTCGCGGTTGTCCAGCCACACCACCCAGACCGCGACCAGTCCCAGACCTACGGCGGCCGCGACCGACACCGGCACGGCCTTGGCCGGATAACGCAGCAAGAGGATCAGCCAGGTAATGACCAGCAGCACGCCGATGAACATGTTTGAACGCTCCTTGAACTCATGAGCACCATCCTACCGAAGGGGCGCGGGAATGGATATTCACCGAGCAAAGCATGGCGCCATTGGTCGGGACTGTAATTTCTGACAGTGGGCATCCGGACTGTCGAGCGGTTTGATGTCTTCGCCGGAACGAAATGGCGCGGTCATGAATATTGGGTACGAGACATATGGGCGTTCATTACAAGACTCCGACCCTTTCGGCGAACGACCCTCGTGGGCTTGCGATTCGCACGGTCGACTATTGGCGCGGTGATGGCGTCGGCCCCGCTCAAAGTCGCATCCACCGTACCTTGCACGACGTGGCCGGGCGTGCTGTTGCGCAGTGGGACCCGCGTTTGTGGGCACTGCAAATGTCCGACCCACTGACCCCGGCCAATCTGACCACGGTGTACTCGTTGAATAGCCAGGTGTTGCGCTCGGACAGCGTCGACGCGGGCACGCAGGTCGCGTTGTACGGCCTCGGAGCGCAAGTGCTGCTTGATTGGGACAGCCTTGGAACCCGTCGTGAGGCGGAATATGACGTGTTGCTGCGACCGCTGGCGGTGTTCGAAGACGGTGTAGCGACGCCCCGACGCTGCGTCGAGCGTTACCGATATGGCCAGCCCGGCGCCGGTGAGCCGAGTAAAAATCAGCTCGGCCAGTTGATACGCCATGACGATCCGGCGGGCAGCGTGTTGTTTGAAACCTTTGCGATCACCGGCCAGTGCAGTGAAAACATCCGCTATTTCACCCACGCCCCTGTCACCCCCGATTGGCCCGAACGAATTGAAGACCGTGCGCGGTTGCTTGAGCCGGGCGAGGGCGCCACTAGCCGATGGCGCTTCGGCCCGCTGGCACAAGTGCTCGAACAAGTCGACGCGCGAGGTAACAGGCAGGGGGTTGAACTGACCGTCGACGGGCGCTTGCGTGCGGCACATGTGCAGTTGAAACTGCAGCCCGATACCCGGCCCATGGTCAGCGACATTCGTTACAACGCTGACGGGCAGGTCGAACATGAGTTGGCGGGCAACGGCGTTCGTGCCTCGCTGACCTATCAGCCGCAGAACGGTCGTCTCGTCAGCCGTCGCACGACTGACGCCAGCGCCAGGCTGCTGCAGCATCTGCTTTACACCTATGACCCGATGGGTAATGTGTTGAGCATCGAAGACGCGGCCCAGCCCATCCGTTACTTCGCCAATCAGCGTATTGACCCGATCAGTCGTTTCACTTACGACAGCCTCTATCAATTGAGTGAGGCCAGCGGCTGGGAGGCGGGGGCAAATAATCAGGGGCCGACGCCGGTGAGTCGCGCTGATCCAGCGGCGTTCAGCAACTACCGGCAAACCTATCGTTACGATGCCGGCGGCAATTTGCTCGAGTTGACGCATGTCGGCGCTCAAGCGCACGGACGCCAGTTCAAGACCGCCCGCTACAGCAATCGCGGCCTGTCGTGGCGCAATGGCCTGCCGCCGACTGAAGCGCAAATCGCGGCAGCTTATGACGCGCGTGGCAATTTGCTGGAGCTGGATCAAGGGCGATTTGTGCAGTGGGATCTGCGCAATCAACTGCACCTGGTCAGCCCGGTAGAGCGCGTGAGCGAATCTGACGATCAGGAAATTTATCTGTACGACGCCGGCGGTCAGCGCGTGCGAAAAATCCGTTCGCTGCAGACCCATACCCGCACTGTCATCAACGAAGTGCGCTATCTGCCAGGACTGGAGTTGCGGGTCGACAGTGCTGGCGAAGTCCTGCAGGTGATCTCGGCACAAACGGCGATTAACAGCATCAACGTCCTGCACTGGGAAGGTCCGCCGCCGGCGGGAAGCAATGATCGGTATCGGTACAACGTTGTTGATCATCTTGGGTCGGCCAGCCTGGAGTCAGGCGAGGACGGGCGGATCATCAGTCAGGAAAGCTATTACCCGTTTGGTGAGACGGCGTGGAGCCGTGAGTCCGAGGTCAGTTACCGCACGCTTCGATATTCGGGCAAGGAGCGAGATGCGACGGGACTGTATTACTACGGTTTGCGCTATTACGTCCCGTGGCTGCAGCGTTGGATGAACCCGGATCCCAAAGGCTTCATCGATGGAAGTAATCTCTACAGGATGGTGTTGAACAACCCGATGACCTATCTCGACAGCGATGGAGCGATCACGCGAAAACCGTTGGCCAATGGCTTATGGGAACCTGTCATTGCATCAGGCTCAAAGCGCGAAATGACCGCCGTCGCATTCACGGATAAAGGCGAACCCAATCGGTTTGTACCTGCAATGGGTAAGCCCACCAATATCGGGAAAGCATTGCAAGTACCTGAGTTCGGCAAGGTGGTGGTCGACACCAAGTTTTTAGACCCGACGCCCGGGCGTTATTCCAAAGCGGTGGTCAGCGGCCTCAGTAATACTGCGGGTGGAGCCGAATTCATATTCACCATGGATAAGCTGACCTACTCAGGAGCCAGCAATGGTGCTTTCAACGCATTGAGAATTGTCGACATCGCTGCCGGCCAGATGCCTGATAAAGCCAACGCCGTTTCTGGCTATTGGGCGCCTCAGGGGGGGTATGTCGATATTCCTGTGAATCCTTCCGGGGTCCAGCCAGATCATGTCTTTACCCCGGCCTTCAGTGGCTGCTCGCTGACGGTGGAACAGTTGAACAGAAACGTCCTCCGCGTGCGTCACGTGGAGGGTGGCAAGGAAGATACCCAGTTCAATAACCTGCCGCGCAGCGAGCATGGTCTGGGCCTCGGTGCAACAATGGAGTACCCGGACTATGGCTATGCCGCTAACGACAGCGGACAGCTACAGGAGTTTAAAAACGCGTTCGCCTTCATGAAATTCGATCGCAAACAGCAGACATGGAATATCCACTACCAGACCATTGAGGGTACCGCCAGCATTACGCGTTACGAGCCGGCCAAGAGGGGCTTGTTCACCAAAACCAATGCCAGTGTATCCGCGCATGCTTCTATCAAAGTCCGGCAGTCGATGAGCAAGCGTGTGGCGATTGCGCGGTAACCGACAAAAGAATGAAAAAGCCCCCGCCCAACCCACTGCGGATAGGGGACGCAGCGGGCTGGACGGGGGCTTCTTATTGCCGGGAGATCACTGTGCGATGGTTTTCACCGACACGCCGCGTTCGATCGGGGTGGAGCGACCGTAGATGTCTTCGAAGCGCTCGATATCGTCTTCACCCAGGTACGAACCCGACTGCACTTCGATGATTTCCAGCGGGATCTTGCCCGGGTTGCGCAGGCGATGCACCGAAGCGATCGGGATGTAGGTCGACTGGTTCTCGCAGAGCAGGAACACGTTGTCATCGCAGGTCACTTCGGCGGTGCCGCTGACCACGATCCAGTGTTCGGCGCGGTGGTGGTGCATCTGCAGCGACAGGCACGCGCCCGGCTTGACCGAGATGTGCTTGACCTGGAAGCGGCCGCCCATGTCCACCGAGTCATACGAGCCCCACGGACGGTAGACCTCGCAGTGGTTCTGGGTTTCGCTGCGGCCCTGCTCGTTGAGGGTGTTGACCATCTGCTTGACGCCCTGAACCTTGTCCTTGTGGGCGATCATCATCGCGTCTTTGGTTTCGACCACGACGATGTTTTCCAGGCCGATCACCGACACCAGTTTGCCGTTGCCGTGGATCATGCAGTTCTTGCTGTCCTGGATCACCACGTCGCCTTTGCTGACGTTGCCGTTGGCATCCTTCTCATTGACTTCCCACAGCGACGACCAGCAACCGACATCGCTCCAGCCGGCGGTCAGCGGCACCACGCAGGCGCGCTGGGTTTTTTCCATGACGGAGTAGTCGATGGAATTGTCCGGGCAGCAGGCGAAGGTGGCTTCGTCGAAGGTGATGGTGTCGGCGTCCTGCTGGCTGCGCTCAAGGGTCAGCAGGCAGGTGTCGTAGATGTCCGGATCGTGCTTTTTCAGCTCTTCGAGGAAGCGGCTGGCGCGGAACAGGAACATGCCGCTGTTCCAGTAGTAGCCGCCGGATTCGACGTATTCGGTGGCGCGTTTGACGTCAGGTTTCTCGACGAAGTGCGAAACGCGGCTGACGCCTTCTGGCAGCAGCGAGTCGCCGGTGGATTTGATGTAGCCGTAGCCGGTTTCCGGTTTGGTCGCCGGCACGCCGAACAGCACCATCTCGCCGTTTTCGGCGGCGACGGTGGCCAGGGCCAGGGCGCGTTGCAGGGCTTTCTGGTCTTCCAGCACGTGGTCGGCCGGCAGCACCAGCATCAGTTCGTCACGTCCTTCGTTGACCAGCATCATCGCGGTCAGCGCCACGGCCGGCGCGGTGTTGCGGCCAAACGGCTCCATGAGGATGCGCTGGCATTCGAGATTACGGTTGGCCAACTGTTCGTTGACGATGAAGCGGTGATCCTTGTTGCAGACCACGATCGGCGTGTCCATGCCTTCGAACACCAGGCGCTCCAGGGTTTGCTGGAACAGCGTGTGTTCACCGGTCAGGGCGAGGAATTGTTTAGGGAATTGCTTACGCGAAAGCGGCCAAAGACGTGAACCGCTACCACCTGACAAGATCACCGGAATCATGTTGTTTACTCCATAAAAATCGATTGGTTAGAGGCACGAACGTTGTGTCGTTTCACTCTTGTTGTTGTCGCGTATCCGAACTCTTGCCTCGGTCCCTGTGGGAGCCTGGCTTGCCAGCGATGGCATCACCTNGTCTGCATCGCTGGCAAGCCAGCTCCCACAGGGGGCCGGGTCAGTTCATGAAATGTGTTAGCGCGTCGACACCGGGCGTTTCACCCAGACTGGCGACAGGCTGCTGCCGGAGCCGGTGACATACAGCACCGCGGCCTCGCCACGCTCCAGCGCGACCGGTTTCACGTCGCCGACTTTCTTGTCGCCTTCGTACAGCGCCAGGCTGACTTTCACCGGGTTGATTTCACGTTCGCCACGGCCCTTGGCGGCCACGTTCGGCACCACCTCGGTCTTGCCGTCGGCGGTCTTCAGGGTCAGCGGCTTGTCGCTGAGGTTCTGCACGCGCACCAGGGATTTCTGCTTGTTCTTGAACGGCGGCTCTTCGATCAGTTGCGGCGCGCCGGACGCGTTGTTGACCAGGGTGTAGTAGTGGTCACCGGCCAGTTTCACCGGCAGGGTCTGGCTGCCGACTTTGGCGCTGTAGTCGCCACCCGGCATGAAGCTGAAGTCGCTGCTGGCCAGTGGCGCAACGTCGCTCAGGTTGGTGCTGCCGACGGTGGCGCTGACTTCGGCGTTGCTGGCGTTGTAGACCCGCACGAAGGTCGAGCCTTTCGGTGCGGTCGGGCCGTACAGCGCGGCGTCGCCACCGGCGAAAGCCTGGACGGAAAGCACGCTCAGACCCGCAACCAGTGCGAAGCGTTTGGCGAGACGACGAGGAGTAGTAGTGAAAGTCATGGTGTTACCTCTCTTTCAGTTTTGCGCCCGATCGGGCGTCTCGGATTTAGTGTTGATGGCTACGTTTTGTTGGCGAGCACCGGCTTGTTTGAGCTCTGCGACCCACTGCGGGTCGGCGTCGCCGATTTCGTTGTTCACAGGCAGATATCGTTCAGGAAACTCCCAGATCAGCACCTGTGGCGGGCTGTTCTTGAAGTCATCGCTTTTCAGGTAGCTGAGCATCGGCAGGATCGGGCCGTGGCCGTCCTCGGCGTAATTCACGACGTCGCTGTGCAGCGCTTGTTTCAGCGCCCCGACGAAGTTCCAGTTGGGGTTGGCGCTGTAGCTGGTGCCAATCAGTGCGACCGGTACTTCGTTGCTGGCGAACAGCGCGTCGTCACCGGCCGGTTGCTCGGCGGCCACGGTGTTGCGCTTTTGCAGCGGCTCTTGCGCCGGCATCAGGTTTTCGAACAGCGGATCCAGCGGCAGGAACAGACGCAGGTCGCCCTTGTGCGTGACCTTCTCCGCTGGCGTGGTGACGAAGCGCTGCGGCTCGCCGCTGAGCGGGAACTTGTCGGCGATGGTTTTGGCCAGGGTGTTGGCGGCGATTTCGGCGCCTTCCGGGGTCCAGTGGGTGTCGGTGCGCAGGAACACTTGCTGACCGTTTTGCTTGGCTTGTTGCAGCGGGCCGAGCAGGTCCGGGGCGAGGATCTTGTCTGCCGCGACACGGGCGTGGAAGTCCTGATAAAGGTTGGCGTGAATGCTTGCCGGTTTCACTTCACCCAGGTGTTCCGGGTACAGGCGCACCTTGGCCGGCACGATGGCCATCACCAGTTTCACGCCTTTCTCTTTCAGGGTCTGACGCACGCCTTCGACCAGCGCGTAGTTGCATTGCAGGTTCAGCTCTTCGTTGACGATCGGGTTGAATTCCTCGTCGCTGTACAGCCACTGATCGCGACCAAGCACTACGCCCGGACGCCCTTCGTTGAACAGTTTGAAATCCAGCGCCGCCCAGAGGTTGGTGCCCAGACGCTTGATCGGAAACTGATCGTCGTAGTGGGTTTCCACGGCTTTGGTCCAGCGACCGTTAAGCACGGTCGCATCGGCGTTGGTGCTGAAGCCGAAGAAGCTGCGCACCGACCACAGACCGAGCACCAGCAAGGTCAGCAGAAACAGCGCGATGTAGAAGATGCGTAATGAGCGGGTCATGTCAGATCCCTCAGAACTGGAAGTAAAGGAACGGCGAGAAGCTTTGCGCCGAGAGTTTGAGAATCGAGGCGATGAACAGCAGCAGGATCAGCCCGCGCATCACGTAGCGTGACCAGTCCGCCGTCCAGTAAGCCGGTTGCACCTGGGCTTCGACGCCGACGGTGTAGCCAGGCTCATGGATGCTCGCCGGGTTTTCGCCAGGCGCGGCTTTGATCATGCCCGGGGTCGCGGTGGCAGGGCCGTTGGCCTCGACGTTGACTTCAGGTTTGCTCTTCACCGGAGGCTGGTTGGTGTACAGATCACGCAGGCCGAAGAACGCCAGGGTTGCGTACGCCACCACCAGGGTCGCCACTTGCAGACCGGTGAGGCTGGCGCGGTTGAGTTCCGACAGCGACCAGTCGCTGAAGCTGAACATCGCGCCGTACATGCGCCCGGCGACGTGCAGGTTCTCGGCACGGAAGATCACCCAGCCCATCACCACCAGCAGGAAGGTCAGCGCCCAGCGGATCGGGTTCAGGCTGCGCGGCGAGGTGTTGATGCCGAGCATCTTTTCGATCGCCAGCCACATGCCGTGCCAGGCGCCCCAGACGATGTAAGTGATGTTCGCGCCGTGCCACAGACCACCCAGCAGCATGGTCAGGAACAGGTTGCGATAGGTCATCAGCGTGCCTTTGCGGTTACCGCCGAGGGTGATGTACAGGTAGTCACGCAGCCAGGTCGACAGGCTGATGTGCCAGCGACGCCAGAACTCGGTGATCGACTGGCTGATGTACGGCTGCTTGAAGTTTTCCATGAAGCGGAAACCCATCATCAGGCCCAGACCGATGGCCATGTCGCTGTAACCGGAGAAGTCGAAATACAGCTGCGCGGTGTACGCCAGCGCGCCCAGCCAGGCATCACCGGTAGTCGGGTTTTGCAGGGCGAAGCAATGGTCGGCGACCACCGCGAGGGTGTCGGCAATGAACACCTTCTTGATGAAACCCTGCATGAACCGCGTGCAGCCCTCGGAGAACTTGTCGAGGGTGTGGGTGCGGTTGTTGAACTGATCGGCGAGGTCGCGGAAGCGCAGAACCGGGCCGGCAATCAGGTGCGGGAAGATCGCCACGAACGCCGCGAAGTCGATCAGGTTGCGCGTGGCCGGGGTGTCGCCGCGGTACACGTCGATGATGTAGCTGATCGACTCGAAGATATAGAACGAGATACCGATCGGCAGCAGCACGTGGGTCAGGATGAACGGTTCCAGACCGAACGAGGTCATGATCGCGTTGATGCTGTCCACGCCGAAATTGGCGTACTTGAAGTAGCCGAGGATGCACAGGTCGACCGCGACGCCGAGCAGCAGCCAGCGCTGCGCCGGTTTGGTACGCACGCCGGCGGCACCGACTTTCAGGCCGATCCAGTAGTTCCACAGGGTGACGCCGGCGAACAACGCCAGGAAGTCCACCCGCCACCACGCGTAGAACACGTAGCTGGCGATCAGCAGCAACAGGTTGCGATAGCGTTGCCCGCTCAAGTAGTACAAGCCGAGAAAGATCGGCAAGAACAGAAACAGGAACACGTTGGATGAAAATACCATCCCGATCTCTCCATGTTTGAACCAACAGTCAAGGGCCAAAGCCCCCCCAAACCCCCCACGTAAAACCGGAGGGCTAACTCAAATCTTGCTGCCCCCTGTAGGAGCTGCCGAAGGCTGCGATCTTTTGATTTTTGTCTTTGGAAATCAAAGTCAAAAGATCGCAGCGTGCCGCAGCTCCTACAGGGTTTTGTGTCCTGCCTTAAGAACCCTTGTTGCCCTTTTCGTGGGACGGGTCGTAGACCTTGGTCAGGTCGCCGCCGAGGCGGAAGGTCTTGAACGGTTGCATGCCGTGCTTCTTCTCGATCACATCCGCCGGGCAGGTGTAGAGGGTGCAGAACGGTTCGAGCCAGGCGAATTTCATGTCCTCTTTCAGGTCGGTCATGTCCTGCTCTTTGCCGTTTTTCTTCTCGAACTGATCCGGGTCTTTCACCCCGGCCAGCACCCGGTCACCCAGACGCTTGAGCGCGCTGTTATTTTCCTGACGCAGATCGACACCGTTGACCTGGGCGAAGCTGGCAATCATCGCCAGTGGCGGCAGGGCGTAGTTGTGATAGGCGAGGGCGCGTTGCTGGCGCTTGAGTTCGTTGGGCAGGAAGCCGTCGGCGTCGACTTGATTGACCCCGACCTTGTATTCCTTCACCGCCCAGTCGAACAGGTCGCGACGGTTGGTGGCGACGGCGGTGGCCATCACCGACCAGGCGGCCCAGTACGAGTGGTTGTTGGTTTTTTCCAGCGGCAGGTTGTCCCAGTCGCTGACCACCTGATCGGCCATCTTGCTGAACCACGCCTCGATCTGCTGCGCTTCTTGCTGATGCGTGGCCAGCGGATGCGAGTCGGAGAACTTCAGGCGAATGTACGAAGAGGCCATGCTGCCCAGCGCCCATTTGCGCATCGACTTGCCGGTGTGGTTGAAGTCTTTCGACATCAATGCATCGGCCTTGGCCCACGCGGTCAACCAGTTGAGCGTGCAGTCGAGCTGCTCCGGACGGCCGTCGCGCATGAACTGCATCACTCGTTTGGCGGTGCCGCGCTCCAGCGTGGTGATGTCCTTGGTGGTGTCGCGGAAGGCTTTTTCCGACTGCACGTTCAGGGTCGCGCGAGCCTTGTCCGAGCCTTCGTATTTGCTGCGAAATTGCAGCGGCCCGGTGTACGGCGCCGGCATCGCGTCGCAGCCTTCGCTGTTGTCGCCGGACTTGAATTTATCCACCGGGGCGAAGTAGCCCTGTGGCGGGCGCAATGGCGCGGCGGCCTGAGTGGCCCCGGCGAACATCGCCAGGGTCAGCAGGGATGGCGCAAGCAAGTGTTTGATCGTTCGATTTCGCATAGCAGACCTCATTGCCCGACTTGCGCGGTTTGTGGCCCAGCGCCCGGGAATACGTTGCGTTTGCAGATTTTCGCTTCGACTTTTTGCGGCGCGGTACCCGCTTCCGGGCCCTGGACTTCGACAGCCAAAAGATTTTGCGAGGCCCAGTCTTCGTCCGTGCGCAGCTCAAAGGCGAAACGACCGTCGGTGTCGGAGGTTTCCGGTTTCTCGATCTTGATGTCCTCGTGGCGACCGTTCATGTACCAGAGGGTGGCTTGCAGGGTTTTCACCGAGGTGTCGGCGAAGCGGATGTCGACCTGATGGCTGCTGTTCTGCAGGTTCAGGTTTTTGCTGTTGACCAGCAGTTCCTGTTTGCCGCCAGGCTTGAGTGTGGTGCTGGCGGACATTTGGGTTTCCTTGCCTTCGCAACCGTTATCCAGCAGCGCCATCATCTGGCGATAGATGGTTTCCTGGTCGAGGCGGTACAGCGGCGAGAATTCCCAGATGAGGATCTTCGGCGGGGTCTTCTGGAATTCGTCGCTACCGAGGTACTGCAGCATCGAACCTTCCAGACCACCGCCGGGGAAGGCGACGTTGAGAATGTCGGCGCCGATTGCCTCTTCGAGGAAGCCGGCGAAGTTGTAGTTCTTGCCGCTGTGCGAGGTGCCGACGAGGGTGATTTGCGGGTTGCCGGAATCACCGAACAGGTCGCCGTCACCGGCTTCGCCTTTCGGCTCGGTGGTGAACTGGTCCATGTACTGGATCGCGTAACTGGTGCCGCACAGTTGCCCGGCCATGTTGTGCAGGGTGCCGGTCTTGCCCATGCGCCCGGTGCGCTTGGTCTCGAATTCACGCTTGGGAATGTCGGCGAAGGCCGGAATCTGCTTGACCTTCTCGGCGACGATTTTCGCTGTGCGCTGAGCACCGTATGGGGTCCAGTGCTGGTCGCCACGGAAGTAGAAATCGTGAGCGGGCAGGGTGTCCGGCAGCGATTCGTTGGTCAGCGGCGACAGGTCCGGTACCACGTAACCCATCTTGGCGAAACGGCCGAGCATGGTCTTGTAGTTGCCCAGCGCTTTCTCGTAATCGAACGCGGCTTTTTCCTGCGGGTTGAGCTTGTTGCGGTTCACCAAACCACGGGTCGGCTGATAGACGATCACCAGTTCGACGCCTTTGGCCTTGAACGCATCGTGCAGCTGTTGCAGGCGTTTGTAGCCGGCCGGGGTGGTGTTGAACTCGGTGCGCAAATCTTCCTGGGTACGGAACAGCCAGTCGCCCTGCGCCTGCACCAGGGTGGTGAAGTTCTGCTGATAACGTGTGGTGTAGTTCTTCGCGTCGTGCGCGGCCGGGCACAGGTTGCAGCACGGTTCGGCGCTGAATTTTGGTGCGGTGGCGCCCGCCGCTTCATCGGCGCGGGCAGCATTGCTGGCCGCCAGAATGCCCACGGTCAGGGCCGACAGGCTGAGTAATTTGATCAAGTGTGGGTGCATAAAATTATCCTCAGTCCCGCAGTTCGGTCTGGCGTTCGACAGGGTCGATCAGTACGGCTTTCTGCTGGCGCACCAGCAGGTCGAGAATTTCATCCTGGCGCTCGCCGAGGATGCCGTTGAAGCTGATGCCGCTGGATTTGGTCGGCGCCAGCATCGATACGCGATACAGCTCGACGCTCAACGGCGAGTCGATGGCCATCGGGCCGCTGCCGTTGGCCGCCAGTTCACCGCCGACCACGATGAGCGAGACTTGCGCGTCGAACGGGTCGAGCTTGATGTCACGGTCGGTGTCGGTCAGGTCCTTGATGTGGCCGTAGACGCCGGTCAGACCGTTGGCCATGGCGACGTTTTCGTAGAGGCGGATGTTCACGCTGTTACGAATGCGGATGCCGTGACGTTTGTTGCTGATGACCTTGTTGCCCCACAGCAGGTTGTCGGCGGACTCGTAGAGGGTGATGCCGTCCGTGTGGTTCTTGTAGATCTCGTTGTAGGCAATGATGTTGTTGACGCTGTTACGGTCGATCACCAGGCCCGAGAGGTGGTTGTCGTAGCTCTTGTTGTTGAAGATGAAGCTGTCGTTCACTTCTCGGGAAATGATGATGCCGTGCTTCTTCTTCGTACCGTGGACGGTGTTCTCGGCAATGATCAGACCGTGGGAACGGTCGTGCGGGTCGATGCCGTAGACGATGTTGTCCTTGTAAGTGTTGCCCTTGACCACGAAGTCGCGGGTCTCGTAGCAGTAGAAGCCGTACCACATGTCGGAGAACTCGGAGCCGACGATCCAGCCCGTCGGTTCAGGGCGCTTGAGCACCTTGGCCATGTTCGGCGTGTACTGGGAAATACTCACCCCGTACGACTTACTGTTGGCGTAACCGAAACTGGCCATCTTGCTGTTGACGATGTAGGTCTCGGTGCCGCCCCAGGCCAGCAGGAACGGACGGAATTCCTTCGGCGAACGGAAGGTCGCCGGACCGTTGTCCTTCTCGCGCCAGCCAGTGACTTTGGTGTCACGCACAAACAACTGACCGTCGTTGACCAGGAACGAACCAGCCTCTTGCGACAGGCGCAATTCCTGGGTCTGGCCGTCGATTTCGAGGATGCCTTTACGGCCCACCACGATCGGCAGCTTCGCCAGGTACACGCCCGGCGAGGTCTCGCTGAAGTACTGCTTGGGCAGCTTCTGCGCCAGGTCCTTGAGGTTCAGGTAACCGTCGTCGACGAAGATCGCCTGCGGGATACCGTGCTGACGCACCACCCATTCGGCCATCTTGTTGTCGCCGCCGATGAAGTCCTTCAGGGCGTCTTCCTGCATCATCCGGCGCACGCTGATCTTGCCCGGTTTGCTGCGGTTGATCTTCGCAGCGGCAGCCTCGGCGGTGAAGCCGGACAGGTCGGGCAGTTTCGGCTTGGCCAGTTCCAGCGCCTCGGTCGGCGCGCTGCTGACGGTGTAGGTCTTGGCTTGTTGCAGCTCTTTGGCGGTGGTCACCGGTTTGCCCTGTTGAGGCACGGCCGGTTCCACCGTGGCGAACGCGCCAGCGGAGGCCAGCAGCATGGCGCCGGCCAACAGGCTGAGCGAGCCTTTCCTTGCATGGTGCATGTCGGGCACTCCCTTGGCGGTTTGCATCAGAAGCGCCAGATCACGTCGATGAACGCGCGGTGCATGTACGAATCGACCTGGCTGCCATAAGCATCACCCGGCTTGAACACACCGCCACGGAAACGCACCAGCGCCGACGGTTCGTCGATCGATTGGCTCAGGGCTGCCGGCAGCAAGCCTTGCTTGAAGTACTTGGTCACCACCAGGTCCATTTCCTGACCCAGGTCCTTGTTGCCATCCTGCAGTGGCAGCGAGGTGCTGGAGAGGATTGCGCCGGTGACGTCGTCGGTGTTGTTTTCCACGGCGTTGATGCCGTTGCTGCCCACCGGCTTGTTGCCGTCCACGCGCCAGAACTTGTGGTAGATCACGCTGGCGTCGTACTGGTCGTTGAGCATCCACGAACCGAACAGGGTGGCGGTCTGCATGTTGTTCATTTCGCCACGGAACGCTTCGCCGAAACGGTGCACCCGCGAACGGGTGCCGGTGTAGTTGGAGCGGTTGCTTTCCAGACCGTTCTGCTGGTAATCGGCGCTGGCGCGGGCGTAGGCCGCACCGACCTGCCATTGCGGATCAAGGCGCAAACGCACGCCAAGGTCGGTGGCCCAGCCGTTGATGTCATCACTGCGCTTGGCTTGCGCCGGACGACTGCCATCGGCGTTCAGCGGGTTGACCGAATCGAGGTCGCCGCTCATGCCGGTGATGCTGCCCCAGTAGTTGACGGTGTTGGTGTTGCGCCAGTTGTAGGCGTCGCTGTCGGCCGTCAGGCCGAGCCAGCTGATGTCACCGTTCTGGGTTTTGTCGAGGGTGTCGCGGGGCACGCCCGGTTCGGCGTAGTCGAGCTTGCCGTTATCGTGGGTGTGGTGACCGCGAATGCCGACCCAGTTACCCGGGGTCCACTGGTAAGCAGCATCAGCGTAAGCGTGCAGGCGATCCTTGTCTTTCGGCGCCAGCTCCTTGAGGTCGGTGCGGTATTCGCTGAAGCGTTCGGCGACACCGACGTTTGCGCGCAACAGGGTGGTGTCGAAGGTCCAGTTCAGCGCTTCGATGTTGGTGTCACGCCATTGGCCATCGTCATTGCGCAGACGCTGGCGACCGAACTTGAGCATCTCGCCGGGGTACGGCGTCAGGCCGCTGTAGCCGACCCAGAATTCGCGCATCGCCAGGTAGTTTTTCTTGGTCTTGCGGTCGCTGTTGTCGGTGGTTTGTTCACCGTCGGACTGCTGCAGGGTGTCGGTCTCGATGATGTCGGTCGAGGTCACGGCCTGGCCCATGGCGTAGGCGCTCCACGCGCCGCTTTCGCCGTAGACCCACGGACGCAGGTCCAGGCCCACACCGTTGACGTCGCCGCCGCTGGCGGTGCCGAGGTCGCGGTCGTCTTCGGACTGGCCGGTGATTTTCACTTCCAGACCGAAGTTCTTGGTTTCAGTGATCGCGGCCAGTGTCGGGCAAGACCAGATCAGCGCGAACGTGAGGCCAATGCCGGCCTTCACAAAGGGATTCAACTTCATAGGGATTCCTCGCCGTCTTCTTCTTGCAGGGCGTGCAGTTGCAGCGTGTTCTGGTTCAGGGCGCCACGGCTGGCCTGTTCCTGTTGCAGCAGGCGCTGGGCTTCGGCCAGACGCTCGGGCGGCAATTGCGCGGCCAGGGTGGTCGCCAGTTCATCGGCTTGCGGGGTGTTCTGCGCCTTGGCCAATTGGCTGAATACATAGGCGTTGAGCGGGTCGGGCTTGGTGCCCTTGCCTTGGGAAAACAGTTGGGCGATGGCGAAGTCGGCGCTGTTCTGGCCGTTGCGCGCAGCGGTCAGCAGGTGGTCGAGAGCCTTCTGCGGATAGACCTTGCCCAGGTAACCACGGCGATAGATCTGGCCGAGGTAGTAGTCAGCGGCGACTTCGCGGCCGACGGCTTTCTGGAAGTGTTCTTCGGCGACTTTCGCGTCGGCCGGCACCAGTTTGCCTTCGTAGTAGAGCTTGCCCAGCAACAGTTCGGCGCGCGGCTGGTCGGCGGCGCGGCCGTTGTCCAGGTACTTCATCATCTGATCGACGTCGCCCAGTTCCGGGAAGTCGTAGAGCAGCTGCGCGAGGCTCACCCACGATGCCGGGTAGCCCGGGGCGATCGGTTCGAGCAGCGACTGCGCGGTCTTCTCGTCGGTCTTGCCGAGGGTCGAATCGGCCAGCACGCGGGCCACCGAATCGACGCGCTGCGCGCTGACCGTGCCGCGGCTGTAACCGGCCTGCATCTGCTTGAGCAGCGCGGCCTGTTGCTCCGGCTGGGCCCGTTTTTGATAGACCGTGGCCAGTTCGACGTAGCAGATGTCGGTGGTGTTGAGCGCGGCCTTGCAGATCTTTTCCACGTCATCCAGATGCTGGTCGTAAGTGCCTTGGGTGCGATACAGCAACACCTGCGCCAGACCCGCTTCCGGGTAACCGGATTTGCGCCACTGATCGATCTGCTGCTGCGCGTTGATATTCGGGAAGCTGTGCGGGAATTGCAGGTACAGCATCGCCAGCGGGATCAACGTGTTGCCTTCGCCGTTGGCGGCGGCTTTTTTCAGCAGGCTTTCAGCTTCGTGGTGCTCGGCTTCGGTGGAACCGGGCTTGGCCACCAGCAGGCGACCGAGACGGGCCTGGGCCCGTGGCGACACGTCGGCGGCGGCGCGGTAGGTCGCTTCGGCCTGTTTGATCTGCTCGGGGTCGCGGCTGTCGACCTGGATATCGGCGAGACCGACTTGCGCCTCGCTGTAACCCAGATCCGCCAGCGCACGGTAGTTCTGCGCGGCAGTGGCAGTGTCGCCGCGCTTTAGCGCTTCGTTGGCCAGGCGCTGGTCGGGCAGGCCGGCGCAACCGGCGAGGCTGACGGCCAGTGCCAGCGAGCACACCATCAAACCCATGTGGGAGCGAGCCTGCTCGCGAAGCAGTCGACTCGGTACTTCAGACAAACCGCGCTGATCCTTTCGCGAGCAGGCTCGCTCCCACAGGTTCGGCGGTGTGTTCAAGATAGGAGTAGTCACAGGCATGTCCTCGACTTAAAGACCGGCAGCCATGGCTTTGTCGATCAGCCAGTTCAGGTTCGGGCCACGGTCGCTGTTCACTTCCACCGGACGGCCGGCGAAGCTGCTGTCCAGCGGCTCGTCCGGCTGGATCTGCACGCGAATGTCGGAGGACAGGTCGGCGCTTTTCAGGCTGGTGCTGCTGACGATCTTGCCGGTGCGGGTCTGGTCTTCGCCGGCGATCTGGAAGCTCACTGGCGTACCCGGACGCACGTCGCCGAACTGGCGATAGGAGAAGCGCGCATCGACGGTGGCCTGGGTGTTGCGCGGTACCAGGGTGAAAATCACGTCGCCTTTGCTTGCGTATTGACCGTCAGCCACCAGTTGCTGCGCCACGGTGCAATCGCACGGCGAGGTCAGGGTGCCGGTCATCTGCTTGCCGAACAGTTCTTCCACCTTGGCCGGTTGCAACTGGTCTTCGTCGAGATGGCCTTTGAGCACATCGAGCATGCTGGTGCTGAAGGTCGCCAGCGGGGCGCCTTTGGCGGCGACGCCGTCGGACTTGACCAGGCTCTGCACGGTGCCGTCACGCGGCATGGTGATGTTCATTCCCGGTACGCTGACCAGACCGGCCTGCGCATGGCTGACGAAGTACATGCCGTACACCGACTTGAAGACGAAACCGAACGCCACCAGGCCGATGGCGAATACCCCGGCGCTGAAGGTCACCGCTTTCAGACGCCCGAACGGGGTCATGCCGCTGCCGCCGTCCTTGACCTTGCGCGCCTTGGTGAAGTTGTCGCGCTGCAGCGTCGCCAGCACTTCACCCATGCTGACGATGTCGCCGGCCAGGTGCGACGTGATCAGGTGACGCAGGGTCGAGATGTCTTGCGGTTCGAGGTTCTGGAACTGGCAACCAACGCGGCCGCTCTGGCGGTCGTAGGAGCGCACTTGCAGTTCGACGTCCATGGCCAGGCCGAGGTTGTCGATCACGAATTGCAGGCGTGCCTTGTACACGTCGCCGGTCTTGAGCGGCAGTTGTCCGGCGTTGAACGCCAGACCACCGGCTGACAGGTCCAGGACCCGCGCCTCGACCGGCGTCCGGTCCGGGCCGAAGAAGCGCAGTTTGGCCGGGATTTTCACTCGGGCGTGCTGACGCTGGGCTTCGGATTCATGCACTACGTTGGCGTTGACGGCGGTATTCATGGGGGCGATTTCCTTGTTAATTCAATAGGGGCAGGTCAGACCATCATCAGCAGCACGGCGACGAAAATGCTGCCGGCGGAGAAGGTCATGGTCCGAGACGACCAGGTGTTGAACCAACGTTGAAAGCTGGCGAGATCACGGGTCAGGGAAGTGGGTTGGCGCGTCCAGGATTGCTGGTCGAGGCGGAAGAACACGTAGATCTTCACCAGCGCACCGACGATCTGGTTGTAATACAGAATCACGGGATAGGCCGGGCCGATCCGGTGACCGGAGCACGACAGCAGCAAGGTCAGAATCAGGCGCGTGATGCCGATCCACAGCAGGTAGGCGAGGATGAATGCACCGCCGTACTTGAAGCTGGCGATGATCGCCACGGTCAGGCCCAGCAGCGAGGTCCACATCGAAACACGCTGGTCGAACAGCACCACCGAAGTGAAGGCGCCGAGGCGTTTCACACCCAGGCCCAGCGCTCGCGAGTTCTGGCGCAGGTTGTTGCCGTACCAGCGGAACATCAGTTTGCGGCTGGCCTTGATGAAGCTCTTTTCCGGCGGGTGTTCAACGGTGTTGATCGCGGCGTCCGGCACGTAAAAGGTGTCGTAACCCAGACGCATCAGGCTGAACCAGCTCGATTTGTCGTCGCCGGTGAGAAACTTGAAACGGCCCAGGCGCCAGTGTTGCAGCGAGTCGCTTTCGACGTCGGCGATGAATTCCGGATCGGTCACCACAGTGGCGCGGAACACCGACATACGCCCGGTCATGGTCAGCACGCGCTTGGACAGGGCCATCGAGCACATGTTGATGTGGCGCTGAGCGAAACGCAGCTTGTGCCATTCGCTCATGATGTAGCCGCCGCGCACTTCGCAGAACTCGTTGGTGGTCAGGCCGCCGACGTTGCCGAACAGCTGGAACCACGGCACGGTCTTGCTCACGGTGCCTTCGCCGAGCACGGTGTCGCCGTCGATCACGGCCACCACGGCACGGTCGTCTGGCAGGTGACGGGAGATTGCGCGGAAACCGTAGGCCAGGCCATCGCGCTTGCCGGTGCCGGGAATGCGCACGAAGTCGAGCTTCACGCGGTCTGGCGGATTCATCCGCGCCCACAGCGCCTTGACCAGCAGCTCATCGGACATTTCGACGATCGAGCAGACCACGGTGGTCGGCAGTTCGCAGTCGATGGCTTCGCGGATCACCGAGCTGTAGACCTGCGCGGTGGTGAGCGCGTCGATACGGAAACTGGTGACCATCAGAAACACATGCGACGGGTCCGCCGCTTTACCCAGCTTGCGCACTTTGCGGCGCAGGTGCGGGTAAACGATGTAGAGAAAAATCATGCCGCGCACAAAGTGCGTTGCACCCATCGAGTAGCGCCAGATACCCACGGCGCCAATCAGGAAAATGAAGTCCTTCGACTCGGAGTCGAATGTGGACGTGGGCAGCATCAAGGCCAGGCCCATCAACAAACTGAGGTAAAACAGCCAACCGGCGGCCTGAAGTAGGCCGTGCTTTAGCCTGTGCATAATCTGCATCCGTCTCTATCTCGGGCGAGCCTGTCGGGTGGCCCGGTGGGGTTAAGGCAGGCATACAAAAACTTGCAAGGACATGTAGGAGCTGCCGAAGGCTGCGATCTTTTGATCTTTGCGGGTTCACTCAAGACTCAAGTGGCCGGGGTAAAGATCGCAGCCTCGTTTCACTCGTCAGCTCCTACAGGGCTGTTTACCAGCAGATACCTTCAGTGCGAGTACCTGGATTGGTGGCTTTGGCCATGAAGCCGACCAGGTCGATGACCTGTTTGCCCTGCGGTGCTTCCTGGGCCAGCGAGCGGAACTTCTCGTCGCGGTTGCCGAGGATGATCACGTCGGAGTTGTCGATCACCGAATCGAAGTCCGAATTGAGCAGGGACGACACGTGCGGGATCTTCGACTCGATGTAGTCCTTGTTCGCGCCGTGAACACGGGCGTACTCGACGTTGCTGTCGTAGATGCTCAGGTCGTAACCCTTGCCGATCAGCATTTCGGCCAGTTCCACCAGCGGACTTTCGCGCAGGTCGTCGGTACCGGCCTTGAAGCTCAGGCCGAGCAGGGCGACTTTGCGTTTGTCGTGGCTTTCAACGATGTCGAAGGCGTTCTGCACTTGCGATTCGTTACTGCGCATCAGCGAGTTGAGCAACGGTGCTTCGACGTCAAGCGAACCTGCACGGTAGGTCAGGGCGCGCACGTCTTTGGGCAGGCACGAACCACCGAAGGCGAAGCCCGGGCGCATGTAGTACTGGGACAGGTTGAGCGTCTTGTCCTGGCAGACCACGTCCATCACTTCACGGCCATCGACGCCGACCGCTTTGGCGATGTTGCCGATCTCGTTGGCGAAGGTGACCTTGGTTGCGTGCCAGACGTTGCAGGTGTACTTGATCATCTCGGCGACCGCGATGTCCTTGCGGATGATCGGTGCGTCGAGTTCTTCGTACAGCGATTGCAGAACGTCGCCCGAGGCCTTGTCGAACTCGCCGATGACGGTCATCGGTGGCAGGTCGTAGTCCTTGATCGCGGTGGATTCACGCAGGAATTCCGGGTTGACCGCGACGCCGAAGTCGACACCGGCCTTCTTGCCCGAGCAGTCTTCGAGGATCGGGATCACCACGTTGGCGACGGTGCCCGGCAGCACGGTGCTGCGTACCACGATGGTGTGGCGGGTGGTTTTTTCACGCAGTACGAAACCGATCTCGCGGCACACCGCCTCGATGTAGTTCAGTTCCAGGTCGCCGTTCTTCTTGCTCGGTGTACCGACGCAGATCATCGACAGGTCGGTGTCACGAATTGCCTCGGCGAAGTTGGTTGTACCGCGCAGACGACCGGTCTCGATACCCTGGGCCAGAAGTTCGCCCAGACCGGGTTCAACAATCGGCGACTTGCCGGCGTTGATCATGTCGATCTTGTCTTTGGCAACATCGACGCCAACCACGTCATGGCCCCGTGCAGACAGGCAACCGGCACATACTGCGCCAACGTAACCCAAACCAAATATGCTGATGCGCATCGCAAATACCTCTGTGTTTTATCAAGCCATTAGATGGCCGGAGTTAATGGTGTTCAGCGGTCATAGTGCACTCGAAAGTGCGGCATACAGGCGCCACAATGCCGTGTGCAGGCATACTAAGTTCCGAGTGTCTAAATAAGTGCACTCAAGATGTGCGCAACTAGGCCTTAGTTGTTATGACTTGCCCTGTTATGCAGCGGATCTTCTTGCTGGAAGACTCTTGTGCATGTGTTCAGTCCACCTGATGTCGGACGAAAGGCCCGTAGATCAAGCGGTTGGGTGCTCAGGCGAGCACAATTACAGGGGCGCAGCCTTGGCCTTGTAGAGGATGTTTATGGTGCGTATCACCTATCCATCGTTAGTTGATCAGATGAGTGAACCATCTAGGCAAGTTGCTATGACAACTTGGTTACATGGTTCTCCGCTCTGCGTAAGTTATCTCGTACAAACTCGGCGAGAATCGTTACCGGTGGTATGAGCTATGCATTTGGACATAGTTCCTACCCGCTCATCGCGAAATCTGAAATTTTTTGAAATATTGACACAGATGGCACTGGTCTCAAATTGATAGCACTTTCGATTTGGGCCTTTATTAATCGGTGCGCAATCGAGCTAGATAGTTTTGTGCCACTACCGTAAAAAAAATTACGTGCCACTACTGAAAAAAAGTGCGGCTGTCGAGTGAAACTAAAATTAGAATTGGGTGGGACGATTTTATGGCGCCAATAAAACGGCGAAATGTGGCGGGGGATTTTTGACGTCGTGCGAGCTGCACGACTCTTTACAGAAAGAGTCGTGCAATGGGCATGCTTTATTCCGGGGCGTGGTCGCGCAGAAACACCAGATTGTCCGGTTTCGATTGCTCGGCGCTGTAGCGATAACCCTGCACATCGAACTGCTTGAGCAGGGCAGGATCGTTGATTTTTTCCTGAATCACGAAACGGCTCATCAGGCCGCGGGCCTTCTTCGCGTAGAAGCTGATGATCTTGTACTGGCCGTTCTTCAGGTCCTTGAAGTCGGTGTTGATGATCCGCGCGTGCAGGGCGCTGCGTTTGACCGCCGAAAAGTACTCGTTGGAGGCCAGGTTCAGCAGCACGTCGTCGCCTTGTTCGGCGAGCGCTTCGTTGAGCCATTCGCTGATGCGGGTGCCCCAGAACGCGTACAGGTCCTTGCCACGGGCGTTGGTCAGTTTTGTGCCCATTTCCAGACGATACGGCTGCATCAGGTCCAGCGGACGCAGCAGGCCATAGAGACCGGAGAGCATGCGCAAGTGCTTTTGCGCATAGTCGAACTGAGCTTCGCTGAACGATTGCGCGTCGAGGCCGGTGTACACGTCACCCTTGAACGCGAGCAGCGCCTGCTTGGCGTTTTCCGGGGTGAAGGCGGGCGTCCAGCTGCCGAAACGCGCGGCGTTGAGGCCACCAATCTTGTCGGACACGTGCATCAGTTCGCTGATTTGCGCCGGGCTCAGTTCGCGCAGTTGCTGGATCAGCTCCTGGGAATGGTCGAGGTATTGCGGCTGGGTGAAGCGCTGGGTCGCCGGCGGTGTTTCGTAATCGAGGGTCTTGGCGGGGGAAATCACCATCAGCATGAAGTCGTCTCCTTTGATCGTGGGGGCGATTCTAGGGGGTTGGCCGGGTTGACTCCAGCTATCAAGCCCATAGGTGATCGATGGTGTGCTGGAAAAGATCGCAGCCTTCGGCAGCTCCTACAGGTTACGGTCGATTGTTGGCTGCCTTTGTAGGAGCTGCCGAAGGCTGCGATCTTTTGATTTTTCTTTTGATCGTCCTGCGATCACCCGCGATATAGTGCCGCGCGGGTTTGGTTATGGAGACACCCCTTTGCGCATTGTTCTTTTATTCACCGCGTGGCTGCTGAGCTGCGGGGCCATGGCGGCACCGGGCGATGTGGCGACGCTGGATCGCAGCACCTGGCCGGAGCAACTGAGCAGCCCGACGCTGTTCGACGTCGCCTCGCGCGCGGAAATCCTCATGTTCGCCCGGGGCCTGCTCGGCACCGAAGCGCTGGACGAGGCCGCGCTGGCCCAGCGCCTGGGGCTGCGCACGGTCAACGTCGACGCGATCAGCCACCTGCGTCAGCGGCTTTGGGAACGTCTGTTGGCCAACTACAACTTCGCCCAGCAGAGCTGCGATCAGGATGCCTCGTTCTGCTTCCTCGTCGAAGACCTGCCGACCCTGCGCGAGCAGGCCGCCAAGTTCGTGGTCAGCGACGACAGTTATTACACCAAATGGGCCGAACCGAGCCGGTTGTTTCATCTGCAGTACCTGGACGAGCTGATGCGCAAGGCCGCGCTGTCGCCGCAGACCAGCAGTGAAATCGATCGTTTCGGCGACTATGAACGCAGCGGCGACGAGATGCATGACCGGCTGTTTCTGCTGAGTTTCGACAGCGCTGCAAACCTGCAGCCGGACAACACCGACTGGATCGCCGACTACCTGCGCAGAGCCAATCTCAGCGGCACGTTCTTCCTGTTGGGTAAGGACGTGCAGGCGCGACTGGCGGATCGCTCGGTGAGCAATCTGCAATCGGAGTTCTCGAAACAGTGTGTCGGCGTGCAGGGTTGGGAGTTCCGTTCCCACAGTTATTGGCAGGACTGGCAGGACTCGGTGCGCCGCAGCAGTGACTTGGTGAAGAACAAGTTGCCGGAAAACTACGTGCCGCTGTTCCGTCCGCCGGAGGGGCAGCGTCGCTCTGATGCCGGCAGTTTCTTGCGCAATCAGGGCCTGCAAGTGGCGCTGTGGGACATCGATGCCCAGGATGGTGCCGGCAAGCTGAAGGGCGCGCAGAGCGCGCAGCGAGTGCTGACCCTGATGCTGCTATGGCGTCACGGGGTGATCAATTTCAACATGAAACAGGATGCGGTGAAGACCGCGTTGCCGTGGCTGATCACGCAAACTGCGCAAAGCGGCATCGGCTTTGAGGATTGTCAGGACGGGTTTCGCTGAAAAACGAAAAAAGCCCGGAAACATTGGGCTTTAGGTGATTTTTTTTAAGAATTCGATGCTGGCGGACTTCCGACTTTAGCGGGGTCTGAACGGTCCGCCAAGGGCTTTTCGTCACTCTGCAAAATAAACTTAAAAAAACCGTCAAAGTGCTTTTTTATGTCATGGGTTTTGGAGTATTACGAAGACAGACCGCCGAAACCTGCAACACAGGTGGCGTCTTCCAAGACTCCTTTTGTGTGCAGTTCATCCAGGCCCTCGTGGATGAATTCGGCAGTCACTTCGAGGCGCAGCACCGCCCAGGTATTGCGTCGAATGGCTCCCACAAAGGTGACCGAGTATGGATGATCACGGACGTAGCCCTTCTTCCAACCAGCCAATCCTTTATGTACTCGATACCAACGTATTGATTCACGATCCAAATGCCCTGCTGAATTTCGAAGAACACCACGTCGCGATCCCGATGACTGTGCTTGAGGAGCTGGACAAGCTCAAGAGCGGCCATCACAGCGTTGCTGCCGAATGCCGCCAGGCGATCCGCCTGATCGACAAGACCCTGGGCGATGCCTCCCCCGAGGACGTCGAGCTGGGGGTGCCGATCCAGCGCGGCAAGGGCGGGCCGAAAGGCTTGCTGTCAATTCTGATGAGCAAACAGGCCGAATCGAACCTGATTCTGCCCGAGCACCTGAACGACAACAAAATCATCAACCAGTTGATCGACCTGCACACCCGTGATCCGCAGAAGGCGGTGGTACTGGTCACCAAAGACATCAACATGCGCCTCAAGGCACGCGCCTGCGGCATCGATGCCGAGGATTACAGCACCGACCAACTGGTCGACGACGTGTCCCTGCTGCCCAACGGCTACCACAACATGACCGGCTCCTTCTGGGACCGCGTGAGCAAGGTCGATACCCGTCAGGATCATGGCCGCACCTGGCATCAGGTGCAGTTGATCGACAACCTGCCTGCGGTGCACATCAATGAGTTCATCATTGACGAACAAGGCTTTGTCGGCTGGATCAAGGAAATCCAGGAAGACAAGCTGCTGATCCTCGACCTGCACCAGGAACCGCTGCTGCACCAGGAAGCCTGGGGCCTCAAACCACGGGACATCTATCAGAGTCTGGCGCTCTACGCGCTGCTGGATCCGGACATTCATCTGGTCAACCTGTCGGGTGCGGCAGGTTCCGGTAAAACCATTCTGGCGCTGGCCGCGGCGATCGAGCAGACCATGGTCAGCAAGCGCTATCGCCGCATCATCGCGACCCGCAGCGTGCAGGGCCTGGACCAGGAAATCGGCTTCCTGCCCGGCACCGAAGCGGAAAAAATGGAGCCTTGGCTGGGCGCCATCACCGACAACCTCGAAGCCTTGCACATGGATGATGAAAACACCCATGGCAGCGTCGATTACATCCTCAGCAAAGTGCCGTTGCAGTTCAAATCGCTCAACTACATTCGCGGTCGCAGCTTCCAGCAGAGCCTGATTCTGATCGACGAATGCCAGAACCTTACGCCGCACCAGATGAAAACCATCATCACCCGGGCCGGCGCCGGTTCCAAAGTGGTGTGCCTGGGCAACCTGGCACAGATCGACACCCCTTACCTGTCCGCGACCAGCTCCGGGCTGACCTACCTGACCGAACGCTTCAAGGATTTCCCCAATGGGGTGCACATCACCCTGCAGGGCGTGCCACGCTCGATTCTGGCCGAATACGCCGAATCGCATTTGTAACCCTTCCAACAAAACCGGGCGGCCCAAAATCCGCCCGGTTTTTTATGCCTGAACCACAAATCCCTTGATTGATGCACCACTGATCCGATGTAGGAGCTGCCGAAGGCTGCGATCTTTTGATCCTGCTTTAAAAATCAAAGTCAAAAGATCGCAGCCTGCGGCAGCTCCTACACAAAGAGCGTCATATTCGTGGATGCGGAAATTTGACCCACAGGTTTACAATCCCTGCTCCTGATCAGGAGTAATCCCGTGCTGACTCATCTCGATTCCCAAGGTCGCGCCAACATGGTCGACGTCACCGAAAAAGCCGTGACATTCCGTGAGGCGACCGCCCAGGCGCTGGTGCGCATGCTGCCCGAAACCCTGCAGATGATCGTCAGCGGCGGCCACCCCAAGGGTGACGTGTTTGCCGTCGCTCGGATTGCCGGCATTCAGGCCGCGAAGAAAACCAGTGATCTGATCCCGTTGTGCCATCCGCTGATGCTCACCGGTGTCAAGGTCGAACTCAGTGCAGAAGGCGAAGACAGCGTGCGCATCGTCGCCCGCTGCAAGCTCTCCGGGCAGACCGGCGTGGAGATGGAAGCACTGACCGCTGCCAGCGTTGCCGCGCTGACCATCTACGATATGTGCAAGGCCGTGGATCGGGGCATGACCATCGAAAGCGTGCGTTTGCTGGAAAAGGTCGGCGGCAAGAGCGGGCATTTTCAGGCGGAGCAACCATGAAACTGACGGTTAAATTCTTTGCGCGTTATCGTGAAGCGCTGGGCGTGGACTCGGTCAAGGTCGAAGGCGATTTCGCCACGGTCGACGATGTCCGTGCGCTGCTCGCGCAACGCGATGGCGCCGAGGTCTTGAGCGAGCAGAACCTGATGTGCGCGCGCAACGAAGACCTGTGCCAGCTCGACGAGCCGGTGAGCGACGGCGACGAAGTGGCGTTTTTTCCCACCGTGACCGGAGGCTGACGGATGGCGATTCGTGTGCAGTCCACGGCGTTCGATCCCGGCGCTGAAGTCAACGCGATGCACGCGGCGAATGTCGGTGTCGGCGCGGTGGTGAGTTTTGTCGGCTACGTGCGCGACTTCAATGACGGGCTGGATGTGGCCGGGATGTTCCTCGAACACTATCCGGGCATGACCGAAAAAGCCCTTGGCAAGATCGCCGTCGAGGCCGAGCTGCGCTGGCCGCTGCTGAAGCTGGAACTGCTGCACCGCATCGGCGCGCTGGAGCCGGGCGAGCCGATTGTGTTTGTCGGCGCGGCCAGCGCCCATCGCCAGGCGGCATTCGACGCCTGCGCCTTTGTCATGGACTACCTGAAAACCCGCGCGCCGTTCTGGAAAAAAGAGAACACCCGCGACGGCCCGCGCTGGGTCGAAGGGCGTGACAGTGATCATGCTGCGGCGGATCGCTGGAAGAAGTAATTACTGCATCGCCCTCTAGTCAGTCATCGCTGGCAAGCCAGCTCCCACAGTGTTTTGTGTCATGTACATATTCATGTACACCACTGAACCCTGTGGGAGCTGGCTTGCCAGCGATGAGGCCATCCGCAACACCAAATACCTTTCTTCAGCTAATTGACGATTTGTACGTGCGAGTCCAATATGGATTTATAAGTACAAAAAAAGGCATTCCCCTTTCCAGCTCTTTTCTTCTGTCTTGCCAAACCAACAACAACCCGCGAGAGAACGAACATGAAGAAACTCCCCCTCATCACCGGTCTGGCCCTGAGCCTGTTGGCGTGCACCCATTCGTTTGCTGCGGAGAAAACCCTGCGCATCGGCATTGAGGCCGCTTATCCACCGTTCGCCTCGAAAACCGACAAGGGCGAGATCGTCGGTTTCGACTACGACATCGGCAACGCCCTGTGCGCGCAGATGAAGGTCAAGTGTGTGTGGGTCGAGGGTGAGTTCGATGGCCTGATCCCTTCGCTGAAAGTGAAGAAAATCGACATGGCGCTGTCGTCGATGACCATCAACGAAGACCGCAAGAAGTCGGTGGATTTCACCCACAAGTACTACTTCACTTCGTCGCGGCTGGTGATGAAGGAAGGCGCCACGGTCGACGACCAATACGCCAGCCTCAAGGGCAAGACCGTCGGTGTGCAGCGCGCGACCACCACCGATCGTTATGCCACCGAGGTGTTCGAGCCCAAGGGCATCATCGTCAAGCGCTATGGCAATAACGAAGAAATCTACATGGACCTGGCAGCAGGGCGGCTCGATGCGATTTTTGCCGACACCATTCCGCTGACCGACTTCCTGTCGATGCCACGCGGCAAGGGTTACGCGTTTGTCGGGCCGGAACTGAAGGATCCGAAGTACGTGGGCGAGGGCGCGGGGATTGCGGTGCGCAAGGGCAATACCGAGCTGGTCAGCGAGTTGAATACGGCCATCGACGGGATTCGTGCGAGTGGCGAATATCAGAAGATTTCCGAGAAATATTTCAAGTCCGATATCTACGGCGACTGACAGTCCGCTATCGCTGGCAAGCCAGCTCCCACAGTGACCGAGTCGTGCACAGATTTTGTGTACACCAAAAAAACTGTGGGAGCTGGCTTGCCAGCGATGGGGCCGGAACTGCCAATGCAGATCTTCAGCCCTTCAATTCCTTCAAATGCTTGTACACCGTCGCCCGCCCCATGTTCAGCACGTTGGCCACATAGTTCGAGGCGCTCTTGCCCTTGAACGCGCCTTCGGCGTGCAGCGCCAGCACCAGTTCGCGCTTGTGATCGCGGGTCAGCAGATTCAGGCTCAGCTGGCGCTCGCGCAGCCAGGCGTGGAGGAAGGTGTTGATGCGTTCCTGCCAGTCATCGCGAAACAGTGAATCCGGCTGCGGGATCAGTTTGCTCGGCGACAGGAACAGGTCCAGCGCAGCCTTGGCATTCTCGAACAACGAAATATTCAGGTTGATGCACAGCACCGCCAGTGGCCGCTCTTCGCTGTCGCGCAGCACGGTGCTCAGGCTGCGTATCTTCTGGCCGTCCCAATTGAGCTTTTCGTACGGACCGATGTTGCGCTCACTGACCTCCTCGCTGAGCATGTCTTCAAGCGATGAATCGTCGCCGATCTCGCGTTTGGACAAGTTGTTGGCGATGTAGTCGACCTTCTGCGTGCGCAAGTCGTGCAGCACCACTTCGGCGTGGGGAAAGAACAGCGTGGCGATGGCGTCGGCGATGGCGCGGAAATTATCCAGTGCCGGATCGAATTCGGGGGCGGTCATGTTTGTGGAGCTCCAGGCGGCGTCAACGCCCCCGTGCACGGGGGCGCTGCGAGTGTGCCGCAATCCGTTGGGCGCGTCATCCGCCAAGGGGTTCAGCCGAGCCTTGCGAGGGAGAGCATGGCGCTGCTCAGGCCGAACTGCTGCAGATGTTCAGGCAAGGCTTCACCGCGTACCAATGCCGCACTGGCCTGGCCCATGGCCGGTGAGGTCTGAATACCGTAACCGCCTTGGGCCGCGACCCAGAACAGCCCGGGCACCTGCGGATCGAAACCGCTGAGCAGATCACCGTCGGCGACAAAGCTGCGCAAACCGGCCCAGGTGCGGGTCGGACGGCGGATGGTCAGGGTCGTGGCTTCTTCGATCTGGTAGATGCCCATGGCGATGTCCAGCTCTTCCGGCTGCACGTCGTGGGGTTCGACCGGGTCGGCGTTGGCCGGCGAGCCGAGGAACATCCCGGCGTCGGGCTTCATATAGAACGACTCATCGAGGCTGACCAGCATCGGCCAGTGATGAATGTCCACGCCCTCGGGACCGGCGAAAATGAACGCCGCGCGGCGCTTGGGTTGCAGGCCCAGCGCTTGGGCACCGGCCAGTGCGCCGATCTGGTCGGCCCAGGCGCCGGCGGCGTTGATGATGACCGGCGCGCTGAAGGTCTGACCGTTGGTCTGCACTTGCCACTGGCCGTCAGTGTCACGACGCAGGCCCAGCACTTCGCAATCGGTGTGCACCTGGCCGTTGTTGCGGCGGATACCGCGCAGGTAGCCCTGATGCAGGGCGTCGGTGTCGATGTCGCTGGCGGTCGGGTCGTAGATCGCGCCGTGGACTTTTTCCCGACGCAGTATTGGCAGGCGAGCGCAGGCTTCATCGGCGCTGAGCAGTTGCATTTCCGGCACCGTGGCTTTGGCACTGAGGTACTGGTTGTTCAGCTCGGCGGCATCACCGGTGAAATCCACGGTCATTTCGCCGCGTGGCGTGAGCAATGGGTGCTCGCAAAAGCCGCTCGGCGGATGGTCGAAGAACGCACGGCTGGCCAGTGTCAACGCCCGCACCTGCGGCGTGCCGTAGGCGGCGGTATAGAGCGCCGCGGAACGTCCGGTGGAGTGATAGGCCGGGTGTGATTCGCGTTCGAGCACGATCACTTTGGCGTGGCGCGACAGCCAGAAACCGGTGGAAGCGCCGGCAATCCCGCCGCCGATGATGATGAAATCTGCCTGGCTCATGAAATCTCCCAATTTATCTGGAATCCTGTAGGAGCTGACGAGTGAAACGAGGCTGCGATCTTTTGATCTTGTCTTTTGAAAATCAAAAGATCGCAGCCTCGTTTCACTCGTCAGCTCCTACAAGGGATCGAGGTGTCAGTGCTTGAGGTGATAAATAGCATTGGCCAGCGCAATGTCTTCCAGGCCCAGGCCGATTGAACGGAAGAACACGTGACGGTCGTAACCGGGGCGCTGCACTTTCTCGCTGAGCAGATCGGCCAGGTCGCCGATGATCAAATCCTTGTTCCAGCCATGCTGCTCGGCGGCGATCAGCATTTCACCCGCCGAGCCCGGCGTGGTCAGCCGATAGTCGCAGAACACCTGCATGTCGCCCAGAGTCTTTGGCGGTACTTCATGGGCGCGGGGGGCGTTGGTGCTGATCGAGGTGATCAGTGCCGGTTTGCTCAAGCTGGCCGGGTCGATGACCGGACCGGGAGATGACGTGCAGAGCATGATCACGTCGGCCTCGGCGAGGGCGGCTGCGCGGCTGTCGGCAATGTTCAACCCGGGGTAGATCTCTTTCAGCAGCGCCCGGGTTTCAGCGTCTTCAGACAGGCTCGGTGAGTACACGCTGATGCGCTGCCAGTCGCGCAGCCCTTTCACGTAATGCAGATGCGCCTGGGCAACCTTGCCGCTGCCGATGATCGCCAGTCGTGTGGCATTCAGCGGGGCGAGGGCATCGACAGCAACGGCGGTGGTCGCAGCGGTGCGTGCGGTGGTCAGTTCGCCGGCGTCGCACAGCAGCAGTGGCTGGCCGGTTTGCATCGACATCAACAGTGTCCACGCCGTCACCAGCGGCCCTTGTTCGCGGACGATGTACGGCGAGGTCTTGACCCCGTACACACCGTCCTCGGCCAGCACGCCCAGGTAGTTGATAAAGTCGCCGGCGCCCTGCGGGAACTCCACCAGTTGCTGCGCGGGTTGTACGGCGTGGCCGGCGGCAAGGTCGCGAAACAGTTTGCGCAGGATCTGCGGCACGTCAATGCGCGCCAGCAGCTCGCGGGCCTGGGTGTGGTCGATCACGTAGGGTGTACTGGACATGTCAGGCTCCGCGGTCTGGATATAAACTCAATTGTCCATTATGGACTTTTAGTTATCTATCGCAAGCGCCTGGTGAAAACGTCGGGCAAAAAAAAGCGCAGTCCGTTGCCGGCTGCGCTTTTTGCTTTCGGGTCGTTTACTGCGGCTGCGGACGCTTGCGTTCGACTGCGCGCAGCAGGTGCGTCGGCGGTGTTTCGCAGCTGATCTTGCGACCGAGCTTCTCTTCGATCGACGGCAACTGGTACGAGTCGTCCTCACCGGCGAAGCTGATCGACACGCCATCGGCGCCGGCGCGACCGGTACGGCCGATGCGGTGCACGTAATCGTCCGGGACTTCCGGGAGGGTGAAGTTGATCACGTGGCTGATGCCGTCGATGTGGATGCCACGACCGGCGACATCGGTGGCCACCAGCACGCGAATCTTGCCTTCGCGGAAGCCTTCCAGGGTCTTGATGCGCTTGTGCTGCGGCACGTCGCCGGACAGTTGCGCAGCGTTGATGCCGTCACGTACCAGACGCTCTTCGATGCGGCGCACTTCGTCCTTGCGGTTGGCGAAGACGATCACGCGCTCCCAGCCGTTGTCGTTGACCAGGTTGAACAGCAATTTGTACTTGTCCGCACCGGCTACCGCGTAGATGTGCTGCTCGACGTTTTCGTTGGCCACGTTGGTGACTTCGATTTCGACGATTGCCGGATCGGTGGTCCATTGCTTGGCCAGGTTCATCACGTCTTCGGTGAAGGTCGCGGAGAACAGCAGGGTCTGACGCTCGGACTTCGGCGGGGTCTGGCGAATGATCTGCCGCACTTGCGGGATGAAGCCCATGTCGAGCATGCGGTCGGCTTCGTCCAGCACCATCACTTCGACCATGTCCAGGTGCACGTCGCCGCGCTGGTTGAAGTCGAGCAGACGGCCCGGAGTGGCGACGAGAATGTCGCAGTGGCGCGCTTCGAGGTGCTTGAGCTGTTTGTCGAAGTCCATGCCGCCAACGAACGTCATGACGTTGAGGCCGGTGTACTTGGTCAGGTCGGCAGCATCCTTGGCGATCTGCACCACCAGCTCACGGGTCGGCGCGATGATCAGTGCACGGGGTTCGCCCATGTAGCGTTCTTTCGGCGGCGGGGTCTGCAACAGCTGGGTGATGATCGAGATCAGGAACGCGGCGGTCTTGCCGGTACCGGTCTGCGCGCGGCCGATGGCGTCTTTGCCGGCGAGGGTGAAACCCAGCACCTGCGCCTGAATCGGCGTGCAGTACGGAAAGCCCAGGTCCTGGATGGCGTGCATCAGTTCCGGAGCGAGTTTGAAATCGTGGAAGCGGGTTTTGCCTTCCTGGGGTTCGACGACGAAATCTTCGAGTTTCCAGGGAATGACCGGTGCCTTGGGCTTCGGTTCGCGGCGCGGACGGGCCGGTTTCGGCGCTTCGGCGCGGGCAGGTTCGGCGGCGCTGGCAGGTTTCGGCTCGGGCTTGGGTGTCGCTACCGGAGCCGGACGTTCAACCTTGGGCGCTTCACTGCGAGGGCCGGGGGCGTGCGACGGCGCACTGGGGACTGGCGCGAGCTGCTCAGCCTCGCTTTTACCGAACATTTTCTTGAGTGCTTTGAGCACGGTCATCTCATCAATTGGTTAAGGAATGTACGCCGGCCAGTGTAATGCAAGAAGCGGGCTCGGCGTAGTGGGATGATCAAAGGGACGTTCGAACTGAAACGATCAACGCAGGTGTTCACCCAGCCAGACCCCGATGTCGCGAATTTCTTCGGGTAACACTTCGTGCTCCATTGGGTATTCCTGCCATGTCACGGTGACACCATGCTTCACCAAATGCTCATAGGCGCTGCGCCCCATCGAGTTCTGCACCACGCCGTCGAATTGACCGTGCAGGCACAGCGCTGGAATGCGCTGCTGACTGGCTGAAAGCTCCATCTCGTCAGTGAAGGTCGGGGCATAGGTGGACAGGGCGAGTACACCACCCAACGGGCCTTGCCACTTTATATAAGCGGTGTGCAGCACAACGGCGCCACCCTGGGAAAACCCGGCGAGAAAAATCCGCGAGGCGTCTATTCCGCTGGCGCGCTCCTTTTCGATCAATTCGATGATGCGATCCGCCGACGCTTCCAACTGCTCACGGTCAATAGACCGCGCCGGACTCATTGCTTTTATGTCGTACCAGCTCGGCATCGCGTAACCGCCGTTGATGGTGACGGGCAGGGTTGGCGCTTGCGGTAATACGAAGCGCGTACTCAGCAGGCTTTCCTGCAGCGCTTCAGCCACTGGCAGGAAGTCATAGCGATCCGCGCCGAGACCGTGCAGCCAGATCACACAGGCGTCTGCGGGCTTTTCGGGTTGAAGAATCAGGGGCTCGTGCATGGCTGCTCCAAAAATGTGCGGGCGCTCTCAATAAGTGCGTGATTTGCGTGCGCGCCCGGTCGATCCGTTAAGAAGATGTCGCAAGGCTACAAGTTTTGCTATTGACCTGTCGCGCAACCGCTTCAGCAAGCGGTGTGGTACGGGCTTTGCTATGGAGGATTCTGTATGAAGCGTCCTACGCCTTGCGGTAACACTATCAGTGTACGTCGTGCGAAGGGATTGCAAAGAATCCGGTGATGGATGTTCGCCAATGGCCGCTACGGGCAACGCGAACGTGAAAGGGCTACAGCCCGTTCGGCCGACTGGTGAGAAGTGAGTTGTCCATGATGTGGATTTTCTCCTACTAGACTCATAGCGAAGGTCTTACGTCGGTTGACCCCAAAAAAAGCCAACACGGGTCAACAACGCCTCAAAAGGGTGCGACTGGACTCAAGCTCCGACACAACAAGAGCAAAACTGGAGGTTTGAATGAAGATGTTGAAATCCACTCTGGCGGTCGTGACTGCTGCAGCAGTACTCGGCGTCAGCGGGTTCGCTCAGGCGGGTGCAACCCTGGATGCCGTGCAGAAGAAAGGTTTCGTGCAATGCGGCGTGAGCGACGGTCTGCCGGGTTTCTCGGTGCCGGACGCCTCGGGCAAGATTCTCGGGATCGACGCTGACGTTTGCCGCGCTGTGGCCGCTGCCGTATTCGGCGACGCCAACAAGGTCAAGTTCAGCCAGTTGAACGCCAAGGAGCGCTTCACCGCGCTGCAGTCCGGCGAAATCGACCTGCTCTCGCGCAACACCACCATGACCAGCTCGCGTGACGCCGGTATGGGCCTGAAATTCCCGGGCTTCATCACTTACTACGACGGTGTGGGCTTCCTGGCCAACAACAAGCTGGGCGTGAAAAGTGCCAAGGAACTGGACGGTGCAACCATCTGTATCCAGGCCGGTACCACCACCGAACTGAACGTGTCCGACTACTTCCGCGCCAACGGCCTGAAGTACACCCCGATCACCTTCGACACCTCCGATGAAAGCGCCAAGTCGCTGGAATCCGGTCGTTGCGACGTGCTGACCTCCGACAAGTCGCAGCTGTACGCCCAGCGCAGCAAACTGGCGTCGCCGAAAGACTACGTGGTGCTGCCGGAAACCATCTCCAAAGAACCTCTGGGCCCGGTCGTGCGTAATGGCGACGACGAGTGGCTGGCGATTGTTCGCTGGGTTGGCTACGCGCTGCTGAACACTGAAGAAGCCGGCGTGACCTCGAAAAACGTGCTGGAAGAAGCCAAATCCACCAAGAACCCGGACGTCGCTCGACTGCTGGGTGCTGACGGTGAATACGGCAAGGACCTGAAACTGCCGAAGGACTGGGTTGTGAAAATCGTTTCGCAGGTCGGTAACTACGGTGAAATCTTCGAGAAAAACCTCGGCAAGAGCACTCCGCTGGAAATCGACCGTGGCCTGAACGCGCTGTGGACCAACGGCGGCATTCAGTACGCACCACCAGTGCGCTAATGGTTCTATCACCCGGCGGGCCAACCGCCGGGTGATGTTCTGTTCCATTTTTTCCGGGGCACTTCATGCAAAATTCAATCGGCGCACCAAAGCAGAGGTTCAGCCTCAGCGATCCGCGAGTGCGTGCGTGGCTGTTTCAGATCATTACCGTCGTGGCGGTGATCGCCATGGGCTGGTATCTGTTTGACAACACCCAGACCAACCTGCAGCACCGGGGCATCACCTCCGGTTTCGACTTTCTCGAGCGCAGTGCCGGGTTCGGCATCGCTCAGCACCTGATCTCCTACACCGAAGCGGACAGTTACGCTCGGGTGTTCGTGATCGGCCTGCTCAACACGCTGTTGGTGACCTTCATCGGTGTGATCCTGGCGACCCTGCTGGGCTTCATCATCGGTGTGGCGCGGCTGTCGCCGAACTGGATCATCAGCAAACTGGCGACCGTGTATGTGGAAGTGTTCCGCAACATTCCGCCGCTGCTGCAGATCCTGTTCTGGTACTTCGCGGTGTTCCTGACCATGCCGGGACCGCGCAACAGCCACAACTTCGGCGACACCTTCTTTGTCAGCAGCCGGGGCCTGAACATGCCGGCCGCGCAAATGGCTGACGGCTTCTGGGCATTCTTCATCAGCGTGGTGCTGGCCATCGTCGCCATCGTGCTGATGTGCCGCTGGGCCAACAAGCGATTCGAAGACACCGGCGAACCATTTCACAAGTTCTGGACCGGCCTGGCGATCCTGCTGGTGATCCCGACCTTGTGCGCGCTGATCTTCGGTGCACCCCTGCACTGGGAAATGCCGCAACTCAAGGGCTTCAACTTCGTTGGTGGCTGGGTGCTGATCCCGGAACTGCTGGCGTTGACCCTGGCGTTGACCGTGTACACCGCAGCATTCATCGCGGAAATCGTCCGTTCCGGGATCAAGTCGGTCAGCCATGGCCAGACCGAAGCGGCGCGTTCGCTCGGCTTGCGCAACGGCCCGACCCTGCGCAAGGTGATCATTCCGCAAGCCCTGCGGGTCATCATTCCGCCGCTGACCAGCCAATACCTGAACCTGGCGAAGAACTCGTCACTGGCCGCCGGTATCGGTTATCCGGAAATGGTTTCGCTGTTCGCCGGCACCGTGCTCAACCAGACCGGTCAGGCGATCGAAGTCATTGCCATCACCATGAGCGTGTACCTGGCGATCAGTATCAGCATTTCCCTGCTGATGAACTGGTACAACAAGCGCATTGCGCTGATCGAACGGTGAGGAAACGCGCATGACAACCCATACTTTCAAACCCGACATGCCACCGCCGGCCAAGGTTTTCGGCCCGATGGCATGGATACGCGCCAACATGTTCTCCAGCTGGCTCAACACCCTGCTGACCCTGTTTGCGTTTTACCTGATTTATCTCGTCGTGCCGCCGATCCTCAGCTGGGCGATCCTTGACGCCAACTGGGTCGGCACCACCCGCGCCGACTGCACCAAGGACGGCGCCTGCTGGGTGTTCATTCAGCAGCGTTTCGGCCAGTTCATGTACGGCTACTACCCGGTGGAACTGCGCTGGCGTGTAGACCTGACCGTGTGGCTGGCAGTGCTCGGCGTGGCGCCTCTGTTCATCTCGCGCTTCCCGCGTAAAGCGGTGTACGGCCTGAGCTTCCTGGTGATCTACCCGATCGTCGCCTGGTGCCTGCTGCATGGCGGCGTGTTCGGCCTCGATGCCGTGGCGACCAGCCAGTGGGGCGGCCTGATGCTGACGCTGGTCATCGCCACCGTCGGTATCGCCGGCGCCTTGCCGCTGGGGATCATTCTGGCGCTGGGCCGTCGCTCGAACATGCCGGCGATCCGTGTGGTCTGCGTGACGTTCATCGAGTTCTGGCGTGGCGTGCCGTTGATCACGGTGCTGTTTATGTCCTCGGTGATGCTGCCGCTGTTCCTGCCCGAAGGCATGAACTTCGACAAGCTGCTGCGGGCGCTGATCGGGGTGATTCTGTTCCAGTCGGCCTACGTCGCCGAGGTGGTGCGCGGCGGTCTGCAAGCGATCCCCAAAGGGCAGTACGAAGCGGCTGCGGCGATGGGCCTCGGTTACTGGCGCGCCATGGGTCTGGTGATTCTGCCGCAAGCCTTGAAGCTGGTGATCCCGGGCATCGTCAACACCTTCATTGCGCTGTTCAAGGACACCAGCCTTGTGATCATCATCGGCCTGTTCGACCTGCTCAACAGCGTCAAGCAAGCCGCTGCCGATCCGAAATGGCTGGGCATGGCCACCGAAGGCTACGTGTTCGCCGCCCTGGTGTTCTGGATTTTCTGTTTTGGTATGTCGCGCTATTCCATGCATCTGGAACGCAAGCTCGACACTGGCCACAAGCGTTAGGAGTTCTCTGTAAATGAGCGAAGCAATCAAAAAGCCTGTGGGCCCTGAAGGCATTATCCAGATGCAGGGCGTGAACAAGTGGTACGGCCAGTTCCACGTGCTGAAAGACATCAACCTCAACGTCAAACAGGGCGAGCGTATTGTTCTGTGCGGCCCGTCGGGTTCCGGCAAATCGACCACCATCCGCTGCCTCAATCGCCTGGAAGAACACCAGCAGGGCCGCATCGTGGTTGATGGCGTGGAGCTGACCAACGACCTCAAGCAGATCGAAGCGATCCGCCGCGAAGTCGGCATGGTGTTCCAGCACTTCAACCTGTTCCCACACCTGACCATCCTGCAGAACTGCACGCTGGCGCCGATGTGGGTGCGCAAGATGCCCAAGCGCAAGGCCGAAGAAATCGCCATGCATTACCTGGAGCGCGTACGCATTCCGGAGCAGGCGCATAAATTCCCGGGGCAACTGTCCGGCGGTCAGCAACAGCGTGTGGCGATTGCCCGCGCGCTGTGCATGAAACCGAAAATCATGCTGTTCGACGAACCGACTTCGGCACTCGACCCGGAGATGGTGAAAGAGGTGCTCGACACCATGATCGGCCTCGCCGAAGACGGCATGACCATGCTCTGCGTGACCCACGAAATGGGCTTCGCCCGCACCGTGGCCAACCGCGTGATCTTCATGGACAAGGGTGAAATCGTCGAACAGGCGGCGCCGAACGACTTCTTCGACAACCCGCAGAATGACCGCACCAAACTGTTCCTGAGCCAGATCCTGCATTGATTCAGGTTGATGCACCAGACAAACCCGGCCCTGTGCCGGGTTTTCTTTTGCCTGCGATTTTCATTTTCCCCTGTAGGAGCTGCCGCAGGCTGCGATCTTTTGACGTTGNGTTGATCGTTAAGCACAAGATCAAAAGATCGCAGCCTGCGGCAGCTCCTACCCGGGGTTGTGTGAACTGGAGCATCTGACTAAGATGTCAGAAAATTCATCCTATGATTGGATGAAAGGGCGAATTTCATGACAGACACTTCACCTTTGATCAAGCGATCCCTGGTCGATCAGGCCCTGGATCAGTTGCGCCAGCGCATCACCGATGGCGTGTGGCAGGTCGGCGAACGACTCCCGACCGAGCCTGAGCTGTGCGCCGAGCTGGGCATCAGCCGCAACACCGTGCGTGAAGCCATGCGCGTGCTGGCGTTTTCCGGGTTGATCGAAATCCGGCAGGGCGATGGCAGTTATTTGCGCGCAGTGGTCGATCCGATGGACACGCTCAAGGCATTGTCCCGTTGCTCGCTGGAGCAGGCGCGCGAGACCCGGCACATCCTCGAAGTCGAGGCGATTGGCTTGGCCGCGTTGCGCCGCACCGATGAAGATCTCGCCGCATTGCGCGAAGCGCTCGGCACCAGCGGCAGCCACTACCACGGCGATCTCGACACTTACATTGCCTGCGATCTGGTGTTCCATCGCCGTCTGGTGGACGCCGCGCACAACCCGACCCTCAGCGAGCTGTATCGCTATTTCTCCAGCATCGTCGGCGCGCAATTGCGCCAGACGCTGAACATCGTCCCGCGCCGTCAGGAAGTGTTCGACCTGCACATCGAGTTGCTCGATGCGGTCGAACAACGCGACCCGGAACGGGCCAAAGCCATATCGAGGCAGTTGATCAATGAACCTTGAAAGCGAGAAAAACCTCCCAATCCCCAAGCGCACGGCGGAGCTCGAAGAGCTGCTGATCGACGCCGAGGCCGACGACGAACACGTGCAGCAAAGCCATCCGCTGGTGCGCCGGCCATGGCTGTTGCTGCTGGGGCTGATTCTGGTGGCGCTGAACCTGCGCCCGGCGCTGTCGAGCATGGCGCCGTTGCTCAGCGAAGTGTCGAAAAGCCTTGGCCTGTCTGCGGCGCAGGCCGGTTTGCTGACCACGTTGCCGGTGTTGTGCCTGGGCTTGTTCGCACCGCTGGCGCCGATTCTGGCGCGGCGTTTCGGCGCTGAACGAGTGGTGCTGGGGATTCTGCTGACCCTGGCCGCCGGGATCATTGTGCGCAGCAACTTCGGTGAGATCGGGCTGTTTGCAGGTAGCGTGCTTGGTGGCGCGAGCATCGGCATCATCGGTGTATTGCTGCCGGGTATTGTCAAACGCGACTTCGCCAAACACGCCGGAACCATGACCGGCGTGTACACCATGGCCCTGTGCCTGGGCGCGGCAATGGCAGCGGGTTCCACCGTGCCATTGAGCGAACACTTCGACCACAGCTGGGCGCTGGGCCTGGGTTTCTGGGTGATCCCGGCGCTGGTGGCGGCGCTGTTCTGGCTGCCGCAAGTCGGGCAGAAACACGGCGCGCACAACGTTGCCTATCGGGTGCGTGGGCTGCTGCGCGATCCGCTGGCGTGGCAAGTTACCTTGTACATGGGCCTGCAATCGTCGCTGGCGTACATCGTGTTCGGCTGGTTGCCGTCGATCCTGATCGGCCGCGGCCTGACTCCGACCCAGGCCGGCCTGGTGCTGTCCGGCTCGGTGATCATCCAGCTCGCCAGCTCCCTCGCGGCGCCGTGGCTGGCGACCCGGGGCAAGGATCAGCGTCTGGCGATCGTGGTGGTGATGGCGCTGACCCTCGGCGGTCTGTTCGGTTGCCTGTATGCGCCGATTGAAGGGCTGTGGGGCTGGGCGATTCTGTTGGGGCTGGGGCAGGGCGGTACGTTCAGTCTGGCGCTGACCCTGATCGTGCTGCGCTCGCGGGATTCGCACGTGGCGGCGAACCTGTCGAGCATGTCCCAAGGCTTTGGCTACACGCTGGCGTCGATGGGGCCGTTCGCCGTCGGCGTGGTGCATGACTGGACTGGCGGCTGGAATGCCGTGGGCTGGATTTTCGGCATCATCGGCACCGGTGCGATCATTGCCGGGCTGGGTGCGGGCCGGGCGCTGTACGTGCAAGTGCAAAGCGAGAAAATCTGACACCTGTAGGAGCTGCGGCACGCTGCGATCTTTTGATGTTGATCTTGACGGTCTTGAAGATCAAAAGATCGCAGCGTGCCGCAGCTCCTACAGGATTTGTGTGCTCCGGGTATTCGGTGCACGAATGCCGATAGTGTTTCTGCGATTTGCAGCTTATCGTGCTGGCAATCTGTCCATTTCCCGGAGTTTGCCCATGAGCGAAGCCCACGCCGCCCTGATCACCCGCTTCTACCAAGCCTTCCAGCGCCTCGACGCCGAGGCCATGGCCGCGTGCTACACCGATGACGTGGTGTTCAGCGATCCGGCCTTCGGCGAGTTGCGCGGGCGCGATGCCGGGGACATGTGGCGCATGCTCACCACTCGCGCCAAGGACTTCTCCCTGACCTTCGACAATGTCCGCGCCGACGAGCGCAGCGGTGGCGCGCACTGGGTGGCGACGTATCTGTTCAGCCAGACCGGCAACGTGGTGATTAACGATATTCAGGCGCGCTTCGTCTTTCGTGACGGCAAGATCTGCGAGCATCACGATCACTTCGACCTGTGGCGCTGGTCGCGTCAGGCGTTGGGTTTCAAGGGCTTGCTGCTGGGCTGGACACCGCTGGTGCGCAATGCCGTTCGCGCACAGGCGCTGAAAGGGCTGAAGGTATTTCAGGCCGGTCGCTGATAAGATCGCGGCCTGTTTCCTGCACGTCCAGATCCCGAAGTGACCAGCCTCAGCGAAAAACCGATTGATGTTGTCGAACCCGTGAGCAAATCCTGGTTCGTCTATCTCGTGCGCGCGGCCAACGGCTCGCTGTATTGCGGGATCAGCGACGATCCGGTGCGGCGCTTTGCCAAGCATCAGAGCGGCAAGGGCGCGCGGTTCTTCCTGTCCAGCCCGGCGATGGCGCTGGTCTTCACCGAACGTTGCCGCGACAAGAGCGATGCGTTGCGCCAGGAACGCTTGATCAAGAAGCTGCGCAAAAGCGCCAAGGAATGCCTGGTCGCGTCTTATCAATCTGACTGATCGGTTCCCATCAGCCAGATCTGTAGGCTGCTAATCAAATGCACGCTAAGCTGCCGATTCACTTTCTGTGCGGCGGAGCCGAGCATGTCCGAGTTGATTCTGCATCATTACCCGACCTCTCCATTTGCCGAAAAGGCTCGTCTGCTGTTGGGCTTCAAAGGCTTGTCCTGGCGCTCGGTGCACATCTCGCCGGTGATGCCCAAGCCGGATCTGACCGCGCTGACTGGCGGCTACCGCAAGACTCCAGTGTTGCAGATCGGCGCGGACATCTATTGCGACACCTCGTTGATCGCCCGTCGTCTGGAGCAGGAAAAAGCCCTGCCGGCGTTTTTCCCGGAAGGTCAGGAAATGACCAGCGCCAGCTTCGCGGCATGGGCCGATTCGGTGGTGTTCCAGCATGCGGTCAGCCTGGTGTTCCAGCCGGAATCGGTGGCGGTACGTTTCGGCAAGTTGCCGCCGGAGGCGATCAAGGCGTTTATCGCTGACCGTGCCGGTCTGTTCAGTGGTGGCAGCGCCACGCGGTTGCCGGCCGAACAGGCCAAACACCAATGGCCAACGATCATGGCGCGCCTGGAGCAGCAGTTGCAGCGCGAGCAGGGCGACTTCCTGTTCGGTGAGCCATCGATTGCCGACTTCGCCTTGGCGCATCCGCTGTGGTTCCTCAAGGCGACGCACGTCACTGCGCCGTTGGTCGATGAATATCCGGCCGTGACGGCCTGGCTTGGGCGTGTGCTGGGCTTTGGCCATGGCGCCGCGAGCGAAATGAGCGCCGAGGAGGCGCTGCAAGTGGCGCGCACCTCGACGCCGGCGGCGTTGCCGGATGAGCAGTTTGTCGATCCGAACGGGGTCACGGCCGGGCAGCAGGTGGCGATTGCTGCCATTGACTACGGGGTGGATCCGGTGGAAGGCGAGTTGCTGTTTGCTGGCCGCGAAGAGCTGATCCTGCGCCGCGAAGACCCGCGTGGTGGCGTGGTGCACGTGCACTTCCCGCGCTTTGGTTTCCGCATCGAAGCCCGCTAAAAGCAAAAGATCGCAGCCTCCGGCAGCTCCCACACCGATCTCATGTAGGAGCTGCCGAAGGCTGCGATCTTTTGATCTTGATCTTGCTGTTACTGCAGGGCAGCGAGGATTTCGTCCGGGTCGAATCCGCGAATCAGCGTGCCATTCACGTCGATCAACGGAATCCCGCGCCCGCCCAGCGCCTCGTACGCTTTGCGCGCCTCGGCGTCCTTCTCGATATCGAATTCCCGGAAAGGAATCCCCTTGCTGTCGAGAAAACGCTTGGTCTGTTTGCAGTAGCCGCACCAGTCGGTGGCATACAGCACGACACGGGCCTGCGCCCGCGTCTGCTCAGAGACCATCTGCGACGGGTTGAACACCCGCTCGATCTTGCCCCAGTTCTGATAGATCACCACCACCAGCAGAACCAGCGCAACCTTCTTCAGCACATTGCCCAGCATCAGTTGCGGCGCTTGAGCTGATCGGTGAGCGAGGTCGGCAGGCCCTTGATGATCAGGGTGCCGGCCTCTTCGTCGTATTCGATCTTCGAACCCAGCAGGTGCGCTTCAAAGCTGATTGACAGGCCTTCGGCGCGGCCGGTGAAGCGGCGGAACTGGTTGAGGGTGCGTTTGTCCGCCGGAATTTCCGGCGACAGACCGTAGTCCTTGTTGCGGATGTGATCGTAGAAGGCTTTCGGCCGTTCTTCATCGATCAGCTCTGACAGTTCTTCCAGGCCCATTGGCTCGCCGAGCTTGGCCTGACTGCTGGCGTAATCGACCAGGGTCTTGGTTTTCTCGCGGGCGGAATCTTCCGGCAGGTCTTCGCTCTCGACGAAGTCGCTGAAGGCCTTGAGCAGGGTGCGGGTCTCGCCCGGGCCGTCGACGCCTTCCTGGCAGCCGATGAAGTCGCGGAAGTACTCCGAAACCTTCTTGCCGTTCTTGCCCTTGATGAACGAGATGTACTGCTTGGACTGCTTGTTGTTCTGCCACTCGGAGACGTTGATCCGCGCCGCCAGGTGCAGTTGGCCGAGGTCGAGGTGACGCGACGGGGTGACGTCCAGCTCGTCGGTCACCGCCACGCCTTCGCTGTGGTGCAGCAGGGCGATCGCCAGGTAGTCGGTCATGCCTTGCTGATAGTGGGCGAACAGCACGTGGCCGCCGACCGACAGGTTCGACTCTTCCATCAGTTTCTGCAGATGCTCGACCGCGACTTTGCTGAACGCAGTGAAGTCCTGGCCGCCTTCCATGTATTCCTTCAGCCAGCCGCTGAACGGAAACGCGCCGGATTCCGGATGGAACAGGCCCCAGGCTTTGCCTTGCTTGGCGTTGTAGCTCTCGTTGAGGTCGGCAAGCATGTTCTCGATGGCCGCGGACTCAGCCAGTTCGGAGTCGCGGGCGTGCAGAACTGCGGGCGTGCCGTCGGGTTTTTTGTCGATCAGGTGGACGATGCAATGACGGATCGGCATGGGCTTCTCGGCTGGTGGAAGGGAGGAGGGCGGGCTCCCCCGAAAAAGCGCCCAGTGTACCGCAACCACTGGTTTTGGCGCGGGGTGAAGGGCAAATCCGGGGCGGGTGGCCGCCCTTATGCAGTTTTTTACCGATTTAGAGCAATAAACCTGACCAAATGGGTAGCTAGAGGCGGATATTTCCCCGTCTCTGTGCTAGTTTTGCCCGGTCTTACGCGAAGTCACTGCGTTAAGCGTGCAATCAGCATTTGTCAGGTCGAACCAAACCCTGATTTCGGTATCTATAACCCGACTCGTCGTGGTTATCGCCGAGGGTGCCAGATCCAGAAGATCGGGCTCGATGGCTGACACTGCACTCTGCAATCCATATGAATTTGATAGGGAAGGAACACTACATGGCTCTTACTAAAGACCAACTGATCGCCGACATCGCTGAAGCTATCGACGCGCCGAAAACCACCGCGCGTAACGCTCTGGACCAACTGGGCCAAATCGTTGCCGATCAGCTGGAAAACGGCGGCGAAATCACCTTGCCAGGTATCGGCAAGCTGAAAGTGACCGAGCGTCCTGCCCGCACTGGCCGTAACCCTTCGACTGGCGCTGCCATCGAAATCCCTGCCAAGAAAGTGATCAAGCTGGTTGTGGCCAAAGGCCTGACCGACGCTGTGAACAAGTAAGACGCAGCGATAAAAAAACCGTGCACCGGAGCGATCCGGGCACGGTTTTTTTGTGCCTGCGATTTGGCAAGGCGTTACGCCGCCCTGTAGGAGCTGTCGAGTGAAACGAGGCTGCGATCTTTTGATCTTGTTTTCAAGCAGGATCAAAAGATCGCAGCGTGCCGCAGCTCCTACAGAATCAGCGAACCCAGCGCTCGCGACGCCAGATCTGCTGCTCGGACTTGGTCTGAAAGGTCCACGCCACGAAGCGGCTCTGTTTCTGCCCTTGCGACATCTCCACCACCTGGCTTTCCAGCACGCCAGCCTTTTTCAGGGCGGTTTCGATGGCCGGCAGGTTCGAGGCTTTCGAGACCAGGGTGCTGAACCACAGCACCTTGTGCTGGAAGTTCGCGCTCTCGGCGATCAGTTGCGTCACGAAACGCGCTTCACCGCCTTCACACCACAGCTCGGCAGACTGACCACCGAAGTTCAGCACCGGCAGTTTGCGTTTCGGATCGGCCTTGCCCAGTGCGCGCCATTTGCGCTCGCTGCCCTTGGTCGCCTCTTCCATCGAAGCGTGGAACGGCGGGTTGCACATGGTCAGGTCAAAGCGCTCGCCCGGTTCCAGCAGGCCGATCAGGATGTGTTTGCGGTTTTCCTGCTGGCGCAGCTGGATCACCTTATTCAGGCCGTTGGACTGGACGATGGCCCGGGCAGCAGCCACGGCGGTCGGATCGATTTCCGAGCCGAGGAAGTGCCAGCGGTATTCGCTGTTGCCGATCAGCGGATAAACGCAGTTGGCGCCCATGCCGATGTCCAGCACGTTGACGATTGCACCGCGCGGCACCTTGCCGTCGTTCATGCTGGCCAGCAGGTCAGCGAGGAAATGCACGTAATCGGCACGACCGGGGACCGGTGGGCACAGGTAGTCTGCCGGGATGTCCCAATGCTCGATGCCATAAAACGCCTTGAGCAGCGCCCGGTTGAACACGCGCACCGCGTCGGGGCTGGCGAAGTCGATGCTTTCCTTGCCGTACGGGTTGGTGATCACGAACTTCGCCAGTTCCGGCGTGGTCTTGATCAGCGCCGGGAAGTCGTAGCGACCCTGATGGCGATTGCGCGGGTGCAGGCTGGCCTTTTCACGCGGCTCGACGGCTTTGGCCGGGGTCGCGGCATCAGGCTTGTTGCGCGCAGGTTTGGGGGGGCGGGGGGCGTTCATGGGTGTGATCGATTCGGGTATGGCTGAAAGTGGCGGGTATTGTCCCACATTGATGAGTCATGCGCCGAACGCATGTAGGAGCTGCCGAAGGCTGCGATCTTTTGATCTTGTTTTTAAAAAAATCAAATTCAAAAGATCGCAGCCTTCGGCAGCTCCTACAGGGGATTGGTGTTCTGGAATAAAAAAGGGAGGCCACTTGGCCTCCCTCTTTCATTGCGGCTTGCCCTTACAGGCTGGAAATCCGCGCATGTTGCTCGGCCAGTTTGCCCAAGGCCTGTTCAGCCTCGGCCAGTTTGGCGCGTTCCTTCTCGATGACTTCGGCCGGCGCCTTGTCAACGAAACCGGCGTTGGACAACTTGCCGCCAACGCGCTGGACTTCACCTTGCAGACGCAGGATTTCCTTGTCCAGACGCGCCAGCTCGGCGCCCTTGTCGATCAGACCGGCCATCGGCACCAGCACTTCCATCTCGCCAACCAGCGCGGTGGCCGACAGTGGCGCTTCTTCGCCGGCGGCGAGTACGGTGATCGATTCCAGACGCGCCAGCTTCTTCAGCAGCGCTTCGTTCTCGGTCAGACGACGCTGGTCTTCAGCGCTGACGTTCTTCAGGTAGATCGGCAGCGGTTTGCCCGGGCCGATGTTCATTTCGCCACGGATGTTGCGCGTGCCGAGCATCAGGCCTTTGAGCCATTCGATGTCGTCCTCGGCGGCCGGATCGATGCGCTCTTCGTTGGCCACCGGCCAAGGCTGCAGCATGATCGTCTTGCCCTGAATACCGGCCAGCGGCGCGATGCGCTGCCAGATTTCTTCAGTGATGAACGGCATGAACGGATGCGCCAGACGCAGCGCCACTTCCAGCACGCGCACCAGCGTGCGACGGGTGCCGCGCTGACGCTCGACCGGCGCGTTTTCGTCCCACAGCACTGGCTTGGACAGTTCCAGGTACCAGTCGCAGTACTGGTTCCAGATGAACTCGTACAGCGCTTGCGCGGCGAGGTCGAAACGGAACTGATCCAGTTGACGGGTCACTTCGGCTTCGGTGCGTTGCAGTTGCGAGATGATCCAGCGATCCGCCAGCGACAGCTCGTAGGCCTCGCCGTTCTGGCCGCAGTCTTCGCCCTTGTCCAGAACATAACGCGCGGCGTTCCAGATCTTGTTGCAGAAGTTGCGATAGCCTTCGACGCGGCCCATGTCGAACTTGATGTCGCGACCGGTGGACGCCAGCGAGCAGAAGGTGAAGCGCAGGGCGTCGGTGCCGTAACTGGCGATGCCATCGGCGAACTCGTCGCGGGTCTGCTTTTCGATCTTCTTCGCCAGTTTCGGCTGCATCATGCCGGAAGTGCGTTTCTGCACCAGCGCTTCCAGCTCGATACCGTCGATGATGTCCAGCGGGTCAAGGACGTTGCCCTTGGACTTGGACATCTTCTGGCCCTGGCCATCACGCACCAGGCCGTGCACGTAGACGGTCTTGAACGGTACTTGCGGGGTGCCGTCCTCGTTCTTGATCAGGTGCATCGTCAGCATGATCATCCGGGCAACCCAGAAGAAAATGATGTCGAAACCGGTGACCAGCACGTCGGTGGAGTGGAATTTCTTCAGGAACTCGGTCTTTTCCGGCCAGCCCAGAGTGGAGAACGTCCACAGGCCCGAGCTGAACCAGGTGTCGAGCACGTCGTTGTCCTGTTGCAGCGCAACGTCCGGGCCGAGGTTGTGCTTGGCCCGGACTTCGGCTTCGTCGCGACCGACGTAGACCTTGCCCGACTCGTCGTACCAGGCCGGAATCCGGTGGCCCCACCACAGCTGACGGCTGATGCACCAGTCCTGGATGTCGCGCATCCACGAGAAGTACATGTTTTCGTACTGCTTGGGCACGAACTGGATGCGGCCGTCTTCAACGGCAGCAATCGCCGGCTCGGCCAGAGGCTTGGTCGACACGTACCACTGGTCAGTCAGCCACGGCTCGATGACGGTGCCGGAACGGTCGCCTTTCGGCACTTTCAGGTTGTGATCGTCGACGCTGACCAGCAGGCCGGCGGCGTCGAACGCAGCGACGATCTGCTTGCGCGCTTCGAAACGCTCGAGACCGGCGTACTCGGCCGGGATCTTGCCGTCGATGCTGTCGTTCAGCGTGCCGTCGAGGTTGAACACCTGGGCTGCGGGCAGCACGTTGGCGTTCTTGTCGAAGATGTTCAGCAGCGGCAGGTTGTGGCGCTTGCCGACTTCGTAGTCGTTGAAATCGTGGGCCGGGGTGATTTTCACGCAGCCGGTGCCGAATTCAGGGTCGCAGTAATCGTCGGCGATGATCGGGATGCGGCGGCCAACCAGTGGCAGCTCGACAAATTTGCCGATCAGGGCTTTGTAGCGCTCATCGTTCGGGTTAACCGCGACGGCGGAGTCGCCGAGCATGGTTTCCGGACGGGTGGTCGCGACGATCAGGAAATCGTTGCCTTCAGCAGTTTTCGCGCCGTCGGCCAGCGGGTACTTGAGGTTCCACAGGAAACCTTTTTCGTCGTGGTTTTCCACTTCGAGGTCGGAAATCGCCGTGTGCAGCTTGGTGTCCCAGTTGACCAGACGCTTGCCGCGGTAGATCAGACCGTCTTCGTGCAGGCGTACGAAGGCTTCCTTGACCGCTTCCGAGAGGCCGTCGTCCATGGTGAAGCGCTCGCGGCTCCAGTCCACGGACGAGCCGAGGCGGCGGATCTGACGGCTGATGTTGCCACCGGACTGATCCTTCCACTCCCAGACTTTCTCGAGGAATTTCTCGCGGCCCAGGTCGTGGCGGTTCTGGCCTTGGGCTTCGAGTTGACGCTCCACCAGCATCTGCGTGGCGATACCGGCGTGGTCGGTGCCCGGCTGCCACAGGGTGTTGCGACCCTGCATGCGGCGGAAACGGATCAGGGCGTCCATGATCGCGTTGTTGAAACCGTGACCCATGTGCAGGCTGCCGGTGACATTCGGCGGCGGGATCATGATGGTGTAGGAATCGCCCGCGCCTTGCGGTGCGAAATAGTTCTCGGACTCCCAGGTGTTGTACCAGGAAGTTTCAATGGCGTGCGGCTGGTAGGTCTTATCCATGCGCGGCGGGACCCTATTGGCATTTATTCAGGAAAAGCCGGGAAGTATAGCGGGGCATGGGGCCGAGGGCGAGCGGGGGGAGGCTGGGCGGACACTAATGTTGGGGGGAACCCTTGTGGTGAGGGGATTTATCCCCGATGGGCCGCGCAGCAGCCCCAAATAATTCAATCACGCTGCGTATTCGCAGGGTTCACGACTGCTGCGCAGCCGATCGGGGATAAATCCCCTCGCCACAAGGGGATCCATCCGGTTTATTCGTACTGGCTGAGCAACCGCTCCATCCGCGCCTCGAGGCGGCGTTTGATTTCGGTTTCGATGTGCGGTGCGAAGTCGTCGATCACGTCCTGCATGATCAATTGCGCGGCGGCGCGAAGTTCGCTGTCCAGGTGCAGCAGGGCGTCCGGGCCTTTATCCACAGGTGCGGCAGTGGGTGCCGGAGCCGGAGCAGGTGGCGGTTCGATGGTCGGCGGCGTGGCGTCGACGGCCTCGAACAACATCGGAATCTGTTCCTGTTCACCGTCATCGACCGTGTCGGTCAGCAGCGGCGGTTGCAGGTTGTCATCGCCGAGCAACTGACGGATCGATTCGAGATCGTCCAGCAGGTGCGCAGGCTTTTGCAGCGGTTTTGGAGTGTCCATCGGCGTACTCAGAGTCGCTGTAAACGGTGATCTTGCAGAGGATAGCCCTGTTCGCGGTAGAAACGGAAACTCTCCCGTGCCGCCGCGCGAATCGTCGGATCTTCCACCACCACTTCCGCCACGCGGGCGAATTGGCTGGCAAAGGCCGGGACTTTCAGGTCGAGATTGACCAGCAGATCCTGATGCGCGCCGCAGTCCGCGCCCACTCCCAGCACAATCAAACCGTCCGGTTCGCTCTCGGCAGGGCCATGAGGGACGAAGGTTTCGCCCTTGAATGCCCACAGGCGCGCATCGAGATCATCACGCTGAGCAGCATCGCTGCAATGCAGGTAGATGCGGTGGCCCATGCGCCAGGCTTTTTCGGTGAGCTTGCAGGCAAAGTCCAGGCGAGCCGAAGGATCGGCGCTGGGCAGGATATAGAAGTCGACTTTGGTCATTGCGGTTCCTGAGCCTGGAACGGCGTCACCGTAGAGTGACGCCGCCCAGGTTCATCGGTTTCAGGCTTTGGCGCGGTCCAGCAGGTATTGGGTCAGCAGCGGAACCGGACGGCCAGTGGCGCCCTTGTCCTTGCCACCGCTGGTCCACGCGGTGCCGGCGATGTCCAGGTGCGCCCAGTTGAGGTTCTTGGTGAAGCGCGACAGGAAGCACGCGGCGGTGATGGTGCCGGCCTTAGGCCCGCCAATGTTGGCGATGTCGGCGAACGGGCTATCGAGCTGCTCCTGGTATTCGTCGAACAGCGGCAGTTGCCAGGCACGGTCGTCAGCGGCTTTGCCGGCGCTGAGCAGTTGCTCGATCAGTTCGTCGTTGTTGCCCAGCAGGCCCGAGGTGTGGGCGCCCAGGGCAACCACGCAGGCACCGGTCAGGGTGGCGATGTCGATCACCGCTTGCGGCTTGAAGCGCTCGGAGTAGGTCAGCGCGTCGCACAGCACCAAGCGGCCTTCGGCGTCGGTGTTGAGGATTTCCACGGTCTGGCCGCTCATGGTGGTGACGATGTCGCCCGGACGCGACGCAGTGCCGCTCGGCATGTTTTCCGCACAGGCGAGGATGCACACCAGATTGATCGGCAGCTTCAGCTCAAGGACGGCACGCAGGGTACCGAACACGGAGGCCGCGCCGCCCATGTCGTACTTCATTTCGTCCATGCCGGCGCCAGGCTTGAGGCTGATGCCGCCGGTGTCGAAGGTGATGCCTTTACCGACCAGCGCGTAAGGCTTCTCGGACTTCTTGCCACCGTTGTATTGCATGACGATCAGGCGCGGTGGCTGGGCGCTGCCCTGACCGACGGCGTAGAAAGAACCCATGCCCAGGGACTTGATCTTCTTCTCGTCGAGCACTTCGACTTTCAGATCCTTGAACTCTTTGCCGAGATTCTTCGCTTGCTCGCCGAGGAAGGTCGGGTGGCAGATGTTCGGCGGCAGGTTGCCCAGATTACGGGTGAAGGCCATGCCGTTGGCGATCGCGGTGGCATGGTTCACGGCGCGCTGCACTTCGGCCTGCGCAGCCTTGATGGTCAGCAGGGTGATTTTCTTCAGGGCGCGCGGTTCGGCTTTCTGGCTCTTGAACTGGTCGAAGGTGTATTCGCCGTCCACCAGGGTTTCCGCCAGCAGACGGGTCTTGCCGTAGCTGTCGCGGTTCTTGACGATGATTTCATCCAGGGCCAGCACGGCATCGCTGCCACCCAGACCTTTCAGGGTGTTGAGGATGCCAGCCACGATTTTACGGAACGGACGGTCGCCCAGTTCTTCATCCTTGCCCACGCCGACCAGCAGCACGCGCTCGGCCTTGAGGTTCGGCAGGCTGTGCAGCAGCAGGCTTTGACCGACCTTGCCGGCCAGATCGCCACGCTTGAGCACGGCGCTGATCGCGCCACCGCTCAGCTCGTCGACCTGTCTGGCGGCGACGCCGAGTTTGCGGCCTTCGCCGACGGCAACCACCAGGGTGGCGGTTTTCAACGTTTCTGGGCTAACGCTTTTTACAACCAGTTCCATGTCCGGATCCCTGAATGAATGGTCAACACGCAGGCGTTCGACGGTGTCCGCAGTCGCCTGCTTATAGATAGAAGAGGCGCAGGTCTGTGCCTGCGACGAAGGCGGCAGTTTGAACCTCGCTCACCGCGCCTGACAACCCTCGGTTGTGCGATCTTCAACGGAATCTACGCTTGGGTGAGTGTGCGCAGTGACAGGCGCCCTCAATCACAGGATAATGCCGCATCTTTTTTCGACGGCTCTGCCTTGCGGGTCGCTCGAAACGTTTGCTTGTTTGGCCGCCTTAGCCTGACAACCCTGGAGTGTCTGGTTTGATCGTCTTCCGTTATCTGTCCCGTGAAGTGATGTTGACCCTGAGCGCCGTCAGCGCCGTGCTGCTGGTCATCATCATGAGCGGTCGCTTCATCAAATACCTTGCCCAGGCCGCTGCGGGCCAACTCGATCCGGGATCGCTGTTCCTGATCATGGGTTACCGCCTGCCGGGTTTCATGCAGCTGATCCTGCCGTTGGGCCTGTTTCTCGGGATCCTGCTGGCTTACGGCCGGCTGTATCTCGAAAGCGAAATGACCGTGCTCTCGGCCACCGGCATGAGTCAGCAGCGTCTGCTGCGCATGACCCTGTTCCCGGCAACCCTGGTGGCGCTGGCCGTCGCGTGGCTGAGTCTGAGCCTGGCCCCGCAGGGCGCCAATCAGTTTCAGCTGCTGCTGAACAAGCAGGATGCCCTGACCGAGTTCGATACCCTCGAACCCGGCCGTTTCCAGGCATTGCGTGACGGTACTCGGGTGACCTACACCGAAAGCCTGACCGACGATCGCGTCAACCTTGGTGGCGTGTTCATCTCGCAGAAGAACCTCGGCTCCGATCAGAAAGATCGGGGGATTTCCGTGCTGGTGGCCGAGAAGGGCCGTCAGGAGATTCACCCGGACGGCAACCGCTATCTGATCCTCCACAACGGTTACCGCTACGACGGCAGTCCGGGTCAGGCCGATTACCGCGCGATCAAATACGACACCTACGGCGTATTGCTGCCCAAGCCCGATGCCAGCGACGAAGTCACCGACCGTGATGCGATCCCGACTTCGACCCTGCTGAGCGCCGATGACGAGCGTTCCAAGGCTGAATTGCAATGGCGGATTTCACTGCCGTTGCTGGTATTCATCGTGACCCTGATGGCGGTGCCGCTGTCGCGGGTCAATCCGCGTCAGGGCCGTTTCCTGAAGCTGCTGCCGGCGATTCTTCTTTATATGGCTTACCTGACCATCCTGATTGCCGCCCGCGGCGCCCTCGAAAAAGGCAAGATTCCAGCGGTGCTCGGCTTGTGGTGGGTGCACGGGATCTTCCTGGTCATCGGTCTCGGCCTGCTGTACTGGGAGCCGTTGCGCCTGAAGCTGGCCAGCCGTCGCAGCGCTGCGCTGGAGGTGGCCCGTGGTTAAACTCGACCGCTACATCGGCAGCAGTGTATTCGTGGCGATCATCGCCGTGCTGGCGATCATTCTGGGTCTGGCGACCCTGTTTGCCTTCATCGATGAGATGAGCGACGTCAGCGATACCTACACCCTGGCCGACGTGCTGAGCTTCGTCATGCTCACCGCGCCGCGTCGCCTGTATGAAATGCTGCCGATGGCCGCGCTGATCGGCTGTCTGATCGGCCTCGGCAGTCTGGCCAGCAGCAGCGAGCTGACGGTGATGCGTGCCGCGGGTGTGTCCATCGGGCGCATTGTCTGGGCGGTCATGAAGCCCATGCTGGTGCTGATGCTGGCCGGCGTGCTGATCGGTGAATACGTGGCCCCGGCCACCGAAAGCATGGCCCAGGCCAATCGCTCGCTGGCGCAAGGCAGCGGCGATGCGCAGAGCGCCAAACACGGTATGTGGCACCGTCAGGGCGAGGAGTTCATCCATATCAACGCCGTGCAACCCGACGGCCTGCTGTATGGCGTGACCCGCTATCACTTCGACAAAGAGCGCCACCTGCTCAGTTCCAGCTTCGCCAAGCGTGCGGAGTTCGACGGCAAGCGCTGGCTGCTCACTGACGTGACTACTACGGTGTTCCATGAGCGCAACACTGAAGTGGTGAACGCGCCGAGCGAGGAGTGGGATGTATCGCTGAGCCCGCAATTGCTCAACACGGTGGTGATGGCGCCTGAGTCGCTGTCGATTTCCGGACTGTGGGGCTACATCCACTATCTGGCGGATCAAGGCCTGAGCAACGGTCGTTACTGGCTGGCATTTTGGGTCAAGGTGTTGCAGCCGCTGGTCACCGCTGCGCTGGTGCTGATGGCGATCTCCTTCATCTTCGGCCCATTGCGCTCGGTAACCCTCGGTCAGCGAGTGTTCACCGGCGTGCTGGTGGGCTTCACCTTCCGCATCGTCCAGGATCTGCTCGGCCCGTCGAGCCTGGTGTTTGGCTTCTCGCCGCTGTTCGCGGTGCTGGTGCCGGCCACGGTCTGTGCGCTGGCGGGTGTCTGGTTGCTGCGACGCGCCGGTTGATGGCCACGTTGTTGCCAATGCTTTAGCCGCGAAAACGCCTCGGTCGACAGATCGGGGCGTTTTCGTATGCAATCCGGGTGACAGGCGAACGTGACGCTTGCGCCGTGTATCAGGTACAATTCCCGGCTATTTTTCGGCGGGCCAAGCCTGCAGCCTTTTTGAGTGTTGATCCGTGAGTGATTTGAGTCATATCCGCAATTTCTCCATCATCGCCCACATTGACCATGGCAAGTCGACGCTGGCTGACCGTTTCATCCAGATGTGCGGTGGCCTGGCCGAGCGTGAGATGGAAGCCCAGGTATTGGATTCCATGGATCTGGAGCGCGAACGCGGGATCACCATCAAGGCCCACAGCGTTACTCTCTATTACAAAGCCAAAGACGGCGTCACCTACCAGCTGAACTTCATTGACACCCCGGGTCACGTCGACTTCACCTACGAAGTCAGCCGTTCCCTGGCCGCGTGTGAAGGCGCATTGCTGGTGGTCGATGCCGGTCAGGGTGTTGAAGCCCAGTCCGTGGCCAACTGCTACACCGCCATCGAGCAAGGCCTCGAGGTCATGCCGGTGCTGAACAAGATCGACCTGCCACAGGCCGAGCCGGACCGCGTCAAGGACGAGATCGAGAAGATCATCGGCATCGACGCCACCGACGCCGTCACCTGCAGTGCCAAGACCGGCCTGGGTGTCGACGAAGTGCTCGAGCGTCTGGTCGCGACCATTCCTGCGCCGACCGGCAACATCGAAGATCCGCTGCAAGCGTTGATCATCGACTCCTGGTTCGACAACTACCTGGGCGTTGTTTCCCTGGTGCGCGTGCGTCATGGCCGCGTGAAGAAGGGCGACAAGATCTTGGTGAAATCCACCGGCAAGATCCACCTGGTGGACAGCGTCGGTGTGTTCAACCCGAAACACACTGCCACTGCTGACCTCAAGGCCGGCGAAGTGGGCTTCATCATCGCCAGCATCAAGGACATTCACGGTGCACCGGTCGGTGACACCCTGACCCTGAGCTCGACCCCGGACGTTGAAGTGTTGCCCGGCTTCAAACGCATCCAGCCACAGGTTTACGCCGGTCTGTTCCCGGTCAGTTCCGACGACTTCGAGGACTTCCGCGAAGCGCTGCAGAAACTGACCCTGAACGACTCCTCGCTGCAGTACACCCCGGAAAGCTCCGATGCCCTGGGCTTCGGCTTCCGTTGCGGGTTCCTCGGCATGCTGCACATGGAGATCATCCAGGAGCGCCTCGAGCGCGAATACGACCTGGACCTGATCACCACCGCGCCAACGGTAATTTTCGAGCTGGTGCTGAAAACCGGTGAAACGATTTACGTCGACAACCCGTCCAAGCTTCCGGATGTGTCGGCCATTGAAGACATGCGCGAGCCGATCGTGCGAGCCAATATCCTGGTTCCGCAGGAACACCTGGGCAACGTCATCACCCTGTGCATCGAGAAACGCGGCGTACAGGTCGACATGCTGTTCCTCGGCAATCAGGTACAAGTGACCTACGACCTGCCGATGAACGAAGTGGTCCTGGACTTCTTCGACCGTCTCAAATCCACCAGCCGCGGCTATGCTTCGCTGGATTACCATTTCGATCGTTACCAATCGGCTAATCTGGTGAAACTGGACGTGCTGATCAACGGTGACAAGGTCGACGCCCTGGCGTTGATCGTGCACCGTGACAATTCGCACTTCAAAGGTCGCCAGTTGACCGAGAAGATGAAAGAACTGATTCCTCGTCAGATGTTCGACGTGGCGATCCAGGCGGCCATTGGCGGTCAGATCGTTGCCCGGACAACCGTCAAGGCACTCAGAAAGAACGTATTGGCCAAATGCTACGGCGGTGACGTAAGCCGTAAGAAAAAGCTGCTTGAAAAGCAAAAGGCCGGTAAGAAACGCATGAAGCAGGTCGGCAACGTGGAAATTCCACAAGAAGCCTTCCTCGCCGTGCTCAGGTTGGAATAGTCAGGTCCTATGTCACTAAATTTCCCGCTGTTGCTGGTCATCGCCGTGTTCGTCTGCGGCCTGTTGGCGTTGCTCGATCTGCTGTTCCTGGCGCCGCGCCGGCGTGCTGCGATTGCCTCTTATCAAGGCAGTGTCAGCCAGCCCGAGCCCGTGGTGGTCGAGAAGCTGAACAAAGAGCCGTTGCTGGTCGAATACGGCAAGTCGTTCTTTCCGGTGCTGTTCATCGTGCTGGTGCTGCGTTCGTTCCTGGTAGAACCGTTCCAGATTCCGTCCGGCTCGATGAAACCGACGCTGGATGTCGGCGACTTCATTCTGGTGAACAAGTTTTCTTACGGGATCCGTCTGCCGGTGATCGACAAGAAAATCATCGAAGTCGGTGATCCACAGCGTGGCGATGTGATGGTGTTCCGCTACCCGAGCGACCCGAACGTCAACTACATCAAACGTGTAGTCGGCGTGCCGGGCGACACGGTGCGTTACACCGCCGACAAGCGTCTGTTCGTCAATGGCGAGTCGATTGCCGAGCAACTGGTCGGCTCCGAGCCGGGCACGCTGGGCAGCGCGGAACTCTACAAGGAAAAACTCGGCGCCGCCGAGCACCTGATCCGCAAGGAAATGAGCCGCTACCGCGCGACGCCGGACCATACCTGGACCGTACCGGCCGGGCACTACTTCATGATGGGCGACAACCGCGACAACTCCAACGACAGTCGCTACTGGGATGATCCGAACATTCCCAAGGATCTGCTGGGCATGGTTCCCGACCAGAATATCGTCGGCAAAGCCTTCGCTGTCTGGATGAGCTGGCCGGAACCGAAACTCAGCCACCTGCCGAATTTCTCGCGGGTTGGCCTGATCAAGTAATCAATCACGGCGCTGTTGACCACAGCGCCGAATGCATTTCTGGCGTCGACACAAATCGGCACCAGGGCATGAAGCCACGATATTCAGGACGTCATTTTTGAACACAGCGTTATTTGTCCCAGGCCTGCGCCGTACCCCGGCGATGGCAGTGGAATCCAGCCACGAACTCAGCGTGGGTAAACCGTGAGCGTTTCTCTAAGCCGTCTCGAGCGCCAGCTCGGTTACACCTTCAAGGATCAGGAGCTGATGCTGCTGGCCCTCACGCACCGCAGCTTTGCCGGGCGTAACAACGAACGCCTGGAATTCCTTGGTGATGCCATCCTCAACTTCGTCGCCGGCGAGGCGCTGTTCGATCGCTTCCCGCTGGCTCGCGAAGGCCAGTTGTCGCGTTTGCGCGCACGCCTGGTGAAGGGTGAGACACTGGCCGTGCTGGCCCGTGGTTTCGATCTGGGCGACTACCTGCGTCTGGGTTCGGGCGAACTGAAAAGCGGTGGTTTCCGTCGCGAATCGATTCTGGCCGACGCCCTCGAAGCGCTGATCGGTGCGATCTACCTGGATGCCGGCATGGACGTCGCTCGCGAGCGCGTGCTGGCCTGGCTGGCCGGTGAGTTCGAAGGCCTGACACTGGTCGACACCAACAAGGATCCCAAGACCCGTCTGCAGGAACACCTGCAATCGCGCGGTTGTGAACTGCCACGCTATGAAGTGGTGGACATCCAGGGTGAGCCGCACTGCCGTACCTTCTTCGTCGAGTGCGAAGTGGTCTTATTGAATGAAAAAAGCCGAGGTCAGGGTGTGAGCCGTCGTATTGCCGAACAGGTAGCGGCCGCCGCAGCACTGATTGCCCTGGGCGTGGAGAATGGCAATGACTGATACAAACGCAACTCGCTGTGGCTACGTTGCCATCGTCGGCCGCCCCAACGTCGGCAAGTCGACGTTGCTCAACCACATCCTCGGCCAGAAGCTCGCGATCACCTCGCGCAAGCCGCAGACCACCCGTCACAACATGCTCGGGATCAAGACCGAAGGTGACGTGCAGGCGATCTACGTCGACACCCCCGGCATGCACAAAGGTGGCGAAAAGGCTCTGAACCGCTACATGAACAAAACTGCTTCGGCAGCGTTGAAAGACGTCGACGTGGTGATCTTCGTGGTCGATCGCACCAAGTGGACCGAAGAAGACCAGATGGTGCTGGAGCGCGTGCAGTACGTGACCGGCCCGCTGATCGTCGCGCTGAACAAGACCGACCGCATCGAAGACAAGGCCGAGCTGATGCCGCACCTGTCGTGGTTGCAGGAACAGCTGCCAAACGCACAGATCATCCCGATTTCCGCGCAGCAAGGGCACAACCTCGACGCGCTGGAAAAGGTCATCGCCGATCACTTGCCGGAGAACGATCATTTCTTCCCGGAAGACCAGATCACCGACCGCAGCAGCCGTTTCCTTGCTGCCGAACTGGTGCGCGAGAAAATCATGCGCCAGATGGGCGCCGAGCTGCCGTACCAGATCACCGTCGAGATCGAAGAGTTCAAGCAGCAGGGCAAGACCCTGCACATCCACGCGCTGATCCTCGTCGAGCGTGACGGCCAGAAGAAAATCATCATTGGCGACAAGGGCGAGCGCATCAAGCGCATCGGCACCGAGGCGCGCAAGGACATGGAGCTGCTGTTCGACGCCAAGATCATGCTCAACCTGTGGGTCAAGGTGAAGGGCGGCTGGTCCGACGACGAGCGTGCTCTGCGTTCGCTGGGTTACGGCGACCTGTAATTACCGTTCCAGAGAACACCGATACCCACTGTGGGAGCGAGCCTGCTCGCGAAGGGATGTAACATTCAGCATTGATGTTGACTGTCACTCCGCTTTCGCGAGCAGGCTCGCTCCCACATTTGGTTTTTGGGTGGTGTGTAAAAACTGCGTTTCTTCATCGAGAACTCCATGTCGCAAACCCCACCTCCTGCCCAACTCGCCTACGTCCTGCATTCGCGCGCCTACCGCGAATCCAGCGCGCTGGTCGATTTCCTCACGCCGCAAGGTCGGCTGCGGGCGGTGTTGCGCAGTGCGCGGGGCAAGGCCGGGACATTGGCGCGACCGTTCGTGCCGCTGGAAGTCGAGTTTCGTGGCAAGGGTGAGCTGAAGAATGTCGGGCGCATGGAAAGCGCCGGCAACGCGACCTGGATGGTCGGTGACGCGCTGTTCAGCGGCCTCTATCTCAATGAGCTGCTGATCCGCCTGCTGCCCGCCGAAGATCCGCACCCGGCGGTGTTCGATCACTACGCTGCAACCCTGCTGGCCCTGGCCGAAGGCCGCCCGCTGGAGCCGTTGTTGCGCTCCTTCGAATGGCGCCTGCTGGACGACCTCGGTTACGGCTTCTCGATGAGCACTGACATCCACGGCGAGCCAGTGGCCGCGGACGGCCTCTATCGCCTGCAAGTGGATGCCGGGCTGGAACGCGTCTTCCTGTTGCAGCCGGGTCTGTTCAACGGCACCGAACTGCTGGCCATGGCCGAAGCCGACTGGACCGCGCCCGGTGCACTGTCGGCGGCCAAACGTCTGATGCGTCAGGCATTGGCCGTGCACTTGGGCGGTCGGCCCCTCGTCAGTCGCGAGCTCTTTCGCAAGCCCTGATATGCTGTGCGCCGAATCTTTCCCTTCAGGAGCGCATCCGTGACCACCAGCAATCGCATTCTTCTTGGCGTGAACATCGACCACGTCGCCACCCTGCGTCAGGCCCGTGGCACGCGCTACCCGGATCCGGTCAAGGCTGCGCTGGACGCGGAAGAGGCGGGCGCCGACGGCATCACCGTGCACCTGCGCGAAGACCGTCGGCACATTCAGGAGCGCGACGTGTTGCTGCTCAAGGATGTGCTGCAGACCCGCATGAACTTCGAAATGGGTGTCACCGAAGAAATGATGGCGTTCGCCGAGCGCATCCGACCGGCGCACATCTGCCTGGTCCCGGAGACCCGTCAGGAACTGACCACTGAAGGCGGTCTGGATGTAGCGGGGCAGGAAGAGCGGATCAAAGCGGCGGTCGCGCGCCTGTCGAAGATCGGCAGCGAAGTGTCGCTGTTCATCGATGCCGACGAGCGCCAGATTGCGGCCTCCAAGCGCGTAGGAGCACCGGCGATCGAGCTGCACACCGGGCGTTACGCTGATGCCGAGACCCCGACCGAAGTTGCTGAGGAATTGAAGCGTGTGGCGGACGGCGTGGCATTTGGTCTGGCGCAGGGCCTGATCGTCAATGCCGGGCATGGCCTGCATTATCACAACGTCGAAGCCGTGGCGGCGATCAAGGGCATTAACGAATTGAACATCGGCCATGCGCTGGTGGCGCATGCGTTGTTCGTGGGCTTCAAGTCGGCAGTGTCCGAGATGAAGGCGCTGATTCTGGCAGCTGCGCTCAAAGGCTGCGATCTTTTGCTTTTAGAGCGGGGCAGGTTCTTGCGCTGGTTTTGACTTGTCGATCCCCGGCACATGCAGATTACCCTCGGCCACCTGATCGCCCTCGAGCTGCGGCTGAGTCACCCAGGTCAGAATGTCGTAGTAGCGACGGATGTTCGCCACGAAATGCACCGGCTCGCCGCCCCGGGCATAGCCGTAGCGGGTCTTGCTGTACCACTGTTTCTGCGACAGGCGCGGCAGCATCTTCTTCACGTCCAGCCACTTGTCCGGGTTCAGGCCTTCGCGGGACGCCAGTTTGCGCGCGTCATCGAGGTGGCCGCTGCCGACGTTGTACGCCGCCAGGGCGAACCAGGTGCGGTCCGGTTCCTGAATCGACTCGTCGAGCTGATCCTTCATGTAGGCCAGGTACTTGGCGCCGCCCATGATGCTTTGCTTGGGATCGAGCCGGTTCGACACGCCCATCGCCTGAGCGGTGTTCTGGGTCAGCATCATCAAGCCGCGCACGCCGGTTTTCGAAGTGACCGCCGGTTGCCACAGCGATTCCTGATAACCGATGGCCGCGAGCAGGCGCCAGTCGACTTTCTCTTTCTTGGCGTAGGTTTTGAAGTGCTGTTCGTATTTGGGCAGGCGCTGCTGCAAGTGCTGGGCGAAGGTGGTGGCGCCCATGTAGCCGAGGACATCGACGTGGCCGTAGTAACGGTCTTTCAGGCGCTGCAGGGTGCCGTTTTTCTGCACCTTGTCGAGGTAGGCGTTGATCTCGTTGAGCAGGCTGTTGTCTTCGCCGGCGGCCACCGCCCAGCTCTGGCTGCGCGCATCGCCGAGGTCGAAGGCCACGCGGATGTTGGTGAAGTACACCTGGTTCATTGCCACTTCGTTGGAATCAACCAGCGTCAGGTCGATCTGGCCTTCATCGACCATGCGCAACAGATCGACCACTTCCACGGCGTCGGATTCTTCGTATTCGATGCCCGGAAATTTCTTTTTCAGCTCCGCCAGCTGCTCGGCGTGGGTGCTGCCCTTGAGCACCATGATCTTCTTGCCGACCAGATCGCCGGGATCCGTCGGCCGCGACTGGCCGTTGCGATAGATGATCTGCGGGGTGACTTCGAGGTAGGAGTGGGAGAACCGCACCTGCTTCTTGCGCTCCTCGCTGCTGACCAGGCCTGCCGCCGCCAGTACCGGGCCGTTCGGCTTGCCGATCTGGTTGAACAGGTCGTCGAGGTTGTCGGCGGTCTCGATCTTCAGTTCGACCCCCAAATCGTCGGCGAAGCGCTTCACCAGCTCGTATTCGAAGCCGGTTTCACCGCTGCGATCCTGAAAGTAGGTGGCGGGGCTGTTACGGGTAATCACCCGCAGCACACCATCCTCCTTTACGCGCTCGAGTGTGTTGGGTTTATCAACACAGCCGCCGAGCATCAGGAAGAGTCCGGTTGCGATCAGCCATTTGGCGTACCGCGGACGCAAAGCCGTTGGGAAAAACATGTGCGCAGTATACGCAAACGGCTGCGGGCGCCATATCTCGACAGTGAGGGGCTTGTCTGCTAGAGATCACAAAACCGCACGAAACCCCGCAGGAATGGGGCTGAACGGCATTTTGTGACAGAAAAAATAAGCGTGGCCGGCACACACTCGAAATTTGACTTCAAAGGCAGAAACACAGATTGATATCCGAGTGCAACCGTGCGTAGCGTTTCGGGTGATGTTGAGGGCGGTTTAGGCTAGAATGCACGGCCTCAAAGCACACCCCTTCCCGAGGCTGTCCCGAAGATGTTGATCCTGCGCGGCGCTCCTGCCCTTTCTGCCTTTCGCCACAGCAAACTCCTTGAGCAACTGAGCCAGAAGGTTCCAGCTGTCAATGGCCTGTATGCTGAATTCGCTCACTTCGCCGAAGTCACCGGCGTCCTGACCGGCGACGAACAGCAGGTGCTTGCGCGCCTTCTGAAGTACGGCCCAAGCGTTCCGGTACAAGAGCCGACCGGCCGTCTGTTCCTGGTGTTGCCGCGTTTCGGCACCATCTCGCCATGGTCGAGCAAGGCCAGCGACATCGCCCGCAACTGCGGCCTGAGCAAGATTCAGCGTCTGGAGCGCGGCATCGCGTTCTACGTGGCCGGCCAGTTCAGCGACACCGAAGCCCAACAGATTGCCGACGTGCTGCATGACCGCATGACCCAGATCGTCCTGGGCAATCTGGAACAGGCCGCGGGTCTGTTCAGCCACGCCGAGCCGAAACCGCTGACCGCGATCGACATCCTCGGTGGCGGCCGCGCCGCGCTGGAAAAAGCCAACACTGAACTGGGCCTGGCCCTGGCCGAAGACGAAATCGACTATCTGGTCAACGCCTTCAACGGTCTCAAGCGCAACCCGCACGACATCGAACTGATGATGTTCGCCCAGGCCAACTCCGAGCACTGCCGCCACAAGATCTTCAACGCCAGTTGGGATATTGACGGCGAGAGCCAGGAAAAAAGCCTGTTCGGCATGATCAAGAACACCTACCAGATGCACAACGAAGGCGTGCTGTCCGCTTATAAGGACAACGCCTCGGTGATCGTCGGTAACGTGGCCGGCCGCTTCTTCCCGGATCCGGAAACCCGCCAGTACGGCGCGGTGCAGGAGCCGGTGCACATCCTGATGAAGGTCGAGACCCACAACCACCCGACCGCGATCGCCCCGTTCCCGGGCGCCTCCACCGGTTCCGGTGGCGAGATCCGCGACGAAGGTGCCACCGGCCGTGGCGCGAAGCCAAAGGCCGGCCTGACCGGTTTCACCGTGTCCAACCTGCAGATCCCGGGCTTCGAACAGCCGTGGGAAGTGCCGTACGGCAAGCCTGAGCGCATCGTTACCGCGCTGGACATCATGATCGAAGGCCCGCTGGGCGGCGCCGCGTTCAACAACGAATTCGGTCGTCCGGCCCTGACCGGCTACTTCCGTACCTTCGAACAGTCGATCAGCACCCCGCACGGTGACGAAGTTCGCGGTTACCACAAGCCGATCATGTTGGCTGGCGGCATGGGCAACATCCGTGAAGAGCACGTCAAGAAAGGCGAGATCGTCGTCGGCTCCAAGCTGATCGTCCTCGGCGGGCCGGCGATGCTCATCGGTCTGGGCGGCGGCGCCGCGTCCTCGATGGCCACCGGCACCAGCTCGGCGGATCTCGACTTCGCTTCCGTACAGCGTGAAAACCCTGAAATGGAACGTCGCTGCCAGGAAGTCATCGACCGTTGCTGGCAGCTGGGCGACAAGAACCCGATCAGCTTCATCCACGACGTGGGTGCGGGCGGTCTGTCCAACGCCTTCCCGGAACTGGTCAACGACGGCGACCGCGGTGGCCGTTTCGAACTGCGCAACATTCCAAACGACGAGCCGGGCATGGCCCCGCACGAAATCTGGTCCAACGAATCCCAGGAACGTTACGTTCTGGCAGTCGGCCCGGCTGACTTCGAGCGCTTCAAGGCGATCTGCGAACGCGAGCGTTGCCCGTTTGCCGTTGTTGGTGAAGCCACTGCCGAGCCGCAACTGACCGTGACCGACAGCCACTTCGGCAACAACCCGGTGGACATGCCGCTGGAAGTGTTGCTGGGCAAGGCGCCGCGCATGCACCGTTCGGTGGTGCGCGAAGCCGAGCTGGGCGATGATTTCGATCCGTCGAACCTCGACATCGCCGATTCCATCGAGCGCGTCCTGCATCACCCGGCCGTGGCGAGCAAAAGCTTCCTGATCACCATCGGCGACCGCACCATCACCGGCCTCGTGGCCCGTGACCAGATGGTCGGTCCATGGCAGGTGCCGGTGGCCGACGTTGCCGTCACCGCCACCAGTTTTGACGTCTACACCGGTGAAGCGATGGCGATGGGCGAGCGTACTCCGCTGGCACTGCTGGACGCTCCGGCGTCGGGCCGCATGGCCATCGGCGAAACCCTGACCAACATTGCCGCCTCGCGCATCAACAAGCTCTCCGACATCAAACTGTCGGCGAACTGGATGTCCGCTGCCGGCCACCCGGGCGAAGACGCGCGTCTGTACGACACCGTGAAAGCGGTCGGCATGGAACTGTGCCCAGAGCTGGGCATCACCATCCCGGTCGGCAAGGACTCGATGTCCATGGCCACCCGCTGGAACGACAAGGGTGAAGAAAAAACCGTGACCTCGCCGATGTCGCTGATCGTGACCGGTTTCGCCCCAGTGGCTGACATCCGTCAGACCCTGACCCCGGAACTGCGCATGGACAAGGGCACCACCGACCTGATCCTGATCGACCTCGGTCGCGGTCAGAACCGCATGGGTGCCTCGATCCTCGCTCAGGTTCACGGCAAGCTCGGCAAGCAGGCGCCGGACGTCGACGACGCCGAAGACCTGAAAGCCTTCTTCGCGGTGATCCAGGGCCTCAACGCCGACGGTCACCTGCTGGCTTATCACGACCGTTCCGACGGTGGTCTGTTGACCTCCGTGATGGAAATGGCGTTCGCCGGCCACTGCGGTCTGAGCCTGAACCTGGACAGCGTTGCCGAAAACTCGGCAGAAATCGCCGCAATCCTGTTCAACGAAGAGCTGGGTGCCGTTATCCAGGTTCGTCAGGACGCCACCCCGGACATCCTCGCCCAATTCAGCGCTGCCGGTCTGGGTGACTGCGTTTCCGTGATCGGTCAGCCGATCAACAATGGCCAGATCAACATCACCTTCAACGGTGACACCGTGTTTGAAGGCCAGCGTCGTCTGCTGCAACGTCAGTGGGCCGAGACCAGCTACCAGATCCAGCGTCTGCGTGACAACGCCGACTGCGCCGAGCAAGAATTCGACGCGCTGCTGGAAGAAGACAACCCGGGCCTGAGCGTCAAGCTGAGCTACGACGTCAACCAGGACATCGCCGCGCCTTACATCAAGAAAGGCATTCGCCCACAGGTTGCCGTGCTGCGTGAGCAGGGCGTCAACGGTCAGGTGGAAATGGCCGCCGCGTTCGATCGCGCCGGTTTCAACGCGATCGACGTGCACATGAGCGATATTCTCGCTGGCCGTGTCGACCTGAACGAGTTCAAAGGTCTGGTGGCCTGCGGTGGTTTCTCCTACGGCGACGTTCTCGGCGCTGGTGAAGGCTGGGCCAAGTCGGCACTGTTCAACAGCCGTGCCCGCGATGCATTCCAGGGCTTCTTCGAACGTAACGACAGCTTCACCCTCGGCGTGTGCAACGGTTGCCAGATGATGTCCAACCTGCACGAGCTGATCCCGGGCAGCGAATTCTGGCCACACTTCGTGCGCAACCGCTCCGAGCAGTTCGAAGCGCGCGTGGCGATGGTGCAGATCCAGGAATCGAACTCGATCTTCCTGCAGGGCATGGCCGGTTCGCGCATGCCGATCGCCATCGCGCACGGTGAAGGCCATGCCGAGTTCTCCAGCGAAGAAGCCCTGCTGGAAGCCGATCTGTCCGGTTGCGTGGCGATGCGTTTCGTCGACAACCACGGCAAGGTCACCGAAGCCTACCCGGCCAACCCGAACGGTTCGCCGCGCGGGATCACCGGTCTCACCAGCCGCGACGGTCGTGTGACGATCATGATGCCGCACCCGGAGCGTGTGTTCCGCGCGGTGCAGAACTCGTGGCGTTCGGAAGACTGGACCGAGGATGCTCCTTGGATGCGCATGTTCCGTAACGCGCGCGTCTGGGTGAACTGAGGCCTGTGTACAAGCTCGCGTTTTTTGTTCCCGACAGTCATGTCGAGGTGGTCAAGGACGCTGTATTCGCTGCCGGTGGTGGGCGGATCGGGGACTATGACCACTGTGCTTGGCAGGTGCTTGGGTCTGGTCAGTTTCGACCGTTGGACGGCAGTCAGCCGTTCATTGGCGAGGCGGGGCGGGTTGAGCGGGTCGAGGAATGGAAGGTTGAGCTTGTGGTTTGTGATGAGCTGATTCGTGAGGTGGTGGCTGCTCTCAAGTTGAGCCACCCTTATGAGACGCCGGCTTATGAGGTGTGGCGGCTGGAGGATTTCTGATCTTCCTTTCGCTGGAATGAGAAACCCGCAGATGACTGATTGTCTGCGGGTTTTTTGTTGCCTGCGATTTTCCGGGCAATGGGGTTCCAATGTGGGAGCGAGCCTGCTCGCGAAGGCGTCGGATCAGGCGATGATGTTCTGACTGATCGGGTACATATCCGTTGCTGCGGTAACGGCTGCTTAGGGTTTCGCCCTTACGGCGACTCACTTTTTTTACAAACGCCTAAAAAAAGTAAGCAAAAAAACGCTTGCTCCTGCGTTCGGCCCGCTCGCTGGGGCTCGGGGTCCCTTCGCTCCGGGTTTGATCCGGGCGCAGCGCCTACGGTTTGCTTCGCTGCACCTCCTCTCGCTGTGTTTGGCTTCGCCAAACGGTCGCTGCGCTCTCACCCCCGGATCAATCCCTCCACTCAGCCTTCCGACGTCGCCCGTGGATCAAGATCAAGAACGACAGCCGAGCTTGCGCTCATCCTGGAGTGGGGCGGCTTCGCCGCATGGCGGTGTTCACAAGTTAAAAATATGGGAGCTGGCTTGTCAGCGATGGCGGCCTGACAGCCGACCATTTTCTATCTGGTGCATCTCCCCTCTGTAGGAGCTGCCGAAGGCTGCGATCTTTTGACTTTGGTTTTTTACAATCAAAGGGCAGATCAAAAGATCGCAGCCTTCGGCAGCTCCTACACGGGATGTTTTGTGTTTAAGAGTGTGTGGAATTACCAGAACCTTCCCACAAGATTTTCAGGTTGTCCCTCGGACGTCCGGTCTCTAGGCTTCGTCTGTCGCTGCCAATTCAGCGACCGGGAGGTGAGATACCCGATTTGGATCCCCAGACAAGTGCCCCCATAATTGCGGCCAGCTTTCGCTGTCAGCAATTCCTTATGGCGGCTATGTACGGGCGGACTTCGGTCCGGCCGGATTTGGGGTCCTTACCGGTAATCTCACTCCGTACATGGCTGCCACCTCTTCTCCGAGTGAGATCGGGAGCAAGTGGCTATGACACTTAAAAGGACTTGTTCGATGGACAAACTGATCCCCGACCCACCCCACAAAACCACAGCGCCACCCGTCGACGCCATCCGCGTCGAAGACCTGACGAAAGACCGTGAAGCCATCAAGCGCGCTGTCGATTTCTACTTCACCCAGCAACCCGCTCAGGCGCATCAGCCCAGCACAATGTTCCTGGTCAACCCCAGCATCGACACCGAAACCCTGCTAGCCCACGCCTACGAATCGTTGGCCTGCGCCAGTGCCATGGCCAGCAACTTCGCCAACGAACTCAGCGGCCTGCAACGCAGCACCGCACTGGCGATCCAGCAAATCGTCATGCTCGCCGAACTGGCGGTAAACCGCGCGCTGGACCGGGTCGATCCGCAAACCTGATTCATCGGATGATCATCGCAAACCGGCTCGTCCCGTCGCGGACCTCATCTCCTTTCTGGGGAGTTGAGAGCTCGCGTGGGAGCGAGCCGTCGGCAACCGACTTTTGGATTCAATACCCAGGTTTGCCTTGATGATGACCAATCATCGGAAACCGCCGCTTACCTGTAATTTCTGACAGTGGTTCGCTTCGGCAAACTTCTGTCTGATGACACTTCCATTCACAACAGGTAAGAAGGATTTTGCTATGTCTACTGAAAAAAACACTGTGCCGGTGATTACCTCCATGAAAAACAGCCAAGGTGAGGAGATTCCAAACGGCGGTATCACCTCGTCCACTGTTGTGCAGTCGAGTGGCTTGGCGTCTGATGGCGATAAACTCCAGATTCTCGACGGTGCTACTGTGATGGGGCAAGTAGTCGCCGACGCTGCAGGCCGTTGGCACTTTCACTTGAGGGATTTGTCAGTGAGCATGCATTCGATCACGGCCAGAGGACAGGCTGGTGTCTCTGCACCACGTACGTTCATCGTCACAGTCGAGTAAACACCCGATAAAAAAGCCGCTGAGCTCCACAGCCCAGCGGCTTTCCGTTTATCAGTGAGGCTGTTGAGTTTCGCTGTGGGTTACACCTTCGCGCGGGCCTCACTGCGATTAACCAACGCCTCAATCGCCCCACTCAAACTCGCGGCTTTCTCGCCAATCAACAGATGCCAGACCCCACCGTCCAGCGAGCTGACACCCTGGCACCCCAACTCTTTCAACTGAGCCTCGGACAACGCTTTGCCATCGGCCAGTTGCAAACGAAGGCGGGTCAGGGCGATGCAGTCCAGTTGCAGTACATTCTCGCGACCGCCTAACGCAGTCAGCCATTGTTGGGCTTCTGGCGCCGTGACCCATGCAGCGTTCGATGCTTCGACCTGCACCGCAGGCGCCGGCACTAACGCACGCCCCAGCGCTGGCATGGCGAGGCGGATTTCGTCGGCGATGCTGTCGGCCAATGGCCCGACCACCACCTGCAAGCTGCCGCCCTTGCCCGGGCGTACCACGGCCATCGCGCCCAATGCCTTCAAGTCAGCGTCGGAAGCCTTGTTGCGATCAACCATTTCCAGACGCAAACGGGTGGTGCAGGCACCGACAGTCACCAGATTCTGCGCACCACCGAGCGCCTTGATGTAAGCCGCGGCGCGCTCATTCTCGGTGAGAACAGCCTTGTCCGCCGCTGCCACATCCTCACGCCCCGGCGTCTTCAAATTGAAGCGACGAATACAGAAATCAAACACCGCGTAATACACCACGGCATACGCCAGCCCGACCGGAATCACCAGCCAGCCATTGGTCGAGCGCCCCCAACCCAACACCATGTCGATGAAGCCGCCGGAGAAGGTGAAACCGAGGTGGATGTTCAGTGCATTGGTGATCGCCATCGACAGGCCGGTCAGCAGCGCATGCAGCAGATACAGCAGCGGCGCGAGAAACATAAAGGCGAATTCGATGGGTTCGGTTACCCCGGTCAAAAACGAGGTCAGCGCCATCGACAGGAAAATCCCGCCCATGACCTTGCGCCGCTCCGGCAACGCATTGCGGTACATCGCCAGGCACGCAGCAGGCAGGCCGAAGATCATCATCGGGAACATGCCGGTCATGAACTGGCCGCCCTTTGGATCGCCAGCGAAGTAGCGTGACAGGTCGCCGGTGACCAGTGCGCCGGTAGTCGGGTCGGTGAAGTTGCCGAACACGAACCACGCCATGTTGTTGAGGATGTGGTGCAGGCCGGTGACGATCAGCAGGCGGTTGAACACGCCGAAGACGAACGCGCCAATGCTGCCGCTTTCCATCATCAGTGCGCCGAAGGCATTGATGCCGTGCTGGATCGGCGGCCAGATGTAGCCGAACACTACGCCCAGACCGACCGCCGCGAACCCGGTGACAATCGGTACAAACCGTCGGCCGCCGAAGAACGCCAGATACTCCGGCAGTTTGATGTCCTTGAAGCGGTTGTACAGCGCGCCGGCCATCAGGCCGCTGACGATCCCGGCGAGCATGCCCATGTTGATGCTTGCGTCGAGCACCTTGAGGGTGGAGATCATCACCAGGTAACCGATTACCCCGGCCAGACCCGCGGTGCCGTTGTTGTCCTTGGCAAACCCGACGGCGATGCCGATGGCGAAGATCATCGCCAGGTTGGCGAAGATCACTTGCCCGGCATCGTGAATGATCGCGATGTTCAAAAGGTCGGTGTCACCCAGACGCAGCAGCAGGCCGGCAATCGGCAGGATCGCGATCGGCAGCATCAGCGCGCGGCCGAGGCGTTGCAGGCCTTCGATGAAGAGTTGGTACATGGTGGTTCTCCCTGCTCTTTATAGAGAGCTTGTTGTTAGTGCAGAGGCCAATGCTGGTGGCAGGCGTGACGAACCGCAGCGGCGCTGTTGAGTTTCAACAGGTCAAGGCTGAGGCGTTGGCATTCGGCCTCGTGCAACTGGCGCACGCGATCCTTGATTTCACCGATTTGCACCGGGCTCACCGACAACTCGGTCACACCGAGGCCGATCAGCACCGGCGTCGCCAGAGGATCCGAGGCGAGGGCGCCGCAGACGCCGACCCAGCGTTTGTGCGCCGCCGCACCTGCGCAGGTCATGGCGATCAGCCGCAGCAGCGCCGGGTGCAAGGCATCGACCCGGGCGGCGAGGCCGGCGTGGTCGCGGTCCATGGCCAGGGTGTATTGCGACAGGTCGTTGGTGCCGATCGACAGGAAGTCGGCGTGCTCGGCCAGTTGTTCGGCCTGCAAGGCAGCGGCGGGGACTTCAATCATCACGCCGATTTCCGGGCGCTGGCTGATGCCCAGTTCCAGGCACAGCGCATCGACGCGCTGACGGATCTGCAGCAGTTCATCGACTTCGGTGACCATCGGCAACAGGATCCGGCAACGGCGCAGCGGGCTGACTTGCAGCAGTGCGCGCAGTTGCTGATCGAGGATTTCCGGACGGGCCTGAGCCAGACGAATGCCACGCAGACCCAAGACCGGGTTGGCTTCGGCAGGCAGCGGCAGGTAGTCGAGTTGCTTGTCGCCGCCGACGTCGATGGTGCGGATGATCACCGAATGGTCACCCATGGCATCGAGCACCGCTTGATAGGCAGAGCACTGCTCTTCGACGTCCGGCGCGGTTTGCCGGTCGACGAACAGAAACTCGGTGCGCAGCAGGCCGACGCCATCGGCACCATTGGCAAAGGCGTCTGCCGCTTCATGGCTGGAGGCGACATTGGCGACCACTTCGATGGTCACGCCATTGCGAGTTTCGGCGGGCAGATGGGCCTTTTTCTGTTGCGCATCGCGGCGTTGCTGACGGTCGATTTGCGCCTGCTGCACTTCGGCCAGACGCTCGGCATTTGGCTTCAGTTCGAGGCGACCGCCATCGGCATCCAGCACCACCGACTGACCTTGTGCTTGATCGAGTAAAGCGGCGCCCAGTGCAACTAGGCACGGCAGGCCTTTGCCGCGCGCCAGAATCGCCACATGCGAGGTCGCGCCACCCTCGGCCATGCACAACCCGGCGACACCCTGCGCGCTGAGTTGCAGCAGATCCGACGGCGTCAGTTCATGCGCAGCAACGATGGCGCCGGCCGGCACGTCGTAATGCCAGGCTTCGCCGAGCACGGCGCGCAGCACCCGTTGCTTGAGGTCGCGCAGGTCGTTGGCGCGTTCGGCCAGCAGCGCGCTGCCGGTGTGTTGCAGTACTTCGCACTGCACGTCGATCGACTGGCTCCAGGCGTGGGTCGCCGCTGTGCCTTGATCGATGGAATGCTGCGCGGCGTCGAGCAGGGCCGGGTCTTCGAGCAGTGCCAGATGCGCGGCGAAGATCGCTTCTTCGTCGGTGTTCTTGTGCTTTTTTGCTTGGGTGAGCGTGGCGTGGATTTCGCCGCGCACCTGCTTCAGCGCCGACTCAAGCACCTGCTGTTGCACCTGCGGATCATGCTTGCCGATATCTGCCGGCAGGCTGATCGCGTTCAGGCGAAACAACGGCCCGCCAACCAGACCCGGTGCGGCGCACACCCCTTGCAGCACGCCCGCCTCGGCCGGGCGTTTGCGCGGTGCGGCGCTGGCCGGCGCAGCGGCGTGATGATCGTCGGGCAGGGCGGTCGCCAGTGCATTGAGCAAAGCTTGCAGCGCCGCTTCGGCGTCCGGCCCCTGACAGCTGACCTGCACTTCATCCTGTTCACCGATGGCCAGTCCCATCAGGCCAATCAGGCTGTTGCACGGCGCCGATTGGCCGGCGAAGTGCAGCTGCGACTGGCTCTTGAAACCTTGTGCGGTCTGGCGAATCAGCGCGGCGGGGCGCGCATGCAAGCCGCCGCGATGTGCCACCAAGACCTGCCCCTGCACCACTGGCCCACCCAGCACTTCAGCATTCGCCGCCGTACTGGTGCGGGCAATGATGTGTAGCAGCGGCTCGCCGACCTTCACCGCTTTGAGCGTGATCGGGCGCACCTGGAAGTCCTGGCTGTTGGTCAGGATCAACAGGCTGACCAGGCTTTTGCACTGTTGGCCGACCTTGTCCAGGTCGTAGCGCAACAACGGTTGGCCCTTGTCGACCCGCGTGCCTTGCTTGACCAGCATCGAGAAGCCTTCGCCGTTCAGTTCGACAGTGTCCAGGCCAAGATGCAGGAGGATTTCCGCGCCGTTGTCGGCGCGCACGGTCAGCGCGTGGCCGGTGCGGGCGACGTGGATGATCTCCCCGGCACAGGGCGAGTACAGGGTGTCATTCAACGGGTCGATGGCGATACCGTCGCCCATCGCGCCACTGGCGAACACCGCGTCCGGGACTTTGGCGAGCGTGAGCACCGGGCCGCTGAGCGGGGCGCTGAGGGTCAGCTCTTTATTGTTGTTGTGCATGGCTCGGTCTCATCAGTAATTTCGCTTTCCCCTGTAGGAGCTGCCGCAGGCTGCGATCTTTTGATCTTGTTTTTTTGAACGTCAAAATCAAAAGATCGCAGCCTTCGGCAGCTCCTACACGGGTTACATGCCTAAACAGTGGTCAGTGCGTACGGGTCACTTTGCTCAGGTGGCGCGGCTGATCCGGGTCCATGCCGCGAGCCACGGCCAGGCCGGCGGCCATCACGTAGAAGCTCTGGATCGCCAGAATCGGGTCGAGGGCCGGGTGTTCGGCGCGGCTCAGGGTCAGGTCGCGTTCGAGAATGTCGTCCGGCGCGGCCAGCAGCACGCGGGCACCGCGTTGACGCATCTCTGACGCGAGGCTGATCAGACCGGCCTGTTCGGCACCGCGTGGGGCGAACACCAGTAGCGGGTAATGCTCGTCGATCAGTGCCATCGGGCCGTGACGGACTTCGGCGCTGCTGAAGGCTTCGGCCTGAATCGCCGAGGTTTCCTTGAACTTCAGCGCGGCCTCTTGGGCGATGGCAAAACCGGCGCCACGGCCGATGACCATCAGCCGTTCACAGTCGCGCAAGGCGTCGATCGCGGTGCTCCAGTCCTGTTTCGCCGCTTCGCGCAGACCTTCGGGCAGGGCGTTGTGCGCTTCCAGCAGTTCGCGGTCTTCTTTCCAGTGCGCGATCAGGCGGGCGCTGGCGCTGAGGGTGGCGATGAAGCTCTTGGTCGCGGCGACGCTGCTTTCGGTGCCGGCGAGCAGCGGCAGGCTGAATTCACACGCCGCTTCCAGTGGCGAATCGGCGGCGTTGACCATCGATACGCTCAGCGCGCCACGCTTGCGCAGCAGACGCAGGCTGTTGACCAGATCCGGGCTTTGCCCCGATTGCGAGAACGCGAACGCGACCTGACCGCTGACCTTCAACGGTGCCTGCTGCATGGTCACCACCGACATCGGCAACGACGCCACCGGTACGCCCAGTTGCTGCATGGTCAGGTAAGCGAAATAGCTCGCCGCGTGGTCGGAACTGCCGCGCGCGACCGTCATCGCCACTTGCGGCGGCTGACGGCGCAGGCGTCCGGCGATCTCGATCATCTGCGGGTCGAGCTGTTGCAATTGGGCTTGCACGGCCTCGAACGAGGACAGCGCCTCTTCAAGCATTTTTGAAGTCAATGTCTTCTCCTTCGACCATGACGGCGGTCAGTGTGAGTGAGCGATCCAGCCGCACGCAGTCGGCCCAGGCACCCGGTTGCAGGCGCCCGCGTTCGGTGATGCCGAGGTAGTCGGCGGGGAATTGCGAAAGACGTTGCGAGGCTTCGGCGATCGGCAAACCGATCTTCACCAGGTTGCGCAGGGCCTGATCCATGGTCAGGGTGCTGCCGGCCAGCGTGCCGTCGGGCAGGCGCACACCGCCCAGGCATTTGGTCACGGTGTGGCTGCCGAGCTTGTATTCACCGTCGGGCATGCCGGCGGCGGCGGTTGAATCGGTGACGCAGTACAGGCACGGGATCGCACGCAGGGCCACGCGGATCGCGCCGGGGTGCACGTGCAACAAGTCCGGGATCAGCTCGGCGAATTTGGCGTGGGCGAGGGCGGCGCCGACGATGCCCGGCTCGCGGTGATGTAGCGGGCTCATGGCGTTGTACAAATGGGTGAAACTAGTCGCGCCGGCATCGAGGGCGGCGACGCCTTCCTCGTAGCTGCCGAGGGTGTGGCCGATCTGCATGCGGATGCCGCGGCTGCTCAGTTCACGAATCAACCCGTCGTGGCCGGCGATTTCCGGGGCGATGGTGATCACCCGGATCGGCGCCAGTGCCAGATACTCTTCAACTTCGGCCATCAACGCGGTGTGGGCGAAATTCGGTTGCGCGCCGAGTTTGCCGGGGTTGATGTACGGGCCTTCCAGATGCACACCGAGTACCCGGGCGGCGCCTTGCGGACGCTGTTCGCAGAACTCGCCGACCTCTTTCAGCACACTGGAGATCTCAGCACTCGGCGCGGTCATGGTGGTGGCCAGCAGTGAAGTGGTGCCGAAGCGCACGTGGGTTTTGGTGATGGTTTCGAAGGCGCTGGCGCCTTCCATGATGTCTTTACCACCACCGCCGTGGACGTGCAGGTCGATGAAACCCGGCAGCAGGTACGGCAGGTCATTCTCGGCCGGATCGCAGGGCACGCCTTCGATCGACACGACTTTGCCGTGTTCGTGAATCAGCCGGCCGCGAACCCAGCCGCTGGCGGTGAGGATGTTGTCTTCGGACATTTTGCTTCTCTCGTTTGGCCTGGCTGCCGGTCAGCGGCGAAGCTCTGCAACAAAGTCGTAGTAGTCGTTGCGGCAATAGGTGTCGGTGACTTCGATCGGCGTGTTGTCTTCCAGATAGCCGACCCGGGTCATCAGCAGCATGGCGGTGCCGGGGGCGATGCCGACCAGCGCGGCGAACTCGTCCGAGGCGTTGATCGCCTGGATGTGCTGCAGGGCGCGGACGATCGGTTTGCCGATGCCGTCGAGGTATTCGTAGAGCGAATCGCCGACCAGGTGCGGCTTGGGCATGATCGAGGCGGGCAGGGTGCTCATCTCGATGGCCATCACCGTGTCATCGGCCTTGCGCAGGCGTTTCATGCGCGCCACCTTGTCGTTCGGCGACAGGCTCAGGCGGATCAGTTCTTCGTGAGTCGGCAGGATGATTTCGCGTTCCAGCCACTGCGAGCTGGGGACGAAACCCTTGAGGCGGAGCATTTCGCTGAAGCCCGAGAGGCGTGACAGCGGTTGTTCCAGACGTGGGGTGATGAAGGTGCCGGAACCTTGCAGACGGCGGATCAGACCTTGATCGAGCAGCACTTCCAGCGCCTTGCGCGCGGTGACCCGGGAGATCCCGAGTTGCTCGCTGAGGTTGCGCTCGGAGGGCATGGCCTGCTCGGCCTTCCACTGCCCGGAATGGATCGCCGATTCCAGATTGCGCGCCAGCTGCAGGTACAGCGGCGTCGGCTGGGAGTCATCTGGGCGTAGGGCCTGGAGGTCGTTCATGTAGGTCATTTCCGACGCGAGTATAGGATTGTTGTGGCTCGCTTGTGGGGCGGAAATTAATACCACTTGAATACCATGTCAACGCAGTGAATTGGCGTGTAGCCCAATGAAATGGCGGGTTTCGGGGTTTGTGGTTTGAAGTGGTATTATGGGTGGGCTGTAAAAAGCAAAAGATCGCAGCCTGCGGCAGCTCCTGCAGTGGGAAGTGGTATCAACCCTGTAGGAGCTGCCGCAGACTGCGATCTTTTGATTTATTTTTTTCAGGTGACCAGTGGTCAGTCGTTAAGGACGAATCTCGATCATCGTGCCGTCTGGCACCAGACCCCAGACTTCACGCATGTCCATGTTGCGCATGGCGATGCAGCCGTCGGTCCAGTCCAGAGTGTGGAACAGGTCTTCGGGGGTTTCTTCCGAATCCGGCGTGCCGTGAATCATGATCATCCCGCCAGGCTCGACGCCTTCGCGGCGGGCGCGGGCCGAGTCGCTGATGTTCGGGTAGGAGATGTGCATCGCCAGGTTGAATTTCTCGCTGACCTTGCGCCAGTCGATCCAATAAAAACCTTCCGGCGTGCGTTTGTCGCCTTCAATCAGTTTCGGACCTTTTTTCGCGCCCTTGCCCAGGGAAATCCGATAGGTCTTGATCGGCTTGCCGTCGGCGATCAACTGCAGTTGATGCGCCGATTTGAGCACCAGGATTTTTTCGATCAGCGGGGTGTTCGACGGCGTCACGGTGGTCACGAAGGACGCTTGGGAGACTGAGACGAATGACAGGCAAAACAGAGCAAACAACCAGCGCATTGAAACAATTCCCCAAAGAGTGACGCAACGTTAAGTGTAGGAGCTGCCGAAGGCTGCGATCTTTTGATCTTTTGATCTTTGGATTTTTTGAGTCAGCTAATGGCAGGCTGAGCCAGCGGCGGAATCGATTCGGAGCGAACCGGGTAGTTTTCGGCGCGGCGATCAGCGAAGAAACATTCTAAGGTACGCCCCACGGTGCGGAAAGCCAGCTCGTCCCAGGGAATGTCGGCTTCGTCGAATAGTTGCACTTCGAGGCTTTCGGGGCCGGCCGCGAAGTCCAGGTCGGCCAGTTCGGCGCGAAAGAACACATGCACCTGGCTGATGTGCGGCACATCGATCAGGGTATAGATGCTCAGATTGCGCACTCGGGCGCAGGCTTCCTCGGCGGTTTCGCGGATCGCGGCCTGTTCGATGGTCTCGCCGTTTTCCATGAAGCCGGCGGGCAGCGTCCAGTAACCCAGGCGTGGTTCGATGGCACGGCGGCAGAGCAGCACCTGGCGACCCCAGGTCGCGACGCAACCGGCGACGATATTGGGGTTTTGATAGTGAATGGTCTGACAGCTGTCACAGACAAATCGCAGTCGCGAGTCGCCTTCGGGAATGCGCTGGGTCACCGGGTTGCCGCACTGGCTGCAAAATTTCATGCTGGGGTTCCTGAATGCTGCGCCTATCTTGGCGTGCAGCGGTGCCGGTCGGCAAGTTGTCGTTTCGCGACATGGCCCGGCGAAGGGCTTGGGCGGCTGCAATGATTGGTGCATGATGCAGGGTAAGGCACAGATCGAGAACACTCATGCTGGACGAGCTACTGCATAGGGTAAGCAACCACACACCGCGCACGCTGGAGACCGATAAACGTTTCCCCGAGGCCGCTGTTCTGGTGCCGATCACCCGCAGTGACGAGCCCGAGCTGGTGCTGACCCTGCGGGCCAGCGGCCTCTCGACCCATGGTGGCGAAGTGGCCTTTCCCGGCGGTCGCCGCGACCCCGAAGACCCCGACCTGATTTTCACCGCCTTACGCGAAGCCGAAGAAGAAATCGGCCTGCCACCGGGGCTGGTCGAAGTCATCGGCCCGCTCAGCCCGCTGATCTCCCTGCATGGCATCAAGGTCACGCCGTATGTCGGGGTGATTCCGGACTTTGTCGAATACCAGGCCAACGATGCCGAGATCGCTGCCGTCTTCAACGTGCCGTTGGAGTTCTTCCGCAAAGACCCGCGTGAGCATACGCATCGTATCGATTATCAGGGCCGCAGCTGGTACGTGCCGAGTTATCGTTACGGCGAATTCAAGATCTGGGGATTGACGGCTATCATGATTGTCGAGCTGATCAATCTGCTCTATGACGAACAGATCAGCCTGCATCACCCGCCCAAAAGCTATATCAACACCTGAAGCCATCGCTCGAATGGCCCGTCATCGTGAGCCCTGAGGAAAACAAGATGAAATACCGCCTGGGCGACGCCCGCGTCGAGACCCATCCACAGAGCTGGGTTGCACCCAATGCCGTGCTGGTGGGCAAGGTCAAGCTGGAAGAAGGCGCCAACGTCTGGTTCAACGCCGTGCTGCGCGGCGACAACGAGCTGATCCTGATCGGCAAGAACAGCAACGTCCAGGATGGCACGGTGATGCACACCGACATGGGCTATCCGCTGACCATCGGCACCGGCGTGACCATCGGCCATAACGCCATGCTGCATGGCTGCACCGTTGGCGACTACAGCCTGATTGGCATCAACGCGGTGATCCTCAACGGCGCGAAAATCGGCAAGAACTGCATCATCGGCGCCAATTCGCTGATCGGCGAAGGCAAGGAAATCCCCGATGGCTCGCTGGTGATGGGGTCTCCGGGCAAGGTCGTGCGTGAACTGACCGAGCCACAGAAGAAAATGCTCGAAGCCAGTGCCGCGCACTATGTGCACAATTCCCAGCGCTATGCGCGTGATCTGGTCGAGCAGGAAGCATGAACACGCCCGAAAGACCGGTTGCCTCGCCGTGCGTGAATATCTGTGCGCTGGATGAGGACGATATCTGCACCGGCTGCCAGCGCACGGTCGCGGAGATCACCCGCTGGGGCCGCATGACCAACGACGAGCGGCGGGTGGTGCTCGGCTTGTGTCATGAGCGGGCGAAGGCCAGTGGGTTGGTGTGGATGATCCCGGCGACCCCAAACAAGTAGCGAAGATCAAAAGATCGCAGCCTTCGGCAGCTCCTACAGGAAGATCGCATTCTCATGTAGGAGCTGCCGCAGGCTGCGATCTTTTGCTTCTGCTTTGCCTGAAGTAACCTGTGCGCCAATTTCCCAGGTCGCCAGCATGATTTTCCTCATCGCCTACATCAGCAGCGTCGTGCTGATCAACTTCGCTTTCTCCACCGCGCCACACCTGGACATCATCTGGTCGGCCTGGGGCGGATTGGTGTTCGTGTTGCGCGACATGGTGCAAACCCGTTTCGGTCACGGTGCCATCGTGGCGATGCTGGTGGCGCTGGTGTTGTCCTACGTCACCTCGGATCCTTCCATCGCCCTGGCCAGCGCCACGGCGTTCGCGATCTCCGAATGCATCGACTGGCTGGTCTTCAGCATCACCAAACGACCGCTGCGCGACCGCCTGTGGATCAGTTCGGCGCTGAGCATTCCCCTCGATACCTTCATCTTTTTCGGCATGATCGACCTGATGACGCCACCGGTGATCATCACGGCATTGGCCTCGAAGTTCGCAGGTGTTACTGCCGTCTGGCTGATCATGGCCTGGCGCGAGCGCAAACAGGCTGTCGCCAGCTGAGCCAAACCCTGCGGTTCATGTAAAATGCCGCGCTTTCTCCCCATGGAAAGCGCGTCTGGCGTTGCTTTCCTCGATGATCCGCTTCTTTGAGGACCTGAGATGACCCGTATCGGAACTCCATTGTCGCCGACCGCGACCCGCGTATTGCTGTGTGGCTGTGGTGAGTTGGGCAAGGAAGTGGTGATCGAGCTGCAACGCCTGGGCGTTGAAGTGATTGCCGTCGACCGTTACGCCAACGCGCCGGCCATGCAGGTGGCGCACCGCAGCCACGTGATCAACATGCTCGACGGCGCCGCGCTGCGTGCAGTCATCGAAGCCGAGAAACCGCACTTCATCGTGCCGGAAATCGAAGCCATAGCCACCGCCACGCTGGTCGAGCTGGAAGCCGAAGGCTTCACCGTGATCCCGACCGCCCGCGCCGCGCAACTGACCATGAACCGCGAAGGCATCCGCCGTCTGGCCGCTGAAGAGCTGGACCTGCCGACCTCGCCGTACCACTTTGCCGACACCTTCGAGGATTACAGCAAAGCCGTTCAGGATCTGGGCTTCCCGTGTGTCGTCAAACCGGTCATGAGCTCGTCGGGCAAAGGCCAGAGCCTGCTGCGCAGCGCCGATGACGTGCAGAAAGCCTGGGAGTACGCGCAAGAAGGCGGTCGCGCCGGCAAAGGTCGGGTGATCATCGAAGGCTTCATCGATTTCGACTACGAAATCACTCTGCTGACCGTGCGCCACATCGGCGGCACCACGTTCTGCGCACCGGTCGGTCACCGTCAGGAAAAGGGCGATTATCAGGAGTCCTGGCAGCCGCAGGCCATGAGCCCGATTGCCTTGGCTGAGTCCGAGCGCGTGGCCAAAGCCGTGACCGAGGCCTTGGGTGGTCGCGGGCTGTTCGGCGTCGAGTTGTTCATCAAGGGTGATCAGGTGTGGTTCAGCGAAGTTTCGCCGCGCCCGCACGACACCGGTCTGGTGACCCTGATTTCCCAGGACCTGTCGCAGTTCGCCCTGCACGCGCGCGCCATTCTCGGTCTGCCGGTGCCGCTGATCCGTCAGTTCGGCCCATCCGCTTCGGCGGTGATTCTGGTGGAAGGGCAGTCGACCCAGACCGCGTTCGCCAACCTTGGCGCAGCGCTGAGCGAGCCGGATACCGCACTGCGGCTGTTCGGCAAGCCTGAAGTCAACGGTCAGCGCCGGATGGGCGTGGCGCTGGCGCGGGATGAGTCGATTGAGGCGGCTCGTGCCAAGGCGACCCGTGCGGCTCAGGCTGTTGTTGTAGAGCTGTAAACCGAGGCGTGGCATTCGCGAGCAAGCTCGCTCCCACAGATTTTTTGGTTGTGCACAAAGTTTGTGATCAACCGAAAACCCTGTGGGAGCGGGCTTGCCCGCGATAGCGATCTATCAGGCAACCTGATTCAAATCGTTGCCACGCGTTTCCTTCAGGCACAGCACCGCAATCAGGCTGAGCACCGCTGCCGCCGACACATACCCGCCGACATAACTCAAACCACCCATCGCCACCAGTTTCTGCGCGAAGAACGGAGCCGCCGAGGCGCCGACGATCCCGCCCAGGTTGTAAGCCGCCGATGCACCGGTATAGCGCACGTGCGTCGGAAACAGTTCCGGCAACAGCGCGCCCATCGGGGCAAACGTCACGCCCATCAGGAACAGCTCGATGCACAGGAACAGCGCCACGCCCCAGGTCGAACCTTGCGTCAGCAACGGCTCCATCAGAAACCCGGACAGAATCGCCAGCACGCCGCCAACGATCAGCACCGGTTTGCGCCCGTAACGATCGCTGGCCCAGGCGGACAACGGTGTAGCCGCCGCCATGAACAGCACGGCAAAACACAGCAGTCCAAGAAACGTCTCGCGGCTGTAGCCGAGGGTGGACACGCCGTAGCTCAGGGAAAACACCGTCGAGATGTAAAACAGCGCGTAGCACACCACCATCGCCGCCGCGCCGAGCAGGGTGGGCGCCCAATATTGGCTGAACAGCTCGACCAGCGGCACTTTCACTCGCTCCTGACGGGCAATCGCGTTGGCGAACACCGGCGTTTCGTGAAGCTTGAGGCGTACATACAGACCGACCATCACCAGCACTGCGCTGAGCAGAAACGGAATCCGCCAGCCCCAGCTGCGGAACTGCTCGTCATTGAGGGTCATGGCCAGGGTCAGGAACAACCCATTGGCCGCTAGAAAACCGATCGAAGGCCCCAGTTGCGGGAACATGCCGAACCACGCCCGCTTGCCCTTCGGCGCATTCTCGGTGGCCAGCAACGCCGCGCCACCCCATTCGCCGCCCAGGCCCAACCCCTGACCGAAACGCAGCACGCACAACAGAATCGGGGCCCAGGCGCCAATGCTGTCGTAACCCGGCAGCACCCCGATCAGGGTGGTGCACACGCCCATCAGCAAGAGTGAGGCGACCAGCGTCGATTTGCGCCCGATGCGGTCACCGAAATGGCCGAACAGCGCCGAACCCAGCGGCCGGGCGAGGAAAGCGATGCCGAAGGTGAGAAACGCCGAAAGCATCTGCGCGGTGCCGGAAGTCTGCGGAAAGAATACCGGCCCGATCACCAGTGCAGCGGCGGTGGCGTAGACATAGAAGTCGTAAAACTCGATGGCGGTGCCGATGAAACTCGCCGTCGCCACGCGGGTGGCGGAGTTGGTCGGCTGGGCAGGCGCGGTGGCGCTGTAAGCGGTACTGGTCGTCATGCGGTGATCCCTGACAGTCATGGCTCCGTTGGAGCGAATTATTATGGTTGAACACCCAGGGATGTGGGATGAGACGCGAGCGCTGTTTCGAGTAGGAACAGTCGTCGGGGTAGTGCGGAAAATGGCCGAAACCGCTTTAGTGCGGGGTAAGCACAGGGCTCGGCAGCGCTTGGGTAAGCGGCTCGATTATAGGAAGGGGGCTAACGATCAAACAAGAGCAAAAGATTGCAGCGGATTGACGTCGATTGATCTTCCTGTGGCGAGGGAGCTTGCTCCCGCTGGGTTGCGAAGCGACCCCAACACATTTACGGCCGCTNCGCGCCCGAGCGGGAGCAAGCTCCCTCGCCACAAAAGCGCTTAAACCTTGGCAGGCACCGAGCTCGTATGCCAGATCAACACCTTGCTCACCCGGTTGTCCTCGGTCTCGAGAATCTCCAGTCGGTAGCGGCCGATCTTCAGACACACCGCGCTGTCCGGAATGGTTTCCAGCGCCTCGGTCACCAGGCCGTTGAGGGTTTTCGGCCCGTCGCTCGGCAAATGCCAGCCCAGGCATTTGTTCAACTCGCGGATCGACGCGGTGCCGTCGATCACCATGCGCCCGTCGGGCTGCGGATGGATGTGCGGGTTGTCGAGGCTGTGCTCGCTTTCGAATTCGCCGACGATCTCTTCGAGAATGTCTTCCAGGGTAACGATGCCCAGCACTTCGCCGTATTCGTCCACCACCATGCCCAGCCGGCGCTGCTGTTTGTGAAAATTGAGCAGTTGCAGTTGCAGCGGCGTGCTTTCCGGAACGAAGTACGGTTCGTAGCTGGCGGCCAGCAGCGCTTCGCGGGTCAGCTCGCCATCGTTGAGCAGATGGCGGATTTGCCGGGTGTTGAGCACCGCTTCGACCTGGTTGATGTCGCTGTGGAACACCGGCAGGCGCGTGCGTTTGTTGTGGCGCAGTTGTTCGATGATCTCTTCGATCGAGTCGTCGAGGTTGATGCCGTCGACATCGCTGCGTGGCACCAGAATGTCGTTGACCGTGATGTTGTCCAGCGCGTGGATCCCGGGAACCGGGTGGGCGCGAGACGGGTGTTCCGGGTCGTCGTTCGGGTCGGCAGGTTCTTCGTCTTCGCTTTGCTGCACCACTTGGGGCTTGCGGGCGAAGGGACGCAGCAGCAAACCGCTGATGCGGCTCAGTAGCCAGGCCAGTGGATAAAGAATCTTCAGCGGTACTGTCAGCAGGGTATTGCCGAAGGACAGCACGGCCTCCGGATAGCGCTGGGCCACCGTGCGCGGGAAGTAATCGGCAAACACCAGCAACACGGCAGCGGCACCGAGGCAGGCTGCCCACGGGCCGTTTTCTTCGCAAAGAAAGATCGCCAGCAGCGTGGCGATCACTACCGCGAGGGCGCGGCACAGGGTATTGCACAGAATCAGACTGTCGAGCGGGAAGCTCAACTTCGCCAGCGGTTTATCGCTGGCGCGCGAGGCGGCGCGTTGCGCGAGCAGGTGCTGCTGCGCGATTTCGACGGCGGTAAACAGCCCCGACCATAAAATCAGCAGGACAAATACCGCGAGCATCGGCCCTATGGGCAAACCGTCCATTTATGCCGCCCGTCAGATGTGCAGGATGTATTCACGAACCAGTTTGCTGCCGAAATACGCCAACATCAGCAGGCAGAAACCAGCGAGGGTCCAGCGAATCGCCTTGTGGCCGCGCCAGCCGAGGCGGTTGCGGCCCCACAACAGCACGCTGAACACGATCCAGGCCAGGCACGCCAGCAAGGTCTTGTGCACCAGATGCTGGGCGAACAGGTTCTCGACGAACAGCCAGCCGGAGATCAGCGACAGCGACAGCAGCGTCCAGCCGGCCCAGAGGAAGCCGAACAACAGGCTTTCCATGGTTTGCAGCGGCGGGAAGTTCTTGATCAGGCCCGACGGGTGCTTGTGCTTGAGCTGGTGATCCTGCACCAGCAGCAGCAAGGCCTGGAATACTGCGATGGTGAACATGCCGTAGGCGAGGATCGACAGCAGGATGTGAGCGAGGATGCCCGGCTCTTCGTCGATGATCTGCACCGTACCGGCCGGCGCGAACTGCGCCAGCAACACCGTGGCCGCGCCGAGTGGGAACAGCAGCACCAGGAGGTTTTCCACCGGGATCCGCGAGCAGGCCAGCAGCGTCAGGGCGATGACGGCCGCGGCGATCAGGCTGGCGGCGCTGAAGAAGTCCAGGCCCAGGCCGATCGGCGTCAGCAGGTGAGTGAGCAGGCTGGCGCTGTGGGCGAGCACGGCGAGGATGCCGAGCGTAACCAGCAGGCGCTTGTTCGCCTTGGCGCCGGAGGCCAGGCGGGTGCCCTGATAAAGGGTCGCAGCGGCATAAAGGAGAGCGGCGGCGAGCGTGGTCAGCAAACTGGGTGACAAGGGGAGCATAAATCCTGTTAGGCAGGCCCGAAAGGCGCTGAGTTTGGCATAGAACCGCCACACCACGAAAGTGCGAGGTGTCCGCCCGACGCAGTCTTCGCTATAATCCGCGACCTGCCCACGCCGCAGGCTCGCCGAGCACATGTTGAATCCGGTCTGGGCCGCCATTATCCCGGTCTACACAGGGCCTGAAAGGATCGCGCAATGTTTGAAAACTTAACCGACCGTCTCTCGCAGACGCTGCGCCATGTCACCGGCAAAGCGAAGCTGACTGAAGACAATATCAAAGACACCCTGCGCGAAGTGCGCATGGCGTTGCTCGAAGCCGACGTCGCCCTGCCGGTGGTCAAGGACTTCGTCAATTCGGTCAAGGAGCGCGCTGTCGGCACCGAGGTGTCGCGCAGCCTGACGCCGGGCCAGGCATTCGTGAAAATCGTCCAGGCCGAACTCGAAAGCCTGATGGGCGCGGCCAACGAAGACTTGAACCTGAGCGCCGTGCCGCCCGCCGTCATTCTGATGGCCGGTCTGCAGGGTGCCGGTAAAACCACCACCGCCGGCAAGCTCGCGCGCTTCCTTAAAGAGCGCAAGAAGAAGTCGGTGATGGTCGTGTCGGCGGACATCTACCGCCCGGCGGCTATCAAGCAGCTGGAAACCCTGGCCAACGACATCGGCGTGACGTTCTTCCCGTCCGATCTGAGCCAGAAGCCGGTCGACATCGCCAACGCGGCTATTAAAGAAGCAAAACTCAAATTCATCGACGTGGTCATCGTCGACACCGCCGGTCGTCTGCACATCGATGAAGAGATGATGGGCGAGATCAAGGCGCTGCACGCCGCGATCAAGCCGGTCGAAACCCTGTTTGTGGTCGACGCCATGACCGGTCAGGACGCCGCCAACACGGCCAAGGCCTTCGGTGATGCGCTGCCACTGACCGGTGTGATCCTGACCAAGGTCGACGGCGATGCCCGAGGCGGTGCGGCGCTGTCGGTACGCGCGATCACCGGCAAGCCGATCAAGTTCATTGGTATGGGCGAGAAGAGCGAAGCACTCGATCCGTTCCACCCTGAGCGTATCGCTTCGCGGATCCTCGGCATGGGTGACGTGCTCAGCCTGATCGAACAGGCTGAAGCGACCCTCGACAAGGACAAGGCCGACAAGCTGGCCAAGAAGCTGAAGAAGGGCAAGGGCTTCGACCTCGAAGACTTCCGCGATCAGCTGCAACAGATGAAGAACATGGGCGGCCTCGGCGGACTGATGGACAAACTGCCGAGCATCGGCGGCGTCAACCTGTCGCAAATGGGCAATGCCCAGAACGCGGCAGAGAAGCAGTTCAAACAGATGGAAGCCATCATCAACTCCATGACCCCGGCCGAGCGCCGCGACCCTGAGCTGATCAGCGGTTCGCGCAAGCGCCGGATCGCCATGGGTTCCGGCACCCAGGTGCAGGACATCGGTCGCTTGATCAAGCAGCACAAGCAGATGCAGAAGATGATGAAGAAATTCACCGCCAAGGGCGGTATGGCGAAAATGATGCGCGGCATGGGCGGTATGTTGCCCGGCGGCGGCATGCCAAAAATGTAAAGATCTCGCCGGTCGTCGCACCGGCGCAGACCCTGCAAGGACGCAGGATCAACAGCAAACCCGCACTCGGCGGGAGCTGACCGGCCGTTTTCATCGACGGCTCTATATGCAAATCCGCACGGCATGCCATAGGCGCCGGAAAAAGTCATTTGCAAAAGTCCGGATATTCCTTAGAATATGCGGCCTTTCGGGCACCCATGCCCGCTGTGCATTTAGATTTGCAGCACCGACTACAGGAACGATGTTCACATGCTAACAATCCGTCTTGCCCTTGGCGGCTCCAAAAAGCGCCCGTTTTACCACCTGACCGTAACCGACTCGCGTAACCCGCGTGACGGCTCCCACAAAGAACAGGTTGGCTTCTTCAACCCTGTTGCCCGTGGTCAGGAAATCCGTCTGTCCGTGAACCAAGAGCGCGTAGCCTACTGGCTGAGCGTTGGTGCACAGCCTTCTGAGCGTGTTGCTCAGTTGCTGAAGGAATCTGCCAAGGCTGCAGCCTGAGCAGTATGAGCGCGACGCCAGAAAAAGCTGATGACCTGATCGTTGTCGGCAAGATTTTTTCGGTTCACGGCGTTCGCGGCGAGGTGAAGGTCTTTTCCTTTACCGATCCGATTGAAAACCTGTTGGACTACCGCCACTGGACGCTTCGGCGCGAAGGCGTGGTGAAACAGGTCGAGCTGGTCAGCGGCCGGTCCACTCAAAAGGATCTGGTTGCCAAGCTCAAAGGCCTCGACGATCGCGATGAAGCCCGTCTTCTGAGCGGTTACGAGATTTGCATCTCGCGAAGCCTTTTGCCCAACCTGACAGGCGACGAGTACTACTGGTACCAGTTGCAGGGTCTGAGCGTCATCAACCAGGACGAGCAATTGTTCGGCAAGGTTGATCACCTGTTGGAAACCGGCGCGAACGATGTATTGGTGGTCAAGCCCTGCGCGGGCAGCCTGGATGATCGTGAGCGGTTGTTGCCCTACACGGAGCAATGCGTGCTGACAATCGATCTGGATGCAGGCGTGATGAGGGTGGAATGGGACGCGGACTTCTAAGCAATGGCCAGCCTGCGCGTAGACGTCATAACGTTGTTCCCCGAGATGTTCTCGGCCATCAGTGAGTACGGCATTACCAGTCGTGCGGTCAAACAGGGGCTGTTGCAACTGACCTGTTGGAATCCGCGGGATTACACGACGGATCGGCATCACACTGTGGACGATCGCCCGTTTGGCGGTGGTCCGGGCATGGTGATGAAGATCAAGCCCCTGGAAGATGCTCTGGTTCAGGCCAAGGCAGCAGCCGGGGAGGCGGCGAAGGTGATTTACCTGTCCCCCCAAGGCCGTCAACTGACTCAGTCGGCGGTACGCGAGTTGGCAAGATCGGATGCATTGATCCTGATTGCCGGCCGCTATGAAGGCATTGACGAGCGCTTTATTGAGGCTCATGTCGATGAAGAGTGGTCGATTGGTGACTATGTACTGTCTGGCGGCGAGCTGCCGGCCATGGTCATGATCGATGCGGTTACACGACTGCTGCCCGGAGCTTTAGGGCATGCGGATTCCGCTGAGGAAGATTCCTTTACGGATGGTCTGCTGGATTGCCCGCACTACACCCGACCTGAGGTGTATGCGGATCAGCGTGTTCCCGACGTGTTGCTGAGTGGCAATCACGCGCATATCCGGCGTTGGCGTTTACAGCAGTCCCTTGGTCGGACCTATGAACGACGCGCCGATCTTCTGGAAAGCCGCTCGCTTTCTGGAGAAGAGAAGAAGCTGCTCGAGGAATACATCCGCGAGCGGGACGATAGTTAACAACGTATCGATGGTAGATCAGTTGATTTACCTTAGGAGCACAGCATGACCAACAAAATCATCCTTGCACTCGAAGCAGAGCAGATGACCAAAGAAATCCCTACCTTTGCCCCAGGCGACACCATTGTCGTTCAGGTGAAAGTGAAGGAAGGCGATCGTTCCCGTCTGCAAGCGTTCGAAGGCGTTGTCATCGCCAAGCGTAACCGCGGCGTGAACAGTGCGTTCACCGTTCGTAAAATCTCCAACGGTGTTGGCGTAGAACGTACTTTCCAGACCTACTCCCCGCAGATCGACAGCATGGCTGTCAAACGTCGCGGTGACGTACGTAAAGCCAAGCTGTACTACCTGCGCGACCTGTCGGGTAAAGCAGCTCGCATCAAGGAAAAACTGGCTTAAGTCCAGCTTCCGATGCAGAAAAAAGCAGCCTACGGGCTGCTTTTTTGTTGCCCGCAATAAACTGCCCCCACTGTAGGAGCTGCCGAAGGCTGCGATCTTTTGATCTTGCTTGTGTTTCGGGAGCCAGAAATCAGAGCCATTCTTTATGACCACCCGCGACCAGGAAATCCAGCGCCGCACCGAACTCTCGGTAACGCGCGTGACCAAAGCCGTCTTCCCGCCGACCACCAACCATCACAACACCCTGTTCGGCGGCACCGCGCTGGCGTGGATGGACGAAGTGTCGTTCATCACCGCCACACGCTTTTGCCGCCTGCCGCTGGTGACGGTTTCAACCGACCGGATCGACTTCAACCACGCGATCCCGGCCGGCTCCATCGTCGAACTGGTGGGACGGGTGATCAAAGTCGGCAACACCAGCCTCAAGGTCGAGGTGGAAGTGTTTGTCGAGAGCATGAGCTGCGATGGTCGCGAGAAGGCGATCCACGGGCAGTTCAGCTTTGTGGCGATTGATGATGACAAGCGGCCGGTGCCGGTGCTGCCCGGATTTCCTGCCTGATCCGGAACCGAGTCGCGCCATTCGCGAGCAGGCTCGCTCCCACAGGTTTTGTGTTCACCCCGGACACTGTGGGAGCGGGCTTGCTCGCGAAGGCGTCAGTTCAGGTATCGCTGGCCTCCGGCTGAATCAGCGCCAACAAGGTCCACCCGGATCCCGGTTTCACAGCAGTCTCCGGCGTCACCACATGCACCCAGCCGCTGTCATCACGCATGAACAGCAGGGTCGCCCGATTGCCATGCAATGCCTGGTAATCCTCCCAACCGAACCCGTCCGTCAGCGTCGTGCTGTACAGTTCGGCGCCGTTGCTGATCAGGCTGGCCAGCTTGGCATAGGTCAGCGCCTCGCTCCCCAGCTGATTGCCGCGATGTTCCAGGCTTGCCCGATGCTTGTCACTGCGACGACTTTCCTGACCACTGGCCAGACCAAACAGGCGTTGATGACCAAAGTCGTGTCGAAAACGCATTGCCGCCAAAGTATTCAATTCGCCCGAGGGCGATAGCGCCAATAGATGCCCCAGCCCCACCAGATCCAGATGCGCATCGGCATGCTGCGACGCCGGGTTACCGAAGTACGTCGGCAAACCCTCCATGCGTGCCGCGCGAATATTTTCCCAACTCGAATCGGTCAACAGTACGCGGCTGCCCAGTTGCTGCAACGATTTGCCCAGCAGACGCGCCGGGCCGTTGGCGCCGACGATCAGGAAGCCGCTCGGCGCCGGTTCGGCAACGTTCAGCAAACGTGCCAAGGGTCGCGCGGTTGCGCTTTGCAGCACCACAGTGCCGATGATCACCGCGAAAGTCAGCGGCACCAGCAGCAGCGCACCTTCGTGTCCGGCTTGATCCAGGCGAATCGCGAAAATCGCCGACACCGCTGCCGCCACGATCCCGCGCGGGGCGATCCAGCACAGCAAGGCGCGTTCACGCCAGCTCAGGCTGGAGCCGGCAGTGCTCAACAGCACGTTCAGCGGGCGCGCGATCAGTTGAATCACCAGCAGCAGAATCAGCACCAACGGCCCGAGGCTGATCAGTGCATGCAGATCCAGCCGCGCCGCGAGCAGAATGAACAGTCCGGAAATCAGCAAAACGCTCAGGTTTTCCTTGAAGTGCAGGATGTGCCGCACATCCACGCCCTTCATGTTCGCCAGCCACATGCCCATCAGCGTCACCGCCAGCAGGCCGGACTCGTGCATCACCTGATTCGACGCGATGAAAATCCCCAACACCGCCGCCAGCGAGGCGAGGTTGTGCAGGTATTCCGGCAGCCATTGGCGACGGATGATGGTGCCGAGCACCCAGCCGCCGACCACCCCGAATACGCTGCCGCAGACAATCACGCCGCCGAAGGTCAACAGGCTCTGTTCGAGGCCATTACCCTCGGAGCGGGCGATGATGAAGCTGTAGACCACCACCGCGAGCAGGGCGCCGATCGGGTCAATGACGATGCCTTCCCAGCGCAGAATGTTGGCGATCGAGGCTTTCGGTCGCACCACCCGCAGCATCGGCACGATCACCGTCGGCCCGGTCACCAGCGTCAGGCTGCCGAACAGGATCGCTAGCAGCCAGTCGAAGCCAAGCAGGAAGTGGGTCGCGACGGCAATCACCACCCAGGTCGTGAGCGCGCCGATTGTCACCAGGCGATGCACGACGCTGCCGATCTCGCGCCATTCCGACAGATGCAGGGTCAGACTGCCCTCAAACAGGATCAACGCGACCGCCAGCGACACCAGCGGCATCAGCAGCGGGCCGAACATTTCCTGCGGGTCGAGCCAGCCGAGCACCGGGCCCGCGAGAATCCCGGTCAGCAACAAAAACAGAATGGCCGGCAGCTTCAGGCGCCACGCCAGCCACTGGCAACCCAGCGCAGCGGCGCCGATCCCGCCAAATGCCAAGAGAATTTGTTGTTCGTTCATTGAAGCTCCTTGTTCCTTGAAATGGCGGGCTATGAAAGACTAGCGGCCATTCCTACAGTTCACTCGACATTTGCGCGCAGCCCCGGAGGTTGTGTGTCTTGAGCGCCCATGCCTGCCATCGACCATCCGCTGATTGACCAATTCCTCGACGCCCTGTGGCTGGAAAAGGGCCTGTCCGACAATACCCGCGGCGCCTACCGCAGCGATCTGGCGCTGTTCAACGGCTGGCTGCAGGAGAAAAACCTCGAGCTGATCAATGCTGGTCGCGAGTTGATCCTTGATCACCTGTCCTGGCGTCTGGAGCAGAACTACAAACCGCGCTCCACCGCACGATTTCTCTCCGGTGTGCGTGGCTTTTATCGCTATCTGCTGCGGGAAAAGCTGATTACGATCGATCCGACCTTGCGCGTCGACATGCCGCAACTGGGCAGGCCACTGCCCAAATCGTTGTCGGAAGCGGACGTCGAAGCGCTGCTCAGGGCACCGGACCTGAGCGAAGCCATCGGTCAGCGTGATCGCGCGATGCTTGAAGTGCTGTACGCCTGCGGGCTGCGCGTGACCGAACTGGTGAGCCTGACGCTGGAGCAGGTCAACCTGCGTCAGGGCGTGTTGCGGGTGATGGGCAAGGGCAGCAAGGAGCGCCTGGTGCCGATGGGCGAGGAGGCGATTGTCTGGGTCGAGCGCTACCTGCGTGATGGTCGTAGCGAGCTGCTGGGCGGGCGCCCCAGCGATGTGCTGTTCCCCAGCCAGCGCGGCGAACAGATGACGCGCCAGACCTTCTGGCACCGGATCAAGCATTGGGCCAAGGTCGCCGGGATCGGCAAATCACTTTCACCGCACACGTTGCGCCACGCCTTCGCCACGCACCTGCTCAACCACGGCGCCGACCTTCGGGTGGTGCAGATGTTGCTGGGTCACAGCGACCTTTCCACTACTCAAATCTACACCCACGTCGCCCGCGCGCGGTTGCAGGATCTGCACGCCAAACATCACCCAAGAGGCTGATTGCCCCCCCCCCTGTAGGAGCTGCCGAAGGCTGCGATCTTTTGATCTTGCTTGTGATTCCAAAAGCAAAGTCAAAAGATCGCAGCCTTCGGCAGCTCCTACATGTCTTGTGTCAGGCGCATTCGGCCACCGTGGCCTTATGTGTTAGGCTTTGCCGGTTTGCACGATGGACGGTTATGACCCGGTGTTCCGGCACGGGCGTTCTGACCGTTTCATTTGTCCGCCTTCAGGAGTTCTCATGCGTCTGACCCAGATTTTCGCCGCCGCAGCCATTGCGTTGGTCAGCACCTTTGCCGTCGCCGATGACGCGGCCGACAAAGCCATTCGTCAAAGCCTGGAAAAACTCGAACTCGAGGTTCCGGTAGAAAGCATCAGCGCCAGCCCGTTGCCGGGCATGTATGAAGTCAAGCTCAAGGGCAGCCGCGTGCTGTACGCCAGCGCCGACGGCCAGTACATCGTTCAGGGCTACCTGTTCCAGCTCAAGGACGGCAAGCCGGTCAACCTGACCGAGAAGACCGAACGCCTGGGCATCTCCAAACTGATCAATGCCATTCCAGTGGCCGAAACCGTGGTGTATCCGGCGGTGGGCGAAACCAAATCGCACATCACCGTGTTCACCGACACCACCTGCCCGTACTGCCACAAACTGCACGCCGAAGTGCCCGAGCTGAACAAGCGCGGCATCGAAGTGCGTTACGTGGCGTTCCCGCGTCAGGGCCTCGGCTCGCCGGGTGACGAGCAACTGCAGGCCGTGTGGTGCTCGACCGACAAGAAAGCCGCCATGGACAAAATGGTCGATGGCAAGGAAATCAAGGCCGCCAAGTGCGCGAACCCGGTTTCCAAACAGTTCGCTTTGGGTCAGTCGATCGGCGTGAACGGCACACCGGCCATCGTTTTGGCCGACGGGCAGGTCATTCCGGGCTACCAGCCGGCGCCACAAGTCGCCAAACTGGCGCTGGGCGCCAAGTAATTCGCATCGTCACGGTCCGCCGTTGACGATCATGGTCAGGCAGCAGCATCGCCGGGCCATTAATAGAGAGCCGCGAGTGCGCGGTTGTTTTCCGGCCGACCTTGCGTCGGCCGTTTCATGGGGAGTTCACAGTGAATCCGGTCAAAGTAGGCATCTGTGGGTTAGGGACCGTCGGTGGCGGTACCTTCAACGTACTTCAGCGCAACGCCGAGGAAATTGCTCGTCGTGCCGGGCGTGGGATCGAAGTGGCACAAATTGCCATGCGCACGCCAAAGCCTCAGTTCCAGACGACCGGTATTGCGATTACCAACGATGTCTTCGAAGTGGCCACGAACCCTGAGATCGACATCGTCATAGAGCTCATGGGCGGCTACACCGTTGCCCGCGAGCTGGTACTCAAGGCCATCGAGAATGGCAAGCATGTGGTCACCGCGAACAAGGCACTGATTGCCGTTCACGGTAATGAGATTTTCGCCAAGGCACGCGAAAAAGGCGTGATCGTGGCGTTCGAAGCAGCCGTGGCCGGTGGCATTCCGGTGATCAAGGCGATCCGTGAAGGCCTGTCCGCCAACCGCATCAATTGGGTGGCCGGGATCATCAACGGTACCGGTAACTTCATCCTCACCGAAATGCGCGAGAAGGGTCGCACCTTCGAAGACGTGCTGGCCGAAGCGCAAGCGCTGGGCTACGCCGAAGCCGATCCGACCTTCGACGTCGAAGGCATCGACGCGGCGCACAAGCTGACGATTCTGGCGTCGATCGCGTTCGGCATTCCGCTGCAATTCGATAAGGCTTATACCGAAGGCATCACCCAGCTGACCACCGCCGACGTGAATTACGCCGAAGCGTTGGGCTACCGCATCAAGCACCTCGGTGTAGCGCGCAGCACCGCTGCCGGTATCGAGCTGCGCGTACACCCGACGCTGATCCCGGCCGATCGTCTGATCGCCAACGTCAACGGCGTGATGAACGCCGTGATGGTCAACGGTGACGCTGCCGGCTCGACCCTGTTTTACGGCGCTGGCGCCGGCATGGAGCCGACCGCTTCGTCGGTGATCGCCGACCTCGTGGACGTGGTTCGCGCGATGACCTCCGATCCGGAAAACCGCGTACCGCACCTGGCCTTCCAGCCGGACTCGCTGTCGGCCCATCCGATCCTGCCGATCGAGGCCTGCGAAAGTGCCTACTACCTGCGCATCCAGGCCAAGGACCATCCGGGCGTTCTGGCTCAGGTGGCAAGCATCCTTTCGGAGCGCGGTATCAACATCGAGTCGATCATGCAGAAGGAAGTCGAAGAGCATGACGGTCTGGTACCGATGATCCTGCTGACCCACCGCGTGGTCGAGCAGCGTATCAACGATGCGATCGCTGCCCTCGAAGCCCTGGCCGGCGTGAATGGTCCGGTTGTGCGGATCCGCGTCGAGCACCTGAACTAAGTCGTTGTCCTGCAATGGCCCCGTGAAAGGGGCCACTGTTGTGCACACTCTCCATTGGAGTCAGTCATGCGTTACATCAGTACCCGCGGCCAGGCACCGGCCCTGAATTTCGAAGACGTCCTGCTGGCCGGTCTCGCCACCGACGGCGGTCTGTACGTCCCGGAAAACCTGCCACGTTTCACCCAGGAAGAAATCGCTTCCTGGGCCGGCCTGCCGTATCACGAGCTAGCCTTCCGGGTCATGCGCCCGTTTGTCACCGGCAGCATTCCTGACGCGGATTTCAAAAAGATCCTCGAAGAAACCTACGGCGTGTTCTCGCACAGCGCCGTGGCGCCGCTGCGTCAGCTCAACGGCAACGAATGGGTGCTGGAGCTGTTCCACGGCCCGACCCTGGCGTTCAAGGACTTTGCCCTGCAACTGCTCGGTCGTCTGCTCGATTACGTGCTGGAAAAGCGCGGCGAGCGCGTGGTCATCGTCGGTGCCACCTCGGGTGACACCGGTTCGGCCGCCATCGAAGGCTGCAAGCATTGCGAAAACGTCGACATCTTCATCCTGCACCCGCACAACCGTGTGTCCGAAGTGCAGCGTCGGCAGATGACGACGATTGTCGGCGAGAACATCCACAACATCGCCATCGAAGGCAACTTCGATGACTGCCAGGAAATGGTCAAGAACAGCTTCGCCGACCAGAGCTTCCTCAAGGGCACGCGCCTGGTAGCGGTGAACTCGATCAACTGGGCGCGGATCATGGCCCAGATCGTCTACTACTTCCACGCAGCCCTGCAGCTGGGCGGCCCGGCGCGTTCGGTGGCGTTCTCGGTGCCGACCGGCAATTTCGGCGACATTTTCGCCGGGTACCTGGCGCGCAACATGGGTCTGCCGATCAACCAGTTGATCGTCGCCACCAACCGCAACGACATCCTGCACCGCTTCATGAGCGGCAATCAGTACGTCAAGGAAACCCTGCACGCCACGCTGTCGCCGTCGATGGACATCATGGTCTCGTCGAACTTCGAACGCCTGCTGTTCGACCTGCACGGTCGCAACGGCGCGGCCATCGCCGGGCTGATGGATTCGTTCAAGCAGGGCGGTGGCTTCAGCGTCGAGCAAGAACGCTGGACCGAAGCCCGCAAACTGTTCGACTCGCTGGCCGTGGATGACGCGCAAACCTGCGAAACCATCGCCGAAGTCTACGCGCAATGCGGCGAAGTGCTGGACCCGCACACCGCCATCGGCGTCAGGGCCGCCCGCGAATGCCGTCGCAGCCTGGACATCCCGATGGTGATTCTGGGCACTGCACATCCGGTGAAATTCCCGGATGCCGTGGAGAAAGCCGGTGTAGGAAAAGCTCTCGAACTGCCTGCACATCTTTCTGATTTGTTTGAGCGAAACGAGCGTTGCACCGTTCTGCCGAACGAACTGAAAGCCGTACAGGCCTTTGTCAGCCAGCATGGCAACCGCGGCAAGCCGTTGTAAGCCGAAAAAGCTGTCACATTTTGAAGCCCGTCTCCTGACGGGCTTTTTTGTTTCTGCTGCCACACTGCTCGGGTTTTCGCCCATGAAGGACGGGTGAGTCGATCACGAAGGAAGTGGCAATGCTGTTTGAAAGAGGATGGAAACACACCCTGAAGCAGGTTCTGCTGTTGTGCCTGTTGTACGGCTGGCGCGTGAGCGCGGCGGCGCATCTGGCGCATGAGAAAGAGAAGTTGAACATCGGCACTGTGGTGCTGGATGAGGCAGAGCGGCAATGGATTCGCGATAATCCGACGGTGATCGTGGCGGCGGAGCAGTACCCGTTGTACCTGTTTCTGGACGAGCACGGTCATTGGAGCGGCCTCAACAGCGATGTGCTCAAGCGCATCAGCGCCATGACCGGCTTGCAGTTCATCTACCGGGAATCCTTTTCCACCGCGCAAATGCTCGAGCGCCTGGAAACCGGTGCTGCGGACATCAGCACAACCCTGGCGATGAATGATGAACGCCGATTGAGCCTGGATTTCAGTCATGCCTTTGGCGGTGCCGGCTGGGTATTTGTCGGCCGCGCCGGCGAGCCGCAGGTGCAGTCACTGGAGCAGTTGGCCAAACGGGTGCTGGTATTGCCGGGTCGGCATGCGCTGGAGGGGGTGATCCGGCGCGATTATCCGTCCATCGAGTTACGTTCGGTGAAAACCTATGCCGAGGCGCGGGCGCTGGTCGAAAGCGGTGAGGCCTATGCCACCATCGAAAATGAAATCGGTGCGCAACTCTATCCCTCCGGCCTGCTGAAGGTCGGCGAATTGCTGGAGGGGAAATGGGAGGCCGATCTTCTGGCCGTGCGCAAGGGTCAGCCGCAATTGCTGAGCATCCTGAACAAGGCGCTTGAAGCGTTCCCGGCTTCCGAACTCCGGGCCATTCGCCTGAACTGGCTGGGCGGCATCGGGCCGAAACCTGCCGCCGCCGGTTGGCAGCACTGGCTCCGCTCGAGCTGCTGGGGGGTGGTTTTGGTGGGGGGCTTTTGCGTGATGTCGCTGTTATGGAATCGGCGAATGGCGGCCGTGATCAAGCGGCATCGAGACGTGCAAAGCGAGCTCGACGATCAGTTGGTCTTCCAGCGTGCATTGATTGATGCCATGCCCGATCCGGTGTTCGTCCGTGACCTGGAAGGGCGCCTGATCCTGTGCAACAAGAGTTACGAAGAGGCCTTGTCGCTCCGCTTTGAGCAGGTGCAGGGATGCCGTTTGATCGAGGTCGATGCGCTACCGCGAGCCACTGCCGCCACGCTGCATGATGAGTTCATGATTCAGTTGAGAACGCGCAGGACCCGCTTCAGCAAGCGCCGTTTGCAATTCAACGATGGCAATCGGGAAATCTACCAGTGGACCGTCCCGTTCTACAGCGCCAAAGGGGAATTGCGCGGCCTGCTCGGGGGCTGGACAGATATCACCCAGCGTGAGGCTGAGGCGGGATAAGGTCCGCATTGATATTGGGAAATTTCCTATGTCTCGCGCCTCTTTTTCCGATGGGGGACTGAAGGAGGCTCGCCTAAAGTGGGCAACCCCTGCGGCGAGTCCGCGATTGCCGTTTCCGAGGTCGCCCATGCGCTCGCTCAAAGTCCTGATTCTCGAACCAGATCCTTATCGAATGATGGCGTTGCACCAGATGCTCAACGCGTTCGGTATCTATGACGTGCTCACGGCGTCATCGCTGGCCTCGGCACGCTGCTCGCTGGAACGTCGTACAAGGGTCGACATCGCGATCTGCGATCCGCAGCTGAAAGGCGGGGAAGGCCTGGCGCTGATCCGGCATCTGGCGGCCGAGCGGGAGGCCAGTGCTGTCATTCTGTTGGGGCGAGTAGCACCGGGCCTGCTGAGCGATCTCGAAAGCCTGCTGCAAACACAGGCGTTGATGCTGCTGGGGCGCCTGCAAACGCCGGTTTCGGCGGTGCTGATGCGCGGGCTGCTGGACCGCTACCTGCAAACGGCAGCCCAGCCGGCCGGTGCCTGAACCGACGGTTATGTTTCTGTCATCTTCACCGTGCATGCTCTGACAGACCGCTAACTGCTTCGTGAGCAGCGCGGCATTCAGAACTTTCTTCTCGGGCCGGTGGTCACTTAATGTGAACACGCCCCAGGCACAATGTTTTCGGACTATTGAGTGGAGATCGAGATGGAAAGTATCAGTCTATTGCTCGGTGAGGCTCTGAGCCCGTATCAGGTGACGTTGACTCCGTGTGGCGCCCATGGCGAATGCCTGGTGACGCTGAAGAACAGCAACGGCGCCCTTGTGGTCGAGCGCGAATTCAATCAGGCGCAGTTGACCGACAAACGCCTGCTGACCGATGTGGTCGACGGTTTGCACCGCGACGTCCTTATCGCCGAAGGGCGGCTGGAGCCCTGTGTCATCGCGGCTTTGCGCAATGCGGCGCTGGATAAGCGTGCGGCACTGTAAAGATGAAATATTTTTTGTGGGAACCTTCCTGCATCCCCGTCAGTCAGACCCCGTAACAGCAGGATCAAGCATTGTGCTCCGGTGCTTGTCGCTTGCTGCTACGGGTCTTTATGTAGACCGCGTTTAACCCCGAGTCGTCTCCCCACTTCTCGGGGTTTCTTTTTGCCCGCAGGTTTTTATTGCGCGGCCTGTTGTTCGAAAAAGATTCGTGCCTGTTGCAGGTAATCCGTGCGCATTTCGGGGTCCAGCCAGTCGGCATACGACTGATTCAGTTGCTCATGGGGCAGGGTACGCAGCAGTTGGTTGATCTCACTGATCGCCTGACGGCCCTGAGGCGTATCGGAACACCCGACATAGCCGGACAGATATTTGCCGGTGCCACGAATCGGATAGAACACCAGTTGGTCTTCGGCGATTTGCGCCTGATGCGCCTGATAGCGGATCTCCGGCCAGTAACCCAACACCACTTGCAGCCGCCCCAGGCGCTGCATCGATAGCAGGCTGCTCAGGGCGTCGTTGCCATAATGCGGCGTCAGCGCACCGTCCGGGGCCTGCTTGAGCAGCGTGTCGAGATACTCGCCGTAACTGCGTTCTGCGACGACGCCGACCTTGATTTCGCCGTTGGCCAGAAATGCCGTCAGATCAACTTCACCGTCGACCAGGTATGGCGCCAGTACCTCGCGATCTTGCTGACGCACCACCAAACCATTACTGACAGCGCGAAACGCCGGAATAGAGAAAGCGATCCATTGCGTGCGCTCCTTGCTCCAGATCAGCGACGGATCGCAAGTGAAGGTCGGCTCGTGCAGCATCTGCATGCCCCGGGCGCGATTGACCCGCATCAGCGTGTGTTCGTATTGCGGCATGCCGGCGATCAGCATCGGCATCAGTTGATCGATGACGCCCTGGCCCTTTTTCGGGCCTTCGAAGATGGTCAGGGGCGGCAAGTCGCGCAGCAACCAGATCAGCGTGGGTTTCGCTTGCGCCCAGGCGGGCAGGGCCAGCAGAAACAGCAGGCCGAACAGCCGCCACGTCCACCAGTGGTGGGCGCGGTTGGCGGCCGATGTCTGGCGATGTTTCAGCTTAAATGGCTCCGTCTGTGCGCAACCGGGCGATCTGCTGTTCGTCGTAGCCAAGATCGTGCAGCACCTGCGCATTGTGTTCACCGAGCTGTGGCCCGACCCATTCGGAAGTGCCCGGCGTCTCGGAGAGTTTCGGCACGATGCCCGGCATCTTGAAAGGCTTGCCGTCCGGTAGTTTCGCCTGCAGGAACATTTCCCGGGCGAGGTACTGCGGGTCGCTGAACATGTCTTCGGCACTGAAGATCCGGCTGGCCGGCACTTCCGCCTGGTTGAGCAGGTCGAGCACGCTTTGCAGCGGCAGCGAATTGACCCAACGGTCGATCACCCCATACAGCTCGTCACGGCGAGTGTCGCGCCCGTCGTTGCTCGCCAGCGTCGGGTCGTTGGCCAGATCCTCGCGGCCGATGATCAGCATGAAACGTTTGAAGATCGCGTCGCCATTGGCGCCGATCTGCACATGCTTGCCGTCGGCACTGGTGTGGATCGATGACGGCGTGATGCCCGGCATGATGTTGCCGGTGCGCTCGCGGATGAAACCGAACACGTCGAACTCCGGCACCATGCTTTCCATCATGGCGAAAATCGCCTCGTACAACGCGACATCGACGACCTGGCCGAGGCCACCGTTGACCTCGCGGTGACGCAGGGCCATCAGCGCACCGATCACGCCCCATAACGCGGCAATCGAATCACCGATGGAAATCCCGGTGCGCACCGGTGGCCGATCCTCGAAACCGGTGATGTAGCGCAAGCCGCCCATGGATTCACCGACCGCGCCGAAGCCCGGTTGATCCTTCATCGGCCCGGTCTGGCCGAACCCCGAGAGGCGCACCATCACCAGTTTCGGATTCAGGGCATGCAGGGTTTCCCAGCTCAGCCCGAGTTTTTCCAGGACACCGGGGCGAAAGTTCTCGATCAGGATGTCGGCTTCGCCCAGCAGTTTTTTCAGGATCGCCAGACCCTCGGGGTGCTTGAGATTCAGCGTCAGCGACTTCTTGTTGCGCGCCTGAACGAACCACCACAACGAAGTGCCTTCATACAATTTGCGCCATTTGCGCAGCGGATCGCCGCCGTCGGGCGATTCGACCTTGATCACTTCGGCGCCGAACTCGCCGCAAATGCGTGAGGCGAACGGCCCGGCAATCAACGTACCCAATTCAATGACTTTCACACCGCTGAGCGGTTTGTTGGCGAACGGCATACTGAATCCTGTAGGACAAGGCTGAGCAGATACAGCGTTTTAACATAGCCGGCTGTCAGACGCCGCAGCTTGATCGCCATCAATTCGATGATTGCCTACCGCATCGGTTAGACTTGCCGACTTTCCTCGTATCAAGAAGCCCGTTCATGGCCCAGCCGTCTACCACTTACAAATTCGAACTGAACCTCACTGACCTCGACCGTGGTGTCTACGAGAGCGTCAAGCAGACTATCGCCCGTCACCCTTCGGAAACCGAAGAGCGCATGACCGTGCGGCTGCTGGCCTACGCCCTTTGGTACAACGAACTGCTGTCGTTTGGCCGTGGTCTGTCGGATGTGGATGAACCTGCGCTGTGGGAAAAAAGCCTGGACGACCGTGTTCTGCACTGGATTGAAGTCGGCCAGCCGGATGCCGATCGCCTGACCTGGTGCTCGCGTCGCACCGAACGCACCAGCCTGCTGGCCTATGGCAGCCTGCGCGTATGGGAAGGCAAAGTGGTGCCGGTGGCGAAGAACCTGAAAAACGTCAACATCGCCGCCGTGCCGCAAGAGGTGCTGGAAACCCTGGCCAAGGACATGCCGCGTGTCATCAAGTGGGATGTGATGATCAGCGAAGGCACGATCTTCGTCACCGACGACCGTGGTCAGCACGAAGTCCAGCTGGAATGGCTGGCAGGCGAGCGCGGCTGATCCCGCGTCGCCTGCAGATTAATCCCACGTATTCAAGAGAAGTTTCCGTTACCCCATGCGTATTGATCCTCGACCGTTGCCTGCCACGCTGCCGTTTCTCGGTGATCTGCCACCTTTGCTGACCCGTTTGTACGCGGCGCGGGGCGTTCAATCCGAGGCCGAGCTGGATAAAAGTCTGGCGCGGCTGATTCCGTTCCAGCAGCTCAAGGGCATCGAGGCGGCGGTGGATCTGCTGGTGACGGCGCTGGAGCAGCGTCAGCGGATTCTGATCGTCGGTGACTTCGATGCGGACGGGGCGACGGCCAGTACGGTCGGCGTGCTCGGCTTGCGTCTGCTGGGCGCGGCGCATGTCGATTATCTGGTGCCGAACCGCTTCGAATACGGCTATGGCCTGACCCCGGAAATCGTCGAAGTCGCCCTGACCCGTGAGCCGCAGTTGTTGATCACTGTCGACAACGGCATCTCCAGCGTCGAAGGCGTGGCTGCCGCCAGGCGCGCGGGACTCAAAGTGTTGATCACCGACCACCACTTGCCCGGCGATGAACTGCCGCTGGCCGATGCACTGGTCAACCCGAATCAGCCAGGCTGCGAGTTTCCGAGCAAGGCGCTGGCCGGGGTCGGGGTGATTTTCTACGTGCTGATGGCCTTGCGCGCGCGCCTGCGCAGTCTCGGCTGGTATGAGAGCAAGCCACAGCCGAACATCGGTGAGTTGCTCGATCTGGTGGCGCTGGGCAGCGTCGCCGACGTGGTGCCGTTGGACGCCAACAACCGGATTCTGGTGCATCAAGGCCTTGAGCGGATTCGCGCCGGGCGCGCACGGCCGGGGATCAAGGCGATTCTCGAAGTGGCCAAGCGTGACGCGGCGCGGATTACCTCCACCGACCTGGGTTTCATCGTCGGCCCGCGCTTGAATGCGGCGGGGCGCCTGGATGACATGAGCCTCGGGATCGAATGCCTGCTCACTGCCGACGCCAATCTGGCGCGGGAAATGGCCGCGCAACTGGACGGCATGAACCAGGACCGCAAATCCATCGAGCAGGGCATGCAGCGCGAGGCGCTGGCCCAGCTCAAGGATTTGCCGGTGGAATCAATGCCGTTCGGCCTGTGCCTGTTCGATCCCGAGTGGCATCAGGGCGTGATCGGCATTCTCGCCTCGCGGATGAAAGAGCGTTATTTCCGCCCGACCATTGCCTTCGCCGATGCTGGCGACGGGCTGCTCAAGGGCTCTGGGCGTTCGGTGCAAGGCTTCCACATTCGTGACGCCCTGAGCGTGGTGGCCGCGCAGCATCCGAACCTGATTGCCAAATACGGTGGTCACGCGATGGCGGCGGGCCTGACCTTGCCACAGGAGAATTTTGCGCTGTTCGCCGAGGCTTTCGATGCCGAAGTGCGTCGGCAACTTCGCGAAGAAGACCTGACCGGGCGGATGCTCTCGGACGGCACGCTCGCCGTCGAGGAATTCCACCTCGAACTGGCCCGCGCCCTGCGCCATGCCGGGCCTTGGGGCCAGCATTTTCCGGAGCCGCTGTTCCATGGTGTGTTCCAGTTGGTCGAGCAGCGCGTGGTCGGCGAGCGCCATCTGAAAGTAGTGCTGAAAAGCGAGTGCGGGTCGGTGAAGCTGGATGGCATCGCGTTCGGCATTGACCGTGATGTGTGGCCGAACCCGACCATTCAGTGGGTCGAGCTGGCTTATAAGCTCGACGTTAACGAGTTTCGGGGCAACGAGTCGGTGCAATTGATGATTGCCCACATCGAACCACGCTGACTCCATTCGCGAGCAGGCTCGCTCCCACAGGCACGGTGTTGTCTTTGTGGGAGCGAGCCTGCTCGCGAAAGCACCCTTTCACCACTGAATCACTCTGAACCCTCCCTCATCCCCGGTTGTCGACTAGGCTCTAAGCACTGCTTGATTGGCCTTGTGACGTCTTGTCGAATTTTTTGCCCGCGGGGGCGGGTGCTGCGCCTTTTTTGTCACTCGTCGACTTTTCAAACAGAACCCTGGAGCCTGCCCACTGATTTGAGAGGTGCCCCATGAGTCTGCTGCTCGAACCCTTTACCCTTCGCCAACTGACCCTGCCCAACCGCATCGCCGTGTCACCGATGTGCCAGTACTCCAGCGTCGACGGTCTGGCCAACGACTGGCATCTGGTGCACCTGGGCAGCCGCGCGGTGGGCGGTGCCGGACTGATTTTCACCGAGGCCACGGCGGTCACTGCCGACGGACGAATCACCGCCGAAGACCTCGGTCTGTGGAACGACGAACAGATCGAACCGCTGCAACGCATCACCCGTTTCATCACGGCACAGGGCGCGGTTGCTGGCATTCAACTGGCCCACGCCGGGCGCAAGGCCAGCACCCATCGGCCATGGATCGGCAAACACGGTAGCGTCAAACCGGAGGATGGCGGCTGGACCCCGGTCGGGCCATCGCCGATAGCCTTCGACCCGCAGCACACGCAACCGAAACAGCTCGATGAAGCGCAGATCGCCGAAGTGATCCACGCCTTCGTTGCCGCCGCCAAACGCGCACTGACCGCAGGTTTCAGCGTGGTCGAGGTGCATGCCGCCCACGGTTATCTGCTGCATCAGTTCCTGTCACCGTTGAGCAATCAGCGCCGCGATCAATACGGTGGTTCGTTCGAAAACCGTATTCGGCTGGTCTTGCAAGTCACCGAGGCCGTACGCGAGGTCTGGCCGCAAGAGTTGCCGGTGTTTGTCCGGGTTTCGGCCACCGATTGGGTCGAAGATGGTTGGAACCCGGATGAAACCGTCGAACTGGCGCGCCGCCTCAAGGCATTGGGAGCGGATCTGGTCGACGTCTCTTCCGGTGGTACCGCCGCCAACGCCGAGATTCCTGTGGGGCCGGGTTATCAGACGCGCTTCGCCGAACGGGTGCGCAAGGAGTCAGGCATCGCCACCGGCACCGTCGGCATGATTACCGAGCCGGCGCAGGCCGAGCACATTCTGCGCACCTGTCAGGCCGACATCATCTTCCTCGCTCGCGAGCTGCTGCGTGACCCTTACTGGCCGCTGCATGCCGACGATGATCTGGGTGGGCGCAAAGCGGTATGGCCGGCGCAGTATCAGCGCGCGACCCATCGTGATCAGCCGATTCACGAATCCGATCTGCGCGATTGATTTCAAACCGGCGCAACGTCTATAAAACCCGCCATTGAACCGGCGGGTTTTTTCTTGCCTGCCATTTGCCAAGGAAGTCGAGCATGTTGATCGAGCGAGAACTGACCGAACACGACTTGCCGCTGCTGGCGCAGATCGACCGCAGTGAGCTGGTGGAGGAATGTTATCGGCTGGAAAACGGTGAGCTGATTCTGTACCCGGTACATTTCGACATGCGTGGCTGGCCGGAAGGCGAAGCTGAGGAAAACGCGCTGGCGCTGGAGAAGTGCTTGCGGCGCGGTGGCTGGTTGTACGGGGTTTTCGATGGGCTGGCACTGGTCGCGGCGGTGGTTGTGGATAACCGGGTTATTCACAATCAGGGGTTGAGCATGCGCCAGTTGAAGTTTCTGCACATCAGCCGTGATTACCGCGGGCAAGGGCTGGGGGCGAAGTTGTTTGCGCTGGCTTGTAAGCAGGGGCGACGGTTTGGTGCCGAGGCGTTGTATGTCTCAGCCACCGAATCGCGCAATACCGTGGAGTTTTATCAGCGTCAGGGTTGCCGGTTGGTTGATCAGGCAGATCCTGAGCTGTTTGCCCTGGAACCCTGCGATATCCATTTGCACTGTCCTCTCGGCTGACAACATTCCCTGTAGGAGCTGCCGAAGGCTGCGATCTTTTGACTTTCACGGGGCATGAACAAGATCAAAAGATCGCAGCCTTCGGCAGCTCCTACAGGGATTCGTTCTGCTCAAAAAAACAATGTAGAGGCCCATGCAGGCGCCTCACATCATCAAGGATACTTGCGCTTGTCCGGCGCCGGCGGGAAGTACTGGTACAACCAGGTCTCGCTCAATGTGCGGTCATTGGTGCGGATGAACAGGCGCAGTTCCACCGGGTCGACGCTGTCGCTGGTCGGGTACCAGTCGAACAGGATCCGGTAACCCTTGATGTCATCGAGCACCAGTACGCTGAAGTCCTGCACCTTGCCGTTGGAGCAGGTGACCACCGGTTCGATCCCGGTGCCCTGCGGCAGGCGATCCAGGCCGCCACCGGTGAAGTCCACGGCAAAGCGCCGTGCCCAGACCGGCGGATAGTGCTCGCCCGGTGCCCAGCCTTCGACGAAGCCCCCCATGCCCGAGCGGGTCGCATGCACCCGCGCCAGCGGTGTGCCAACTGGCGGCAGAGCGCTCCAGTAGAGCTTGTAGCCGTAATTCAGCGAGTCGCCGGCGGCCACCGGCTTCTTCGGGGTCCAGAACGCGACGATGTTATCGAGGGTTTCGCCGGTGGTCGGAATTTCCAGCAGATCGATGGAGCCTTCGCCCCACGCGGTTGTAGGCTCGACCCACAGGCTCGGGCGCTTGCTGTACCAGTCGACAGTGTCCTGATAGTTGGCGAATTCGTGGTCGGTCTGCACCAGTCCGAAGCCCTTCGGATCGGTGTCGGCGAACGCGTTGAACTGCAGGGTCGCCGGGTTGTTCAGCGGGCGGCAGATCCACTCGCCATTGCCGCGCCACATCGCCAGGCGATCGGAGTCGTGGATCTGCGGGTGAATGGTGTCGCACATGCGCCGTTCGTGGGTGCCGCAGCTGAACATGCTGGTCATCGGCGCGATGCCCAGTTGTTCGATGGCGGTACGCGCGTTGATGTGAGCGTCGATCTCCATCACCACGCGCTCGGCCTGGCAATCGATGTCGAAGCGATAGGCGCCAGTCGCACTCGGCGAGTCGAGCAGGGCGTAGACCACAAAACGCGTGGCGTTCTGCTCCGGAGTCTCGAACCAGAACTTGGTGAAGTCAGGGAACTCTTCGCGCTTTTTCGCGTAGGTGTCGACGGCCAGGCCACGGGCCGAGAGGCCATATTGGCCAGTGGCATCCACCGCACGGAAGTAGCTGGCGCCGAGGAACGACACCACGTCGTGACGATCCAGCTCCGGCGCCTTGAACAGCTTGAAGCCGGCAAAGCCCAGGTCGCCCTTGAGCTGCTGGGTATCGACCGAGGTGTTCTCGTAATTGAATAGTGTCGGGCGGAAATGCACTTCGCGCGCGGTGCGAGTCTTCGGATCGACGCTGTACATGCGCACTGGCTGGCGGAAACCCATGCCGACGTGGAAGAACTGCACGTCCAGCTGACCCTTGTTTTCCTTCCACAGCGAATGTTCGCCGTCGTAGCGGATCGCGTTGAAATTCTGCGGGGTCATGGTCGCCAGGGTCGGCGGCAGCACCTGTTTAGTGTCCTGATAGGCCGAACCGGCCAGTTGCTTGGCCTGACGCTTGAGCGCTTCGAAATCGAAGGCCTGCGCTTCGCCATCAGCGGCGCCACCATTGGCGGCCCAGGCACGGGCGGCCAGCAGGCCGGAAGCCGAGAGACCGGTGTAAGCCGCAATGGCCATCGACGCTTTGAGCAAATTCCTGCGGTGCATAAATACAACCTGTCGTGAGCAATCCCGCGCCTTTCCTGGCACGTGCTGGATCAGAAATTACGGTTCGGACAAGCCTTCGGCCAAACGCAACGGACTATAAACAGATGCCGGCTAGCTTAAACGGTTCGCTCGCCGAGCAAAATTCGTTGATACACGATGACAGCGTGTCAATGAAACAAGACATGTCGGTTAAACGTCCTACGGCACTTACTGATTTACAGGGCATATCTGCTTTTTTCGACTAATTACTCTAAAAACCGCTTTTCAGCGCCGATTAAATTTCTATTCTATGGGCATGGCCGGTGCGACCGGCAGGGCACAGGCGCTGCTGTAAGGGGCAGGGCGATGTGGTGATCAAGCAATTCTTCGACGTATCAGAGAAGGACATCGTCCATGGCAAAAATACAAGGCATCGCCGAAATGCTCGGCATCTTTCCCTGCCTGAGCAGCGGACGCAGAAGGCGTCGATTGAGTTCTGAAGAGCTGAAGCTGGTGGAGCGTTATCGCGAGTTGTCGGAGAGTGACCGGATTGCGATGCGCTATCTGGTGGATGCGATGCGCAGTGTTTCGCGGTTTTGAGTGTGTCTAGCCCTGAAACAGGCTTACACCTGTTTCAGGGCTAGACAATTGATGACGGCGCTTCGAGGAGGCCCCGGAATCAAAATTCGATTCCGGGGAACTCGTCTTAGCGACTCACCTTCCACGCATCCCCAGCCGGCGCCTTCCCATGGTCATACGGCTTGCCGATCCACATATAAACCAGCCCCAGTCCAATCACGATCGCCGTGCTCAACACCATCGCATAGTTCACATACCACGCCGCATCCGGTGTGCGAGGCCAGGCCATGTTGATGATTGCGCCGACGCCATACGCCAGCGCGCCGATGTTCACTGGCCAGCCCCACGCGCCGAGGGTGAATTTGCCGCTGGGTTTCCAGCCTTTCATCCGCGCGTACAAAGCGGCCAGCACGATCATCTGGAACGCGAGGTAGATGCCGATGGCGGCGAAGCTGACGATGGTGGCCACGGCGTCCTGCAGGAAGAAACCGAGGGCGATGATCAGGGCGGGCAGGACGCCGGACACGAACAGTGCGGCAACCGGTACTTGGGTTGTAGGAGAAATCTTTTTCAGCAGTCGGCTGCCGATCACCATTTCATCGCGAGCGTAGGAGTACAGCAGACGGCTGGCTGCTGCCTGCAGGCTGATGACGCAGGATATGAAGGAAATCATCACCACGCCCATCACCACTTTCGAGCCGATCGGGCCGAAGGTGTTATTGAGGATGGTGGTGACCGGGTCTTTGTCAGTGCCGTTGATCACCGCTTGCATGTCCGGCACGGCGAGGATCAACGCCAGGCAGGCGAACATCGCCGCGATGCCGCCGATGTAGATGGTCATGCGCATGGCCACCGGAATTTTTGCGCTGGGGTTCGGGGTTTCCTCGGCGACGTCGCCGCAGGCTTCGAAACCGTAGTAAAGGAACATCCCCGCCAGCGAGGCGGTGAGGAACGCCGGCAGGTACGAGCCGTCAACGCTGATGTCGAAGGTGTTGAACAGCACGCTCAGCGGCTGATGACGTTCGAAGACCAGCAGGTAGACGCCGACGATCACCGCGCCGACCAGCTCGCAGAGGAAGCCGAACATGGCGATCCGCGCCAGCACTTGGGTGCCGCTCAGATTGACCAGCGTGGCGAACAGTGTCAGCACCAGCGCGATGACGATATTGGTGTTGTTGCTCGGCTCAAATCCGAGCATCGCCGCCAGATACGGCCCGGCACCGACAGCCACTGCCGCAATGGTCACGCACAGGGCGATGGAGTAGATCCAGCCGACCATCCATGCCCATTTCTTGCCAACCAGGCGCCGCGCCCATGGATAGACGCCGCCGGAAATCGGGAACTGCGACACCACTTCGCCGAAGATCAGGCACACCAGCAGTTGGCCGCAACCGACCAGCAGGTAAGCCCAGAACATCGGTGGCCCGCCGGCGGCGAGGCACAGGCCGAACAGGGTATAAACCCCTACGACCGGTGACAGATAAGTGAAGCCCAGCGCGAAGTTTTCCCACAGGCTCATGCTGCGGTTGAAGTTCGAGGTGTAGCCCAGTTTGCGCAGTTGTTCGGCATCGCTGTCGGCAACGGCGGCCGAGAGTTCGGGTGAGGCACTCATGTGTTTTGCTCCGGGAAATCGGCAGATTTCGGATGGCCGAAACCGTGGCGGGGCTTTGTGGGCGCCGCCCGGGTCGGTAGTTATTGTTTTGGTTTCGGTGAAGCCTGGTGGTGAATCGCCGACATCATCCGTGTGTCGCGGAAAAAGATCGCAGCCTGCGGCAGCTCCTACAGGGGCNCTGTAGGAGCTGCCGCAGGCTGCGATCTTTTTGCTGTTAATGCTTGAACATCACATGCCGAACCGTGGTGTAGTCCTCCAGCCCATACATGGACATGTCCTTGCCGTAGCCGGACAGTTTCTGACCGCCGTGGGGCATTTCGCTGACGAGCATGAAGTGGGTATTCACCCAGGTGCAGCCGTATTGCAACCGAGCAGACAAACGATGAGCGCGTCCTACATCCGCCGTCCATACAGAGGAAGCGAGGCCGTAGTCCGAATCGTTGGCCCATTCCAGCGCTTGGGCTTCATCGGTGAACTTGGTCACCGACACCACCGGCCCGAACACTTCGCGGCGCACGATTTCGTCATCCTGCTGTGCATCCGCCAGCACCGTCGGTTCGAAGAAGAAGCCGTTGCCTTCCACAGCCTTGCCGCCGGTGATCAAGCGAATGTGTGGCTGCGCCACGGCACGTTCGACAAAACCAGCGACGCGGTCGCGATGTTGCGCAGTGATCAACGGCCCAAGCTCAGTCGACGGATCTTCCTGCAAGCCATACTTGATGCTGCTGACCGCCGCGCCAAGCTTCTCGACGAATTTTTCGTAAATGCCCTGCTGCGCATAGATCCGGCACGCGGCGGTGCAGTCCTGCCCGGCATTGTAGAAACCAAAGGTGCGAATACCTTCCACCGCAGCATCGATATCGGCGTCGTCGAAGATGATCACCGGCGCCTTGCCGCCCAGTTCCATGTGCATGCGTTTGACGCTGTCGGCGGTGCTGGAAATGATGTTCGAGCCAGTGGCGATGGAGCCAGTCAGCGAGACCATGCGCACTTTAGGATGCGTGACCAACGGGCTGCCGACGGCAGGACCGCGACCGAATACCAGATTGAGTACACCGGCTGGGAAGATGTCCGACGCCAGTTCGGCCAGACGCAACGCGGTCAGCGGGGTTTGTTCCGACGGCTTGAGCACCACGGTATTACCGGCAGCGAGGGCCGGGGCGATTTTCCAGGCGACCATCATCAGCGGGTAGTTCCACGGCGCAATCGAGGCGATCACGCCCACCGGGTCGCGGCGAATCATTGAGGTGTGGCCAGGCAGGTATTCGCCACCGGCCGAACCACTCATGCAACGGCTGGCGCCGGCGAAGAAACGGAACACGTCGGCAATCGCCGGAATCTCGTCATTCAGCGCGGCGCTGTAGGGCTTGCCGCAGTTGTCGGATTCGAGTTTAGCCAGTTCCTCGCCATGGGCTTCGATGGCGTCGGCGAGTTTGAGCAGCAGCAGCGAACGGTCTTTCGGTGTGGTTTGCGACCACTCGGCGAACGCGTTATCGGCGGCGCGCACGGCGGCATCGACCTGGGCCTCGGAGGCTTCGTTGATCTCCACCAGCACACTGCCGAGCGCCGGGTTGAGCACCGGTTGCGCCGGGCCTTCGCCGTTGACCAGGTGGCCGTTGATCAAGAGTCTGGTTTGCATGTCTGTTGTCCTCACTAACACTTTTATTGTTCTGTCGAAACCGAACCATGTAGGAGCTGCCGAAGGCTGCGATCTTTTGATCTTGATCTTGATTTTCAAAGCAACAAGATCGCAGCCTTCGGCAGCTCCTACAGGGATTCGGTTTGTTCAGTGGTTATTCAATTATTTGCCACCGCTACCGGCGACACTCTCGCCACCCCGGGTCAGGTAATACGCGCCTAGGATCGGCAGCATGGTCACCATCATCACCAGCATCGCGACGACGTTGGTCACCGGCACATCCCGAGGACGGCTGAGTTGATTGAGCAACCACAGCGGCAACGTGCGCTCATGCCCGGCGGTAAACGTGGTGACGATGATTTCATCGAACGACAGTGCAAACGCGAGCATGCCGCCGGCCAACAGCGCCGAGCCGAGGTTCGGCAGGATGATGTAGCGGAAGGTCTGCCAGCCATCGGCACCCAGATCCATCGAGGCCTCGATCAGACTGTGCGAAGTACGCCGCAGGCGGGCGATGACGTTGTTGTAGACGATCACCACGCAGAACGTCGCGTGACCAACGATGATGGTGAACATCCCCGGCTCGATCCCCAGCGTCTTGAACGTCGCCAGCAGCGCGATCCCGGTGATGATCCCCGGCAACGCAATCGGCAAGATCAGCATCAGCGAAATGCCCTGCTTGCCGAAGAAGTCCCGGCGATACAACGCAGCTGAAGCCAATGTGCCGAGCACCATCGCGATCAACGTAGCGATGGCGGCAATCTGCAGTGAGAGCTTGATCGCCTCCAGCACATCCGGCCGCGAAAACGCCACACTGAACCAGTGCAGGGTGAAACCCTTTGGCGGAAAACTGAACGCCGCTTCCTCGGTGTTGAAGGCGTATAGGAAGATGATCAGGATCGGGAAGTGCAGAAACACCAACCCGCCCCAGGCTGCGATGCGCAAACCCAATGAAGCCTTTTCAGAGTGCATCGAAGGCCCCCAGACGTTTAACGATGGACAGGTAAACCGCGATCAACACAATCGGCACCAGCGTGAACGCCGCCGCCATCGGCATGTTGCCGATCGCGCCTTGCTGCGCATACACCATGCTGCCAACGAAGTAGCCCGGCGGGCCGACCAGTTGCGGCACGATGAAGTCGCCCAGGGTCAGTGAAAAAGTGAAGATCGAGCCGGCAGCAATACCCGGCACCGACAGCGGCAGAATCACCTGCATGAAGGTCTGGCGCGGCTTGGCCCCGAGGTCGGCAGACGCCTGCAACAGCGACGGCGGCAGGCGCTCCAGCGAGGCCTGAATCGGCAGGATCATGAACGGCAACCAGATATAGACAAAGACCATGAAGCGTCCCAGATGTGAGGTCGACAAGGTGCTGCCGCCGACGCCGGGAATCCCCAGAATGAACTGCAACACCGGCTCCAGTCCCAGATGCTGCACGAACCACTGCGCCACACCGCCCTTGGCCAGCAGCAACGTCCACGCATAGGCCTTGACGATGTAACTGGCCCACATCGGCAGCATCACCGCGATGTAGAAAAACGCCTTGGTCTTGCCCGTGGTGTAGCGCGCCATGTAATAGGCAATCGGGAACGCGACGATGGCGCTGGCGATCGACACCACGATGGCCATGCTCAGCGTGCGCAGGATGATGTCGAAGTTCGACGGCTGGAACAGCGCGGCAAAATTCGCCAGGGTCAGGTCGGGGGTGACCGCCATGGTGAAGTCGTCGAAGGTGTAGAAACCCTGCCACAGCAGCACCAGCAACGAGCCGAGATAGATCGCGCCAAACCATAACATCGGCGGCACCAGCAGCAGCGACAGATACAGATTCGGCTTGCGATAGAGCAGGTTGGAAAACCGCCGCAGCGGCGGTGCTTGAGTCATTGCGAGCGTGTTCATCTCACACCCCGCTCGAAACAGTGTCGTGCAGTGGGATCATCGCTTCCCGCGCCCAGCGTGCGTGCAGGCGCTGGCCGGTCTGGTGCTGCGCGCTGCTGTCGATCCACTGATTGTTGGCGTGGCTGATGCTCAGGGTCTGGCCGTTTTCCAGGGTCAGTTCATAGCGCGTGGCGCTGCCCTGATACTGGATGTCATGCAGCACGCCGCTGACTTCGATTTCATGGCTGGCGAGCGGCCCTTCGGCGAAACGCACGTGCTCGGGGCGAATCGAAAACGGCTGCGGATGGCCGCTGAGCTGGCGCGCCAGATCGCCGCGAATCACGTTGGAAGTGCCGACGAATTCGGCGACGAAGGTGGTGGTCGGTTTCATGTACAGATTGCGCGGGCTGTCGACCTGCTCGATGCGGCCCTTGTTGAACACCGCCACGCGGTCGGACATCGACAGCGCTTCGGTCTGGTCATGGGTCACGAAGATGAAGGTAATGCCGAGCTGGCGTTGCAGCTTCTTCAGTTCGCTCTGCATCTGCTCGCGCAATTTCAGATCGAGGGCGCCGAGCGGTTCATCGAGCAGCAGCACGCGTGGGCGATTGACCAAGGCGCGGGCGAGGGCGACACGCTGGCGCTGACCGCCGGACAACTGCACCGGTTTGCGCGCGCCGTAACCACCGAGCGCGACCATGTCCAACGCCTCTTCGGCGCGCTTGTGGCGCTCGGTTTTACTCACGCCTTTGACCTTCAAGCCGTAGGCGACGTTGTCCAGCACGTTCATGTGCGGGAACAGCGCGTAGTCCTGGAAGACGGTGTTTACATCACGTTGATACGGCGGCAGACCGGCCGCTTCGGCGCCGTGGATGCGGATCGAGCCGGCGCTCGGTTGTTCGAACCCGGCGATCAGGCGCAGGCAGGTGGTTTTGCCCGAGCCGGATGGGCCGAGCATGGAAAAGAACTCGCCGTCCTGAATATCGATGGAAACCCGGTCAACGGCCTTCACCTCGCCAAACTGCCGGGAAACGTTGGTGAACTGGACTGCAAGCGTCATGGTGCGGTGCTCCGGTAAAGCAGGCTTTCAAAAAGTGATCAGGTGTTGCGTCGAAAAGATCGCAGCCTGCGGCAGCTCCTACAGGAAAGCGGTGTCCATTGATGTAGGAGCTGCCGCAGGCTGCGATCTTTTGATCTTGAAAGGGCTTACCTGCCGCCCATGATCGCGATGTAATCCTGAGTCCAGCGACTGTACGGCACGAATTTGCCACCTTCAGCCTGCGGGGTTTTCCAGAAGGCGATCTTGTCGAACTGGTCAAAACCATTGGTCTTGCAACCCTCGGCGCCGAGCAATTCGCTCTCCTTGCACGCCGCCGGCACGGCTGGCAACGAACCAAACCACGCCGCCACGTCACCCTGGACTTTCGGCTGCAGCGACCAGTCCATCCACTTGTAAGCGCAATTAGGGTGCTTGGCCTCGGCGTGCAGCATGGTGGTGTCGGCCCAACCGGTGGCGCCTTCTTTCGGGATGGTCGAGGCAATCGGCTGTTTCTCATTGATCAGGCCGTTGACCTGATACGGCCAGGCACTCGACGCCACCACGCCTTCGTTCTTGAAGTCGCTCATCTGTACCGTGGTGTCGTGCCAGTAGCGGTGGATCAAAGGCTGCTGCGCACGCAACAGATCGAGCACCGCTTTGTACTGTGCTTCGGTCAATTGATACGGATCCTTGATCCCCAGTTCAGGCTTGGCGGTTTTCAGGTACAGCGCCGCATCGGCGATGTAGATCGGCCCGTCATAGGCCTGCACGCGACCCTTGTTCGGCTTGCCGTCGGGGAAATTCTGCGCGTCGAACAGCACATTCCAGCTGGTCGGCGGCGTCTTGAACACGTTGGTGTTGTACATCAGCACGTTCGGGCCCCACTGATACGGGGTGCCGTAGGTCTGCTTGTTGACCACGTACCATGGCGCATCTTTCAGGCGTGGATCGAGGGTGTTCCAGTTCGGGATCAACGCGGTGTTGATCGGTTGCACGCGTTTGCCGACGATCAAGCGCAATGACGCATCACCGGACGCGGTGACCAGGTCGTAACCACCCTTGGCCATCAGGCTGACCATTTCGTCGGAGGTGGCGGCAGTCTTCACATTGACCTTGCAGCCGGTTTCTTTTTCGAAACCGGTGACCCAGTCGTAAGCCTTGTCACTCTCGCCACGTTCGATGTAACCGGGCCAGGCCACGATATCCAGCTGACCCTCGCCGGCGCCGACGGCCTTCAGCGGCTCGGCGGCTTGCAGACTGGCACTGGCCAGCAGGGCCGTGGTGATTGCACTGAGCAGTGCGGTCTTGTGCACGAACATGGTTGAACCCTCTTCTTTAAATTATGGTCGGGGCAGTTGTGAACGCGGTGAAGCATGCCGTTGATGGCTTGTTATTAGCGTAGTCAGAGATGCTGGCCGTGGCGGGCCATGATGTGCCGTACCACGCTGTAGTCCTGCAGCGAATCACTGGACAAGTCTTTGCCGTATCCGGAGCGTTTCAGTCCGCCGTGGGGCATTTCGCTGACCAGCATGAAATGGCTGTTGATCCAGGTGCAGCCGTACTGCAAACGGGCGGCGACCTGCATTGCCTTGTCCAGATTCTGCGTCCACACCGACGAGGCGAGGCCGTATTCGGAGTCGTTGGCCCAGTCCACGGCTTGCGCGAGTTCGTCGAAGCGGGTCACGGTCACCACTGGGCCGAACACTTCGCGCTGAACGATTTCATCAGTCTGTTTGCAACCGGCCAGCAGCGTCGGCTGGTAAAAGAACCCGGCGCCGGAATGCACCGCCGCGCCGGTCACCCGCTCGATGTGCGGCTGGCCGAGGGCGCGTTCGACGAAACTGGCGACGCGGTCGCGCTGGCGGGTGCTGATCAGCGGGCCGATCTCGTTGTCGGCATCGCGCTTGCCGGCGAAGCGCAGGCTGCTGACCGCTGCGCCGAGCTCGGCGACCAATTTGTCGTGAATGCCTGTTTGCGCGTAGATCCGGCACGCGGCGGTGCAGTCCTGCCCGGCGTTGTAGTAACCGTAGGTGCGCACGCCGTCGACCACCGCTTGAATATCCGCGTCGTTGCAGACGATCACCGGGGCTTTGCCGCCGAGTTCCAGATGCGTGCGCTTGAGGGTTTTTGCCGCGGCCTGGAGGATCTTCTGCCCGGTGACGATATCGCCGGTCAGCGAGACCATGCGCACCTTGGCGTGACCGACCAGATGGCTACCGACGCCTTCGCCACCGCCGCAGATGATGTTGATGACCCCGCGCGGCAGGATCTCGGCGAGTGCTGGCGCCAGTGCGAGGATCGACAGCGGTGTGTGTTCGGATGGCTTGAACACCAGGGTGTTGCCGGCGGCGAGGGCCGGGGCGATTTTCCACGCGGCCATCATGATCGGGTAGTTCCACGGGGCAATCGACGCCACCACGCCAATCGGATCGCGACGCACCATGCTGGTGTAACCCGGCAGGTACTCGCCACTGAGCTGACCGGTCTGGCAGCGCACGGCACCAGCGAAGAAGCGGAACACGTCGACGGTGGCGCTCAGATCGTCCTGCCGCGCCAGGTGCAGCGGCTTGCCGCAGTTCAGCGCTTCGAGGCGGGCGAGGTAATCGGCGTGTTTTTCGACGGCGTTGGCGATGTCCAGCAGCAGACTGGAACGTTGTTGCGGTGTGGTGCGCGACCATTCGGCAAAGGCGCGGTGGGCGGCGAGAATCGCGGTTTCGACCTGCTCGGTGCTGGCCTCGGCGATGTGGGTGAGGATTTCACCGGTGGCCGGGTTGAGGATCGGTTCGACAAAACCCTGCCCGGCGACCAGTTCGCCGTCGATCAGCAACGCGGTACACATCGGGGTCTGCACGCCAGCCATTTTCCGCGATCTCTTTTCTTGTGTGGTCATTGGGGCTCCCGTACCGGGGAACCGACCGTCTTATAGATGCAGCAAGACTAGTGTGCGGCTCCGAGGTCGACAAATTCTAAATACTGAAGGTGGCATTCGATTAAATAGATGGCTTGCGTCCGCCGTGCGGCTGCTCGCGGGCCACGGTCAGGAATGGATCGACCAGAGCGGGGCGCGCTGTCCCACGGCGCCAGGCCAGACCGACGTCGAGGGTCTGGTTGAGGTCGGCAATCGGCCGTGCTTCGATGATGTCGCCCTCCAGTGACCACGGGCGGTAAGTCATGTCCGGCTGGATCGACACGCCCAGGCCGGCTGCGACAAGGCTTCGCACGGCTTCGGTGGATGCCGTGCGCAGGGTGATCTTCGGTTGCAGCCCGGCGCCGCGCCACAGGCGCTGGGCATTGCGATCCATCTCGTCGACGTTCAGTTGAATCAGCGGTTCGCGGGCAACATCGGCGAGATTGATGCTGTCGTGCTCCAGCAGCGGATGCTGGGCCGGCAGCCACAGACGGTGCGGCGAGTGAGTCAGCACTTCGGTTTGCAAGGCGTGGCGGTCTTCGAGGTTGGACAGGATCAGCACGCCGACATCGATCTCGCCGCTGACCAGCAAATGTTCGATGTACGGCCGCTCGTCCTCCATCACCCGGATCTCGACATTGGGATAGGCGCGCTGAAAACGGGTGAGCAAATCGGCGAGGTAATAACCGGCCACCAGACTGGTCACGCCGACAATCAACTGCCCGGCCACTTGGTCGGTGCTTTGTTGCAGGCTGCGCTTGGCGTTATCCACCGTTGCCAGAATCAGATGCGCCTGGCGCAGGAATTGATGACCCTGATGAGTCAAGGTCATGCCCTTGGCGTGACGGTTGAACAGGCTGACGCCGATTTCCTCTTCCAGTTGCTGGATCGCCAGCGTCAGGGTCGACTGGGATATGAACGCGGTTTGCGCGGCGGCGGAGATCGAGCCGGTCTCGGCCACCGCGATGAAGTGACGGATCTGACGCAGGGTCATCATGAGAAGGGTACCCGGTGGGCGGTTTTTATCGATTGGCCTGAGTGTATATCGATTTTCACGAAGGGCCTGCGCCTGCTGAGCAACATCTGGAAGCACACTCGCAGGCCGGGCCAGGGCACTTTCGAACTAGGCTGAGGGCCTGATAGATCCGGATAACCCCTGTTTTGGAGGCGGAACATGAACACCCGTGGATTGCTCGACCAACTACTCAAATCCGGCCAGGATCTGTTGCAGAACAAGGCCGGCGGCGCGCAGAACAAACCGGCGGCTGGCGGCCTGGGCGGTTTGCTTGGTGGGTCTTCAGGCTCAGGGGCGCTGGGCGGTCTGCTGTCGGGAGCCGGCGGTGGTGCGCTGGCGGCCGGGGCGATGGGGCTGCTTCTCGGCAACAAGAAAGTGCGCAAGGTCGGCGGCAAGGTCGCGATCTACGGCGGCCTCGCGGCGCTGGGTGTGCTGGCGTACAAGGCCTACGGCAACTGGAACGCGCAAAAAGGCACCGCCCCACAAACCGAACCGCAAACCCTCGACCGCTTGCCACCGGCGCAGGCCGAGCAACACAGCCAGGCCATTCTCAAAGCACTGGTCGCCGCCGCAAAGGCTGATGGCCATATCGATGATCGCGAGCGCCAATTGATCGAAGGCGAATTCACCAAACTCGACAACGATCAGGAACTGCAACACTGGCTGCACGCCGAACTCAACAAACCCCTCGACCCAGGCGACGTCGCCCGCGCCGCGAGTACGCCGGAGATGGCGGCGGAAATGTACATCGCCAGCGTGATGCTGGTGGATGAGGAGAGCTTTATGGAAAAGGCGTATCTGGAGGAATTGGCCAAGCAACTGAAGCTGGAGCCGGGGTTGAAGGTGGAATTGGAGAAACAGGTGCGACAGGTATCGCTATAGAACTGCCTGAACACGCGGTACTTGTGTAGGAGCTGNTTTTGATTTTCAAAGCCAACATCAAAAGATCGCAGCGTGCCGCAGCTCCTACAGGTTTTGCGCCAGGCACCGAAGCCTGCTCGCGATTGCGTTTCCAGCCTCACAACAACAGCAATGGCCGATCCATCGCCCCTTTTTGCCGTTCCATCACTGGCACGTCAGCCCCGGATTGTCGGACAGTCCCACCCCAGAGCCTTCCCGCCAACCACCTCGGGTCGGCCCGAGGGTTAAAAAGCGTCTTATAAATGAGACACCGCCCTCGGCTATACTCCCCGCATTTCGACTTAGGCACGAGGAATCACTGTGAAGAACTGGACGTTGCGCCAACGCATTTTGGCGAGCTTTGCGGTGATTATCGCCATCATGTTGCTGATGGTCGTCGTTTCGTATTCCCGCCTGCTGAAAATCGAAGCCAGTGAAAGCAGCGTGCGTGATGACGCCGTTCCCGGCGTCTATTACAGCTCGATGATCCGCGGCGCGTGGGTCGACAGTTATCTGCAGACCCAAGAGCTGCTGGGCCTCAAGGAAGGGCAGGGTATCAGCAGTGAAGATGCGGCGGACTACAAGGCGTTCGAGACGCGCCTGCAGGAGCAGATGGCCAACTACCGCAACACCGTCACCACCGACGAGGACCGGGTCGAGTTCGCTGCGTTCGAGAAGGATCACGACACCTACATGCAGATCCAGGATCAGGTGCTCGACTTGCACAAGCGCAACCTGGAAGCCGACGCGGTCAAGCTGTTCACCGAGAAGCTGACCCCGGCCTGGTACACCGGTCGCATGAAACTCAACGACATCATCGGCGAGAACAAGCGGGTCGCCGATCAGGCCATGGCCAACATCGACGAGGCGGTAGCGGCGGCCAAGGTCAGCATGTTTGTCTCGCTGCTGGTGGCCGTGCTGGCGGCAGGTGCCTGTGGCCTGCTGCTGATGCGCGCGATCATGGCGCCGATGAACCGCATCGTGAAGATCCTCGAAATCATGCGCACCGGTGACTTGAGCAGCCGTCTGAATCTGGATCGCAAGGACGAGTTCGGCGCGGTGGAAACCGGCTTCAACGACATGATGACCGAGCTGACCTCGCTGGTGTCTCAGGCCCAGCGTTCCTCGGTGCAGGTGACCACCTCGGTGACCGAGATTGCCGCCACGTCGAAGCAGCAACAGGCCACCGCCACCGAAACCGCGGCCACCACCACCGAAATCGGCGCGACCTCGCGGGAAATCGCCGCCACCTCGCGGGATCTGGTGCGCACCATGACCGAAGTGTCCACCGCCGCCGATCAGGCCTCGGTACTCGCCGGTTCCGGCCAGCAAGGCCTGGCGCGCATGGAAGACACCATGCACTCGGTGATGGGCGCAGCCGATCTGGTCAATGCCAAACTGGCGATCCTCAACGAGAAGGCCGGCAACATCAATCAGGTGGTGGTGACCATCGTCAAGGTCGCCGATCAGACCAACCTGCTGTCGCTCAACGCCGCCATCGAGGCCGAGAAGGCCGGTGAGTACGGCCGTGGTTTTGCCGTGGTCGCCACCGAAGTACGGCGTCTGGCGGATCAGACCGCCGTCGCCACTTACGACATTGAGCAGATGGTCCGCGAGATCCAGTCGGCGGTGTCTGCCGGCGTGATGGGCATGGACAAGTTCTCCGAAGAAGTGCGCCGGGGCATGGCCGAAGTGCAGCAGGTCGGCGAGCAACTGTCGCAGATCATCCATCAGGTGCAGGCGCTGGCGCCGCGGGTGTTGATGGTCAACGAAGGCATGCAGGCCCAGGCCACCGGTGCCGAACAGATCAACCATGCGCTGGTGCAGTTGGGCGACGCCAGCAGCCAGACCGTCGAGTCGTTGCGTCAGGCCAGTTTCGCCATCGACGAACTGAGCCAGGTGGCCGTCGGGCTGCGCAGTGGCGTTTCGCGATTCAAAGTCTGATGAGCGAAATCACCGCCAAACGCAGCGCAGCGCCGGTGGCGAAGCAGGCGTTGTTCCTGCTGTTTCGCATCGGCAGCGAGCGTTACGCCTTGCGCGCCACCGAGGTGGCGGAAGTGTTGCCGCGCCTGCCGTTGAAGCCGATTGCCCAAGCGCCGAACTGGGTCGCCGGGGTGTTCGCCTATCGCGGTGCGGTGGTGCCGGCCATCGACCTCAGTGCGCTGACCTTCGGCCAACCGGCCGAGGCGCGTACCAGCACCCGGCTGGTGCTGGTGCATTACCGCCCGGATGAACGGCAGCCGTCACGCTGGCTCGGACTGATACTCGAACAGGCGACCGATACCCTGCGCTGCAATCCCGAGGATTTTCAGCCGTATGGTCTGGACAATCGTCAGGCGCCGTACCTCGGCCCGGTGCGCGAAGATGCCCAGGGCCTGGTGCAGTGGGTGCGGGTCAACGATTTGCTGGATGACGCCGTGCGCAGCCTGCTCTTTCCCGCGCCGCATGAGGCGCAGTCATGAGCAGCGATCAGCGTTTTTTCGATTTCCTCAAGGAACGCATCGGTCTGGATGTCACGTCGGTCGGACCGGCGATCATCGAGCGCGCGGTGCGCCAACGCACCACGCTCTCGCAAGCGGCGCACAGCGATGAATACTGGCAACTGTTGCAAGGTTCGCGGGACGAACAGCAGGCGTTGATCGAGGCGGTGATCGTCCCCGAAACCTGGTTTTTCCGTTACCCGGAATCCTTCGCCACCCTCGGCAAGCTGGCGCGCAAGCGTCTGGACGAATTGAACAACATGCGCGCGCTGCGCATCCTCAGCCTGCCGTGTTCGACCGGCGAGGAACCCTATTCGATTGCCATGGCCTTGCTCGATGCCGGGCTCAAGCCCCATCAGTTCAAGGTCGATGGCATGGATGTCAGCCCGCTGTCGGTGGACAAGGCGCGGCGCGGGCTGTACGGCAAGAACTCGTTTCGGGGTCAGGAGCTGGACTTTCGCGAGCGTCATTTCACCGCCGAACAGGACGGCCATCGAGTCAGCGACGCCGTGCGCGAACAGGTGCGCCTGCAGGCCGGCAATGTGCTGGATCCGACGCTGCTGGCGGGTGAGCCGCCGTTCGATTTCGTGTTCTGCCGCAACCTGTTGATCTATTTCGACCAGCCGACCCAGAAGCAGGTGTTCGAAGTGCTCAAGCGTCTGACTCACGTGGATGGCGTGCTGTTCATCGGCCCGGCCGAGGGCAGTCTGCTCGGGCGTCTGGGCATGCGCTCGATTGGCATCCCACAGTCGTTTGCCTTCAGTCGACAAAACGATCCGGTACCGCAACCGCTGTCGCTGCCGACTCCGCCACCATTGCCCGTGCGCCAACCGCTGCGCACGCCGCCGCCACCCGTGCGCCCGCGTCCGTTTGCCAACGTTGCACCGTTGCCCGTCAGCAGCAAAAGCGTCAACCCGGACGCGGCGACCTTGCTCGCCAACATCGCTGCGCTGGCCAACGAAGGCAAAAGCGCCGAGGCCCGTGCGGCGTGCGAGCAGTACCTGCGCAGTCACGAACCGGTGGCGCAGGTGTTCTACTGGCTCGGCCTGCTCAGTGACGTGGCCGGCGCCACCCTCGAAGCCCAGAGCCATTACCGCAAGGCCTTGTACCTTGAGCCGCAGCATCCCGAAGCCTTGATGCACCTGGCTGCGTTGCTGCAGGCCCAGGGCGACAGCGCCGGTGCCAGACGATTGCAGGAACGCGCCGCGCGCAGCGGTCGTACCGCCGACAGTGAGCGTAAACGATGATCCCGTCCGACACCTTGAACGTCACCCACGAAGACGCCCGGGCCATCGATGACTGCTGGAACCGCATCGGCATTCACGGCGACAAGTCCTGCCCGTTGCTGACCGAGCATATTCACTGCCGAAACTGCGCGGTGTATTCCGCTGCCGCCACGCGTCTACTCGACCGCTATGCGTTGCAGCAGGATGAGCGCGACCCGGTCGCCGTGGCGGTCGAAAGCGATGTGAAAACCCGTTCGCTGCTGATGTTCCGCCTGGGCGAAGAGTGGCTGGGCCTGGCCACCCGCAGTCTGGTGGAAGTCGCTCCGCTGCAGGCAATTCACTCGTTGCCGCACCAGCGCTCGCGGGCCCTGCTCGGCGTGGCGAACGTGCGCGGCGCGCTGGTGGCGTGCCTGTCGCTGGTCGAGTTGCTCGATCTGGATGGCAACGCCGCACCGGCCACGGGCGCGCGGATCATGCCGCGCATGTTGATCGTCGCCGCCCACGGTGGGCCGGTGGTGGTGCCAGTGGATGAGGTCGACGGCATCCACGCCATCGATGAAAAAATTCTCGACGCCGCGTCGCGTGCCGGCAGTGAGCACAACAGCACTGCCAGCGCCAAATACACCCGTGGTGTCCTGCAATTCCGGGGGCGCAGCCTGCGTTGGCTGGATGAAGAACAGTTGCTGTCCGCCGTGACCCGGAGCCTCACATGACCCCCGAGCAAATGCGCGACGCCTCGCTGCTGGAACTGTTCAGCCTCGAAGCCGAGGCCCAGACCCAGGTGCTGAGCAGTGGGCTGCTGGCGCTGGAGCGTAATCCGACTCAGGCCGACTATCTGGAATCGTGCATGCGTGCGGCGCACTCGCTCAAGGGCGCGGCGCGGATCGTCGGCATCGACAACGGTGTCAGCGTCGCCCACGTGATGGAAGATTGTCTGGTCAGCGCTCAAGAAAAGCGGCTGTTGCTGCGCCCCGAGCACATCGATGCGTTGTTGCAGGGCACCGATCTGTTGATGCGTATCGCCACACCGGCCAATGCCCCGCAAGCGCCGGACATTGAGGCGTATGTGGCGTTGATGGGCCGCCTGCTCGACCCTTCGACACCGCCCGCCGTGGCGTCGCCGCCCATGGCCGAATTGCAGATGCAGGCACCGTCTGCGCCGATCGAAACGCCACCGCCACCGCCAGCGCCCAGGCCGGCGGTTGATACACCGCAGGAAACCTCCGACCCGGCACCGCGCAAGAACAAACGCACCACCGAAGGTGGCGAGCGCGTGCTGCGGGTCACTGCCGAGCGTCTGAACAGCCTGCTCGACCTGTCGAGTAAATCACTGGTCGAAACCCAGCGACTGAAGCCGCATCTAGCGACCATGCAGCGCCTCAGGCGCATGCAGAACAATGGTCTACGGGCGCTGGAAAGCCTCAATGTGCATCTCAAGGAACAGACGCTGAGCCTCGAAGCCCAGGAAGCCCTTGAAGATGCGCGGCGCTTGCTGGCCGAGTCTCAGCAATTGCTCGCGGAAAAGAACGCCGAGCTCGACGAATTCGCCTGGCAGGCCAGCCAGCGCGCACAAGTGCTCTACGACACCGCGCTGGCCTGCCGCATGCGCCCGTTTGCCGACGTGCTCACCGGTCAGGTGCGCATGGTTCGGGATCTGGGGCGCAGTCTTGGCAAACAGGTGCGGCTGGAAATCGAAGGCGAGAAGACGCAGGTCGACCGCGACGTACTGGAAAAACTCGAAGCGCCGCTGACTCATCTGCTGCGTAACGCGGTCGACCACGGCATCGAAACCCCGGAACAACGCCTGCTCAAGGGCAAGTCCGAAGAGGGCCTGATCCGCCTGCGTGCTTCGCATCAGGCCGGTTTGCTGGTGCTCGAACTGAGTGACGACGGCAATGGTGTCGACCTGGAAAAGGTCCGCCGCAGCATCGTTGAACGCCAATTGTCACCGGCCGAAACTGCCGCGCAGTTGAGCGAAGAAGAACTGCTGACGTTCCTGTTCCTGCCAGGTTTCAGCCTGCGCGACACCGTCACCGAAGTGTCGGGGCGTGGCGTCGGCCTCGACGCGGTGCAGCACATGGTCCGGCAACTGCGCGGTGCAGTGGTGCTGGAGCAGACGGCGGGCGAGGGCAGCCGCTTTCATCTGGAAGTGCCGCTGACCCTGTCGGTAGTGCGCAGTCTGGTGGTGGAGGTCGGCGAGGAAGCCTATGCGTTTCCGCTGGCGCACATCGAGCGCATGTGCGACCTGGAGCCACAGGACATCGTGCAGATCGAAGGTCGCCAGCATTTCTGGCACGAAGGCCGACATGTCGGGTTGGTCGCCGCCAGCCAGTTGCTGAATCGTCCGGCCAGTCAGAGCAGCGGCGAAACCCTCAAGGTCGTGGTGATCCGCGAGCGCGATGCGGTCTATGGCGTGGCGGTCGAACGATTTGTCGGCGAGCGCACTCTGGTGGTGCTGCCGCTGGATGAACGACTGGGCAAGGTGCAGGACATCTCCGCCGGGGCGCTGCTTGACGATGGCTCGGTGGTGCTGATCGTCGATGTCGAAGACATGTTGCGCTCGGTGGACAAGCTGCTCAACACCGGGCGTCTGGAGCGTATTGCGCGGCACGGCAACCAGGCCGCCGAAGTGGCGCGCAAACGGATTCTGGTGGTCGACGATTCGCTCACGGTGCGCGAGCTGCAGCGCAAGCTGCTACTCAATCGCGGCTACGACGTGGCGGTCGCGGTGGATGGCATGGACGGCTGGAACGCGCTGCGTTCGGAGGACTTCGATTTGCTGATCACCGACATCGACATGCCGCGTATGGACGGCATCGAACTGGTTACGTTGCTGCGCCGTGATACCCGTCTGCAATCGCTACCGGTGATGGTGGTCTCGTACAAGGACCGTGAAGAGGACCGCCGTCGTGGACTGGATGCGGGCGCCGACTATTATTTAGCCAAGGCCAGTTTTCATGACGACGCCCTGCTCGATGCAGTGGTTGAGCTCATTGGAGGAGCGCGGGCATGAAAATCGCAATCGTCAACGACATGCCACTGGCGGTGGAGGCTTTGCGCCGTGCGCTGGCCTTCGAGCCGGCGCATCAAGTGGTCTGGGTGGCCGGCAACGGCGCCGAGGCCGTGCGTCTGTGCGCCGAAAACACCCCGGATCTGATCCTGATGGACCTGATCATGCCGGTCATGGACGGTGTCGAGGCCACGCGACGGATCATGGCCGAAACCCCGTGCGCGATCGTCATCGTTACGGTTGACCGCCAGCAGAACGTGCATCGGGTGTTCGAGGCCATGGGCCACGGTGCGCTGGATGTGGTCGATACCCCGGCCCTGGGGGCCGGTAACGCGCAGGAAGCGGCGGCGCCGTTGCTGCGCAAGATCCTCAATATCGGCTGGCTGATCGGCGAGAAAACCCCGCGTTCGCGTCCGGTGCCGACACCGCACCGCAGTTCGGCGTCGTGCAAGCGGCTGGTGGCGATCGGCTCGTCTGCCGGCGGGCCGGCCGCGCTGGAAGTATTGCTCAAGGGCCTGCCGCGCAATTTTTCGGCGGCCATTGTGCTGGTGCAGCACGTCGATCAGGTGTTTGCCGCGGGCATGGCCGAATGGCTGGCCAGCGCCAGTGGCCTGGACGTGCGCCTGGCCCGCGAAGGCGAGCCGCCACAGGCCGGCGCGGTGCTGCTGGCTGGCACCAATCACCATATTCGCTTATTGAAAAACGGCACGCTGGCCTACACCGCCGAGCCGGTCAACGAGATCTACCGACCCTCGATCGACGTCTTCTTCGAAAGTGTCGCCAACTATTGGAACGGCGATGCCATCGGGGTTTTATTGACCGGAATGGGACGCGACGGGGCGCAAGGGCTTAAGCTCATGCGCCAGCAGGGATACCTGACCATCGCGCAGGATCAGCAAAGCAGTGCGGTGTACGGCATGCCCAAGGCCGCAGCGGCGATCGATGCAGCCGTCGAAATCCGTCCACTGGAAAAGATAGCGCCACGATTGCTGGAGGTTTTCCCCAAATGAACAGTGTTTTCCGCAATCCTGGCCCCCGCAGTACTCAGGTGACCGCCCATGAATGATTTACAGATCGACGACATTAAAACCGACGAGAACGCCGCCATGGTGTTGTTGGTGGACGATCAGGCGATGATCGGCGAAGCCGTGCGCCGTGGGCTGTCGAACGAAGAGAACATCGACTTCCACTTCTGTTCCGACCCGCACCAGGCCATCGCCCAGGCGGTCCGGATCAAGCCGACGGTGATTTTGCAGGACCTGGTGATGCCCGGCCTCGACGGCCTGAGCCTGGTGCGCGAATACCGCAATCACCCGGCGACCAAGGACATCCCGATCATTGTGCTGTCGACCAAGGAGGATCCGCTGATCAAGAGCGCGGCGTTCTCCGCCGGGGCCAACGATTATCTGGTGAAACTGCCGGACACCATCGAGTTGGTGGCGCGCATTCGCTATCACTCGCGCTCCTACATGACCCTGCTGCAGCGGGATGCGGCGTACCGTGCGTTGCGCGTCAGCCAGCAGCAGTTGCTCGACACCAACCTGGTGCTGCAACGGCTGATGAACTCCGACGGCCTGACCGGGCTGTCCAACCGCCGGCACTTCGACGAGTACCTGGAGCTGGAGTGGCGCCGCTCGTTGCGCGATCAGAGCCAGTTGTCGTTGCTGATGATCGACGTCGATTACTTCAAGTCCTACAACGACAGCTTTGGCCATGTCGAAGGCGATGAGGCGCTGCGCAAGGTCGCCACGGCGATCCGCGACGCCAGCGCGCGACCGTCGGATCTGCCGGCACGCTACGGCGGTGAAGAGTTCGCGCTGGTACTGCCGAACACCTCGCCGGGCGGTGCCCGGCTGGTGGCAGAGAAGCTGCGCCAGACCGTGGCGGCGCTGAAGATTCCGCACAACACTCCGAGCGAAGGGGCGAGCCTGACCATCAGCATCGGCCTGGCGACCATGGTGCCGCAGGCGGGCAGCGACTGCCGGTTGCTGATTTCGGCGGCGGATCGTGGGTTGTATCAGGCGAAAAACAATGGCCGTAACCAGGTAGGTATCGAGTAACCCATCAATTGCTGTAGGAGCTACCGCAGGCTGCGATCTTTTGATCTTTAAAAGCAAAATCAAAAGATCGCAGCCTGCGGCAGCTCCTACAGGGGCAATGTGTCAAGTGATTCACCCCGACAGCCGCCAGACGGGCTGCCTTGACCGCGTGATTACGTTATACTCGCCGGCTTTCAAAAGTTCGCCAACGAGTGCTGCCCGTCATGGAAATCAACCCGATCCTGAACACCATCAAGGACCTGTCCGAGCGCTCCGAAACTATTCGGGGGTATCTTTGACTACGATCAAAAGCATGAGCGTCTGATCGAAGTCAATCGCGAGCTTGAAGATCCTGCAGTCTGGAACAAACCTGAATACGCCCAGGAACTGGGCCGCGAGCGAGCATCGCTGGCGCAGATCGTCGACACTTTGGATGAGCTGTCCAGCGGTCTGGCCGATTCCCGCGAGCTGCTCGACATGGCCGTTGAAGAAAACGATGAAGGCGCGGTAAACGACGTCGTTGAACTGCTTCAAGGGCTTGAAGAGTCACTGGCCAAGCTTGAATTCCGCCGCATGTTCAGCCATGAGATGGACCCGAACAACGCCTACCTGGACATCCAGGCCGGTTCCGGCGGCACCGAGGCCCAGGACTGGGCCAACATCCTGCTGCGCATGTACCTGCGCTGGGCGGACAAACGCGGTTTCGACGCGACCATCATGGAACTGTCGGCCGGTGAAGTCGCCGGTATCAAAGGTGCGACCGTGCACATCAAGGGCGAATACGCCTTTGGCTGGCTGCGCACCGAGATCGGCGTGCACCGTCTGGTGCGCAAGAGCCCGTTCGACTCCGGCAACCGTCGCCACACTTCGTTTTCTGCCGTTTTCGTCTCGCCAGAGATCGACGACAAGGTCGAAATCGAAATCAACCCGGCAGACCTGCGGATTGACACCTATCGTTCCTCCGGTGCCGGTGGTCAGCACGTAAACACCACCGACTCGGCCGTACGTATCACCCACGTACCGACCAACACCGTGGTCAGTTGCCAGAACGAACGTTCCCAGCACGCCAACAAGGACACCGCGATGAAAATGCTGCGGGCCAAGTTGTACGAGCAGGAAATGCAGAAGCGCAACGCCGCTTCCCAGGCGCTGGAAGACACCAAGTCGGACATCGGCTGGGGTCACCAGATCCGTTCGTACGTGCTCGACGCGTCGCGGATCAAGGACTTGCGCACCAACATCGAACGCAGCGACTGCGACAAGGTACTCGACGGCGATATCGACGAATACCTGGAAGCCAGCCTGAAATCGGGGCTGTAACAGACGCACACAGGATCGCTGACGCAACGCGATCCCTGTAGGAGCCAGCCCTGCTGGCGATTCCCGGGCCGCCAGGCCCGGGGGCAACGAACCTGATGGAATATCTGAAGACATGAGCGACCAACAACTCGACCCGCAAGCCCTGCAACAGGAAGAAAACTCCCTGATCGCCCTGCGCAAGGAAAAGCTGGCTGCCGAGCGCGCCAAGGGCAACGCCTTCCCGAACGACTTCCGCCGTGAAAACTACTGCGAAGATCTGCAGAAGAAATACGCGGACAAGACCAAGGAAGAGCTGGCCGAGGCTGCAATCCCGGTCAAGGTTGCCGGTCGCATCATGCTCAACCGTGGCTCGTTCATGGTGATCCAGGACATGACCGGTCGCATCCAGGTCTACGTCAACCGCAAGACCCTGTCCGAAGACACCCTGGCCGCCGTCAAGACCTGGGACATGGGCGACATCATCGCCGCCGAAGGTACTCTGGCGCGTTCCGGCAAGGGCGACCTGTACGTCGAAATGACCAACGTGCGCCTGCTGACCAAGTCGCTGCGCCCGCTGCCGGACAAGCACCACGGCCTGACCGACACCGAACAGCGCTACCGTCAGCGTTACGTTGACCTGATCGTCAACGAAGAAGTGCGCCAGACCTTCCGCGTGCGTTCGCAAGTGATCGCGCACATCCGCAGCTTCCTGATGAAGCGCGACTTCCTCGAAGTCGAAACGCCGATGCTGCAGACCATTCCTGGCGGCGCAGCGGCCAAGCCGTTCGAAACCCACCACAACGCGCTGGACATGGAAATGTTCCTGCGTATCGCGCCTGAACTGTATCTGAAGCGTCTGGTGGTTGGCGGTTTCGAGAAGGTGTTCGAGATCAACCGCAACTTCCGTAACGAAGGCGTTTCGACCCGTCACAACCCTGAATTCACCATGTTGGAGTTCTACCAGGCTTACGCCGACTACGAAGACAACATGGACCTGACCGAAGAGCTGTTCCGTGAACTGGCGCAACTGGTGCTGGGCAGCACCGACGTGCCGTACGGCGACAAGGTGTTCCACTTCGGCGAGCCGTTTGCCCGTCTGTCGGTGTTCGACTCGATCCTCAAGTACAACCCAGAGCTGACTGCCGATGACCTGAACGACATCGACAAGGCGCGCGCCATCGCCAAGAAGGCCGGCGCCAAGGTGCTGGGCTTCGAAGGTCTGGGCAAGCTGCAGGTGATGATTTTCGAAGAACTGGTCGAGCACAAGCTGGAGCAGCCGCACTTCATCACTCAGTACCCGTTCGAAGTGTCGCCGCTGGCTCGTCGTAACGACGAGAACCCGAACGTCACCGACCGTTTCGAGCTGTTCATCGGCGGCCGTGAAATCGCCAACGCCTACTCCGAGTTGAACGACGCGGAAGACCAGGCCGAGCGTTTCATGGCGCAGGTGGCCGACAAGGACGCTGGCGACGACGAAGCCATGCACTACGACGCCGACTTCGTGCGTGCGCTGGAGTACGGCATGCCGCCAACGGCCGGTGAAGGCATCGGCATCGACCGTCTGGTGATGTTGCTGACCAACTCGCCATCGATCCGCGATGTGATCCTGTTCCCGCACATGCGACCGCAAGCGTAAACGTTTCAGTTAAAAAGCCGCCTAAAACAGGCGGCTTTTTATTGCCTGTCTGGTACAAATGTATCAATTGGTTAATTTTGCAATAGCAGAGGAAGTCCAGTCGTGATGGTTGCAATCGCTCAAGAAGGTGCAGCGGGTATCGCCACTGCGGTCGCTGAAAGTGTTCAGTACCAGGGCCGCAAGGCCAGCCGACAGGGCAGTGAGCAGCGTCGACAGGACATTCTCGACGCGGCGATGCGCATTGTCGTGCGCGACGGCGTGCGTGCCGTGCGCCACCGGGCCGTGGCGGCCGAGGCCGGTGTGCCACTGTCGGCCACCACCTATTACTTCAAGGACATCGATGACCTGCTCACCGATACCTTCGCCCAATACGTCGAACGCAGCGCGGCCTACATGGCCAAGCTGTGGATCAACAACGAAGGCTTGCTGCGCGAGATGGTCGTCAGTGGCGACGGCAGCCCCGAGTCGCGCTCGCAACTGGCCGACGACATCGCGCGGCTGATGGCGGACTATGTGCACCGGCAACTGGTCAACCGTCGCGAGCATCTGATGGCCGAGCAGGCGTTCCGCCAGGAAGCGCTGCTCAACCCGCGCCTGGCGGATCTGGTGCGCTCGCATCAGCAGATTCTGCTGCAGGGCACCTGCCAGTTGTTCCAAGTCCTGGGCTCGCGTGAACCGCAACAGGATGCCAAAGTGTTGACGGCGATTATCGGACGGATGGAATATCAGGGCCTGCTCAACGACGCCGAGCCTTTGGCCGAACAGGACATGCTCGGGATTCTGACGCGGTACATGCATCTGGTCCTGGCCTCGGTGTAACGCCAACCCCTTTGGGAGCGAGCCTGCTCGCGAATGCGGTCTGACATNCTCTGTTGCCTGACACACCGCTTTCGCGAGCAGGCTCGCTCCCACAGGTGAAATGGGTGATCGTCAGGGCGGGATATGTTCATAGGGAGTGTTGAATGAAAGCCTGGCGTGGCGTGCTGATCGCCTTGTCGTTCCTGCTGCTCAGTGGCTGTCTGGTGACTTTCAAGGATCCGTTGCCCGCCAGTGAGTCGGCGCCCAAGGGCCTGCTGGGCACGTGGTCGAGCACCAATGCCTGGGGCGAGCCGATGAACCTTGAGTTGACCCGCGTCGGCCATGATCGCTATCAGGCCGTCACCTGGTTCAAGGCCCGGCCTCACGAGCGCGAGGCTTACCCGTTCACGGTGTCGCGCCACGGCAGCCGCTGGTACCTGTCGGCGAAAGTGCCGGCGCGTTACGGTGGCCAATACGCCATCGCCGGTTTCGAACTCACCGACAAACACGAACTGGTGGTGTACAACCTCGACCTCGAACAGATCAATCAGGCGATCAAACAGCAAGCCCTCGACGGCAAGGTTTTCCAGACCGAGGACGACGGCGACGGCGTGCAAGTCGACAGTAGCCTCGACAAGGTCTTTGCTTACCTCGACGATCCGGCCAATTCCGACGTATTCGTCGAGGCCGCGCGCTATCAGCGCCAGGCCCGCGCCAAATAATTCAGTTTTCTACAGGAGTTTCGGGTGGACGATTACCAGCAGACGATACGCACGTTGTCCGATCGCATTGTGCTGGCGCAGACGCCGATCCGCGTGCTCGATGCGGTGAAGTGGGACGAGAACATCCGCAAGGGCTTTCTCAAGGCCAAGGGCAAGGAAATGCCGGCGGTGGATCGCGACTACTACCTCAATCGGCCGCTGTCCTTCGATTCGAGCAAGGTCAAACTCGAGTTCCAGAACATCGAACGCGACATCACCCGCCAGCTCGGCCAGTTCAACCCGGTCGGGCAGATCATGCGGCGCATGTGCAAGGAATACCGCATGGTGGTGCGCATGCTCGAAGCGCGCGGCACCGAAGATTTCGGCCTGATCTCGCAAGAGCTGTACGGCGCCGCGTCCGATGCGTTTCACGCCGGCGACCCGACCCTGGCCGACCTCGGCCTGATGATGTCCGACTACCTGAACAACATCGATGGCCGTGGCGACCTGAAGGACGAGCCGAAAGTCCTCACCGCCAAGGACGCCGTGCACCTGCTGCAAACCCGCTTGAACAAGGTGTTTGGCGAGGCCGAGGAAACCATCCGCGTGTTCGAGTCCGACGGCATCGTTGCCGACGCGGCCGCGGGCGCCGATTACATCAAGATCCGCACTGACGCGCTGTTCAACGACCGCGACGTGCGTGCACTGGAAGTCCATGAAGGTCTGGTGCACGTCGGCACCACGCTCAATGGCTTGAACCAGCCGATCTGCACCTTCCTGTCCAAAGGCCCACCCTCGTCGACGGTGACCCAGGAAGGCCTGGCGATCCTGATGGAAATCATCACCTTCGCCTCCTACCCGAGCCGCCTGCGCAAACTGACCAACCGCACCCGCGCCATTCACATGGTCGAGGAGGGCGCGGACTTTTTGCAGGTGTTCGAGTTCTTCCGCGAACAGGGTTTCGAAATGGCCGAAAGCTACGGCAACGCCAGCCGGGTGTTCCGAGGCTCGACGCCAACCGGTCTGCCATTCACCAAAGACTTGTCCTACCTCAAGGGCTTTATCATGGTTTACAACTACATTCAGTTGGCCGTGCGTAAGGGCAAGCTTGAGCAGGTACCGCTGCTGTTCTGCGGCAAGACCACGCTGGAGGACATGCGTACCCTGCGTCAACTGGTCGATGAAGGTCTGGTGGTGCCGCCGAAATACCTGCCGGAACAGTTCCGCGACATGAACGCGCTGTCGGCGTGGATGTGCTTCTCCAACTTCCTCAATCACTTGAGCCTGGACCGGATCGAGGCGGATTACTCCAATATCCTCTGAACTACCAATATTTCCTGTGGGAGCGAGCCTGCTCGCGAATGCGATTTAACATTCAACATGATTGTTGGCTGACACACCGCTTTCGCGAGCAGGCTCGCTCCCACATTTGATTGCGTTAATTCCACTTTTTCGCGAGGTTTCACCGGATGAGAATCCTCGGCATCCTTTGCCTGCTCCTGACCCTCGGCGGTTGCAGTTCGCTGTTGTTTTACCCCGAGCCGGGCCAGGTCTTTACCCCGGAAAGAGCCAAGCTCGAATACCGCACCGTCACCCTGACCACGGCCGACGGCCTCAAGCTCAACGCCTGGTGGCTACCGGCCAAGCCCGGTGTCGAGGTCAAAGGCACCGTCCTGCACCTGCACGGCAACGGCGGTAATCTGCCGATGCACTTGGGTGGCAGTTGGTGGTTGCCGAAAAACGGCTATCAGGTGCTGCTGGTGGATTATCGCGGGTATGGCTTGTCCGAGGGCGAGCCGAGCCTGCCGGCGATCTATCAGGACATCGACGCTGCGTTCGCCTGGCTGGATCAGGCGCCAGAGGTCAAAGGCAAGCCGCTGATCCTCCTCGGCCAGAGCCTCGGCGGCTCAATGGCCGTGCATTGGCTGGTGCAGCACCCCGAGCGGCAGAAACAGCTGAAAGCCTTCGTGCTCGACGGTGTGCCCGCCAGTTACCGCAGCGTCGGTCAGTACGCCCTCAGCACGTCGTGGCTGACCTGGCCGTTCCAGGTGCCGTTGTCGTGGCTGGTGCCGGACGGCGACAGTGCGATCAACTCGATGCCGCAGCTTAACGGCGTGCCGAAACTGATCTTTCACAGCATCGACGACCCACTGGTGCCAATGTCCAACGCCATCCGCCTGTATCAGGCAGCGCCGCCACCACGGGTGTTGCAGTTGACCCGCGGCGGCCACGTACAGACCTTCGGCGACCCGGTCTGGCGCCAGGTGATGCTGCGTTATCTGGAAGATCCCGAGCACTTCAACGGCCTGCGCCGCCTCGGCGAGATTCCCAATTATCCGCAACCCCCGAATTCTGAAGACGAGAGTCCGCAATGACTGAAGAACGTAACGCCATCCCGCTGATCATCACCGGTATCTGCAGCATCCTCGGCACCGTTGGTGCCCTGTGGTATTACGGCTACCTGCACTTCGCCAAACCCGAGGATGCGCTGCTGCTCAACGAATTCACCATGCTCAAGACTGTGCCGGGCGAAGACTACAAAGTCTCGCTGGACCCGGCGCCGCAGGTGGCGCAGTGCATCGATGGCGTACTGGTGCTGTTTGACACCGAGCAGAAAGGCCTGACCGGGGTGCTGATCAATGCGCAGAAAAAAGCCGTGCGTTGCATGGGCCAGGAAACCCCGCAGAAACTCGAGCCTTAAACGCAAAAGATCGCAGCCTTCGGCAGCTCCTGCATTGGAATACGATCCCTGTAGGAGCTGCCGCAGGCTGCGATCTTTTGATCTTCAACAAAAAGCCCCGCCTGATTCAGTCAGGCGGGGCTTTTACGTCACTGCGTGTTGCTTAGTTCGAGCTGACCGCCGAACGTGGCACCACTGGCTGGTTGTCGTTGGAAATGGTCACTTCCACACGACGGTTCATCGCACGACCGGAAACGCTGCCGTTGTCGGCAACCGGGTATTCCTTGCCGTAACCCTGAACCACGATGCGCGAAGGATCTACGCCCATCTTGATCAGCGCGACTTGAACCGAAGTCGCACGACGCTCGGACAGCGACTGGTTGTACGAAGCAGCGCCGGTGCTGTCGGTGTAACCCTCGACGATCACTTTGCGATCCGGATTTTCCTGGAGGAACTGCGCCAGTTTGTTGATGTTCACCAGACCGCTGGATTTCAGGTCAGCCTTGTTGGTGGCGAACAGCACGTCACCGAAAGTCACCAGCGTACCGCGATCGGTCTGCTTGGCGTTCAGGCTCTGCTGCAGTTGTTTGATCTGCTGATCACGAGCGTCCAGACGCGCTTGGGCACGTTGCGCGGCAGCGTTTTTCAGGTTGTTCTCAGCGGTGCGCAGGGCGATGGTCTGCTTGGCCACTTCCACGCGCTGGTTGGTCAGGTAGGCCAGTTGGTCAACCTTGGCTGCGTCTTGCTTGTCCAGATAAGCCTTGTCGGCCTTGTCCAGGTAATCGCTGGCGTCTTTGGTTTCCAGGGCCGCGACTTTGCTCGCCTGTGGGTTGGCCTGCAGGCCGGCGTAGTTGGTGCGCGCCTGTTCCAGGTTCGGGTTAGGCGGGGTGGAGCAGGCAGCCAGGGCAACGCTTGCGGCCAGAAGAGCGGGGATCATCAGTTGCTTACGCATAATTTGTCGTCCTTTCTATCGATAAAAGTTTCAGCTTTGCGATTCGGGATGCGCGCTTACTGCACGGTGCGCTGACTTTCCTGACGCAGTTCCTGAACACCTTTCTGGGAATCCTTCACAGCCTGTTCGGCCTTGGCAGCCTGAGCCTTGCGTTCTGCTACGCGAGCGTCCCATTCGGCTTGTTCGGCGAGGGTACGAGCCTGTTCATACTTCTTGTCGTGCATGGCGATTTCGGCTTGCTTGAGCTTGTCCTGCGCCTGCTTCATTTCTACTGCAGCGAACTCGGTACCACCGGCGCTGACCGCACTGTTGACCGCCGATTGGGTCACGGCGTACTGCTCGGTTGGCGGGTTACCGGCGCAACCGGCCAGTACGAAGCTGGTACCGATGGCCAGAGCAGCCAGTTTCAGACCGCGCAGGTGGGAGAACGAGGTTTGGGTCTTCATGGTCTTCAACTCCATTGTTTAACTCCTGATAAAACCGAAAATCCATCCTGGTCGAGGAGCCGCAAGCGTCGTGTAAAAGCGCGTTTTTGAAACGCTCGTTCCAGGCGTGGTTACAGCTTCCGACCGAAGGCGTTTTTCAAAAGTTCAGAAAAGATGGCCTATCGCCAAAAGTTTTTTTGACCAAGTCGACAAGGCTCTAAACCGGGAACTTTGGAGGAGGGGAGAGGTACGCGCGGGGTAAAAAGCGTGCGATTTTTGAAGTTCGATACAGTCAATGTGGGAGCGAGCCTGCTCGCGAATGCGGTGAATCAGTCGCTATCAATGTCGGCTGAAATACCGCATTCGCGAGCAAGCTCACTCCCACAGTTTGATCTTTGTTGTGTCAGTGTTTCTGCTTGCCGGCAGCGGCGGACAAATACTGCAAATGCCGGCGTGAAAGCGCCAGAAACCGCGGCGTCGGACCGACGTCCTCATACAGCGGATCACCTTCTTCATCCGTCGCCACCACCGTCGAACCTTTCACATACGGCAGGCTCGCCTCGAACTCTTCGAGCGCGGCGCCGATCAGTTCGCCGAGCAGTTCTTCCGGATGACGTTTGGGGTACATCTCGGCAATCGCCGCCAGGCGCGCAGCGGCCTCGACGTCCAGATGAATCGTGTAGCCAGTGTCGGTCAGGCGACCCTTGGCGTTTTCTTCCCAATGCTGGGCGAGTTCACGGATTTTCATGATGACCTCATGTCGTACCTGCTCATGGCAGGATCGGGTGAGTGTCCGGCGCGGCCGGCAAGCCGTTGTGCGGCTTACTGTTGAGACTAGCTTCAGGCCGCAAGGTTTAAAGTCCCTTCGTCGTCTGCTTGTAAGAAGCGCCACAGAGCGGCACTCTCTGGGCAAAGCATTCGTTTCTGAGCCGTCCCGATTACCGCTGGAGAACTGCTGATGACCGATATCGATGCACGCTTGCGCGAGGACGTTCACCTGTTGGGTGAGCTGTTAGGCAATACCATCCGCGACCAGTACGGCGAGGAATTTCTCGACAAGATCGAGCAGATCCGCAAGGGCGCCAAGGCAGATCGCCGTGGCTCGATGGACGCCGAACTCAGCGCCAGCCTCAATCAGTTGAGCGAAGACGAACTGCTGCCGGTGGCGCGGGCGTTCAACCAGTTTCTCAACCTGGCGAACATCGCCGAGCAGTATCAGCTGATTCATCGCCGCGAAGAGTCGCAGCCTGCGCCGTTCGAATCCCGCGTACTGCCGGAACTGCTCGCCCGCCTGCGTAACGAAGGCCACAGCGCCGAATCCCTGGCCCGGCAACTGGCGCGCCTGGAAATCGAACTGGTGCTGACTGCGCACCCGACCGAAGTGGCGCGGCGCACGCTGATCCAGAAGTACGACGCGATCGCCGCGCAATTGGCCGCGCAGGATCACCGCGACCTGACCAGCGCCGAGCGCGAACAGATCCAGAACACCCTGCAACGCTTGATCGCCGAAGCCTGGCACACCGAAGAAATCCGCCGTACCCGGCCGACCCCGGTCGATGAAGCCAAGTGGGGTTTTGCAGTCATCGAACACTCGCTGTGGCAGGCGATTCCCAACCATATGCGCAAGGCCGACAAGGCGCTGTATGAAGCGACGGGCCTGCACTTGCCGCTGGAAGCGGCGCCGATCCGCTTTGCTTCATGGATGGGCGGCGACCGTGACGGCAACCCGAATGTCACGGCAGCGGTGACCCGCGAAGTACTGTTGCTGGCGCGCTGGATGGCTGCCGACCTGTACCTGCGCGATGTCGATCATCTGGCTGCGGAACTGTCGATGCAGCAGGCCAGTGATGCGCTCAAGGCCAAGGCCGGTGACAGCGCCGAACCTTACCGTGCGGTGCTCAAGCAGTTGCGCGAACGCCTGCGTGCCACGCGCAATTGGGCGCATGCCTCGCTCAGCGCCAGCACACCGGCGCCGGCCGACGTGTTGCACAACAACCGCGATCTGCTCGATCCGCTGGAACTGTGTTTCAACTCCCTGCACGAATGCGGCATGGGCGTGATTGCCGACGGGCCGTTGCTCGATTGCCTGCGCCGGGCGGTGACTTTCGGCCTGTTTCTGGTACGCCTCGATGTGCGTCAGGATTCGACGCGGCACTGTTCGGCAATGACCGAAATCACCGATTACCTTGGCCTCGGTCGCTACGAAGACTGGGACGAAGAACAGCGCATCAGCTTCCTCACCCGCGAATTGAGCAATCGTCGCCCGTTGTTGCCGGCGCATTTCAAACCGTCCGCCGACACCGCTGAAGTGCTCGCCACCTGCAAGGAAATCGCCGCCGCGCCGGGCGCCTCGCTGGGCTCTTATGTGATCTCGATGGCGGGCGCGGCTTCCGATGTGCTGGCGGTGCAACTGCTGCTCAAAGAGTCCGGCGTGTTGCGGCCGATGCGCGTGGTGCCGCTGTTCGAAACCCTGGCGGACCTCGACAACGCCGGGCCGGTGATGGAGCGTCTGTTGCTGTTGCCGGGCTACCGCGCAAGGCTGCAAGGCCCGCAGGAAGTGATGATCGGCTATTCCGACTCGGCCAAGGACGCGGGCACCACCGCTGCGGCCTGGGCGCAATATCGCGCGCAGGAGCGGCTGGTGGAGATCTGCCGCGAGCAGCAAGTCGAACTGCTGTTGTTCCACGGTCGCGGTGGCACCGTGGGCCGTGGCGGCGGTCCGGCGCACGCGGCGATTCTGTCGCAGCCGCCGGGGTCGGTGGCGGGGCGATTCCGCACCACCGAGCAAGGCGAAATGATTCGATTCAAATTCGGCCTGCCGGACATCGCCGAGCAGAACCTCAATCTGTATCTGGCCGCGGTGCTCGAAGCGACGCTGTTGCCACCACCGCCGCCGACGCCCGAATGGCGGCACCTGATGGATGAACTGGCCGCCGACGGCGTCGCCGCGTACCGCGCCGTGGTGCGTGAAAATCCGCAGTTCGTCGAGTATTTCCGCCAATCGACGCCGGAGCAGGAACTGGGGCGCTTGCCCCTTGGCAGCCGTCCGGCCAAGCGCCGTGCCGGTGGGATCGAGAGCCTGCGGGCGATTCCGTGGATCTTCGGCTGGACGCAAACGCGGCTGATGCTGCCGGCGTGGCTCGGCTGGGAAAGCGCGTTGAGCAAGGCGCTGGAGCGCGGCGAAGGCGAACTGCTCGGGCAGATGCGTGAACAGTGGCCGTTCTTCCGCACCCGTATCGACATGCTGGAAATGGTCCTGGCCAAGGCCGACGCTGACATCGCGCTGTCGTACGACCAGCGTCTGGTCGAGCCGGACTTGCTGCCGTTGGGCGCGCAGTTACGCGACCTATTGTCGCAGGCGTGTGCGGTGGTGCTTGGTCTGACCGGGCAGTCGCAGCTGCTGGCACATAGCCCGGACACCCTGGAATTCATCCGTCTGCGCAACACTTATCTTGATCCGCTACATCTATTGCAGGCCGAGCTGTTGGCCCGATCACGGCAGCAAAATGTCGAGCAGGGCAGCCCGGTGGAGCAGGCGCTGCTGGTGTCTGTGGCGGGGATTGCCGCCGGGTTGCGCAATACCGGCTAAGGTTTTTGCGGTGGTATCAGGCGCCCGGTGCACAGGCCGGGTGCCGCTTTGTACACGGGCAGAAAGTGCGGGCAGGCGACAGTTAATGATGGGGTTGCGACTTGGGTTACCGCGTCGCAAGGTCGCGGCGGGCGCCGGTTTCTCCGACTTTTGGCGTCTTGTGTGGGCGCAGCCTGCTGTGTATCTTGATCAGCCTTTGGCCGTTTGTGCGGCCACGACCCGTTTTTTTGAGATTGGCCCAAAGAGGCGAATCCCGTTGTTTTCTATATAAAAAATTGAGGAGCACATCGATGCGCGTCATTCTGCTGGGAGCTCCCGGGGCCGGTAAAGGTACTCAGGCTAAGTTCATCACCGAGAAATTCGGCATTCCGCAAATCTCCACCGGCGACATGCTGCGTGCTGCGGTCAAGGCCGGCACTCCGCTGGGCGTTCAAGCCAAGAGCATCATGGATGCCGGCGGCCTGGTGTCGGATGACCTGATCATCGCGCTGGTGCAGGATCGCATCGCTCAACCCGACTGCGTCAATGGCTTCCTGTTCGACGGCTTCCCGCGCACCATTCCACAAGCCGAAGCCCTGGTGACTGCCGGTGTCGAACTGGACGCCGTGGTTGAAATCGCTGTTGAAGACGAAGAAATCGTTCAGCGTATCGCCGGTCGTCGCGTTCACGAGGCCAGCGGCCGCGTTTACCACATCGTCTACAACCCGCCGAAAGTGGCTGGCAAAGACGACGTTACCGGCGACGATCTGGTGCAGCGCAAGGACGACACCGAAGAAACCGTGCGTCATCGCCTGTCGGTCTACCATTCGCAGACCAAGCCGCTGGTGGATTTCTACCAGAAGCTCTCCGCTGCCAACGGCAAGCCGAAGTACAGCCACATCCCGGGCGTTGGTTCGGTTGAAGCGATCACCGCCAAGGTGCTCGAAGCGCTGAGCTGAAAAAGCTGATCCGCTGCATCATCCACGGCCCGCTTGCGGGCCGTAGTTGTTTATACTGACACCCTTTTTCTCCCACCTGTTTTGGAAACATCGATGAGCACCTTGCTGGCCCTGGACACCGCGACCGAAGCTTGCTCCGTTGCCTTGCTGCATGATGGCAAGGTCACGAGCCATTACGAGGTGATCCCGCGTCTGCACGCGCAGAAGCTGCTGCCGATGATCCAGCAACTGCTGGCCGACGCCGGCACCACGTTGCAAGCGGTGGACGCCATTGCCTTCGGTCGTGGGCCGGGGGCGTTTACCGGTGTGCGGATCGCCATTGGTGTGGTGCAAGGTCTGGCGTTTGCGCTGGATCGTCCGGTGCTGCCGGTGTCCAACCTGGCGGTGCTGGCACAGCGCGCATATCGCGAACACGGTGTGAGCCAGGTCGCGGCGGCCATCGATGCGCGGATGGATGAAGTGTATTGGGGCTGCTACCGCGAGACCGCCGGCGAGATGCGTCTGGTCGGTGCCGAAGCGGTGCTGCCACCGGAAGCCGCGGCGCTGCCGGCCGATGCCAGCGGCGAGTGGTTTGGTGCGGGCACCGGTTGGGGCTATGGCGAGCGGATCGCGGTCAGCCTGAGCGGCTCGGATGCCGGCATGCTGCCTCACGCCGAAGACCTGCTGACCCTGGCGCGATTTGCCTGGGAGCGCGGCGAGTCGATCCCGGCCGACGATGCGCAACCGGTTTACCTGCGCGATAAAGTCGCTACTCCAAAGGCTCGCTGAGTCCTGACTTCTAGCGGGGGAAGCCTCTGTGGTGAGGGGATTTATCCCCGATCGGCTGCGAAGCAGTCGCTGATTTTGGGGCCGCTTCGCGACCCATCGGGGATGAATCCCCTCACCACACAAGGCTCTCCACAATCCCCCTGCTTATTCCAAATTCTGCCAATCGTCAGTTTCCAACCCCGCGCTTTAAACCTTTTACGCTTTATGTGTTCTAGTTATCACTCGGCGGTTTGCTAAGTCGGTCAAGTGCCGCTAAATTGCCATCATCGATACCGAGCATGAAATTATGCGTATAGACGGCCTTTCCTCTCAGTCCTACCCCATCAAGCGCAAGCCTCGCAAAGGTAATGTGGCGCTGGATGAGTCCGTCGACGATATCGATGGCGAGCTGGAATTCCCGACTGAAGAGCAACTGGCCGCCCGCGCTGCCAAAGCCTCCGCACAACGCCTGGCCAATCTGCCTGCCCGTCAGCAAGACATGATTTATCACCGCGCCATGAGCAAAAGCGTAGCGATGGCCCTGGCCAGCTACCTGAGCACCGCCGGTTTTGTCGATTGGGATGCGGATGTGCTGGGCCTCGACCTGTACATCTGATGGATCTGCCTTACTACCTCGGTTGTCCGTCCTGGAGCGAAAACGCCTGGCGCGAGTATCTGTACCCCGAAGACGCCAAGACCTCCGACTTCCTCGCTCTCTACTCCCAAGTATTCAATGCCGTCGAAGGCAACACGACCTTCTACGCCAGCCCCTCGCCGGCCACCGTGCAGCGCTGGGCCGAGACCATGCCCGAACATTTTCGCTTCACCGCCAAGTTTCCCGGCGACATCAGCCACAGCGGTGACCTGCGCGATCAACTGACCGCCGCCGAAACCTTCGTAAATCTTCTCAGCCCGCTCGGCGAACGGGTTTCGCCGCTGTGGCTGCAATTGTCGAAAAGCTTCACCCCGCATCGATTGCCCGAGCTGACGGCGTTCATCGACGCGCTGGACCGGCCACTGGCAGTGGAAGTCCGTCACGAACAGTTTTTCGCCAAGGGCGAGAGCGAGCGCCTGCTCAATCGTCTGCTGCTTGAACGTGGCGTGGAGCGCATCTGCCTCGATCCACGGGCGCTGTTCAGTTGCCTGTCGACCGAGTCTTCGGTGATCCACGCGCAATCGAAAAAGCCTCGGGTGCCGACCCGTCCGGCGGCGTTCACTCAATGTCCGCAGGTGCGCTTCATCGGCCACCCGGAGCTGGAAGCCAACGATCCGTTCCTCGTGCCATGGGTGGCGAAAATCGCCGAGTGGATCGAAGAGGGCCGCACGCCGTACATCTTCCTGCACACCGCCGACAACGTGATGGCGGCGAAGCTGGCGCAACGATTTCACGCACAATTGATGCAACGTTTGCCTGGCCTGCCGTCCCTTCCTGAGCTATACAGAGAACCCGCCGCCGAGCAACTCGGCTTGCTCTGAAGGCGGATTTTTCCCCTGCCCAGGAGCCTGCCGATGGACGCCCACGCCCTTCAAGAACAAGCCCGTAAAGCCCAGGCCTTCAAGGCCCTGCATGAAGGTGCGGGGATTTTCGTCATCCCCAACCCGTGGGATGCCGGCTCGGCGAAAATGCTCGCCAGTCTGGGCTATCAGGCGTTGGCGACCACCAGTGCCGGTTATGCGTTTTCCCAAGGCAAAGCCGATGGCGCCCTGAGTCTCGATGACACCTTGGCCAATGTCCGGGCAATTGTCGCAGCCACCGATCTGCCGGTGGCGGTGGACCTGGAAAACGGTTTCGCCGATGACCCCGCCGAGTGCGCGAAAAGCTTGCTGCGTGCCGCCGAGGCGGGCGCGGTGGGCGGTTCGATCGAGGACGCCACGGGCCGTGCCGACGCGCCGATCTACTGCTTCGAACACGCTGTGGCGCGCATCGAAGCCGCCGTCGCCGCAGTGTGCACGCTGCCATTTCCCTTCACTCTGACCGCGCGTGCGGAAAACTACTTGCACGGTAATCCCGATATCCACGACACCATTCGCCGCCTGCAAGCCTTCGCCGAGGCCGGCGCCGACGTGCTGTACGCGCCGGGTTTGCGTAACGCCGAAGAAGTGCTGGCGGTGGTGCGCGCGGTGGCGCCAAAACCGGTCAACGTGCTCATGTCCGGCGGTTTGAAACTGACCGTACAGGAGTTGGAAGAAATGGGTGTGCGCAGGATCAGCACCGGTTCAGCGCTGGCTTTGGCAGCGTTCGGTGAGTTCTTCCGCGCGGCTGAAGAAATCCAGCAGCGCGGTACCTTCGGCTTCACCGCGCAATCGATGCCGTACGCCAAGGCCAATCAGTTTTTCAAAGGCTGAGCATGGGCCGCTGGATCGCGCTGTCGGTACTGTTGATGATTGCTGGCGCCGTGGTCAGCGTCTGGCGCGGCTGGGTCGACGTGCCGGCCGAGTGGAACCCGTGGGCGCCGCTGGACGTGAAGGCAGCGCCGAACTGGTTGACCGGTTTCAAGCTGATGCGCCTGCGCGGCAATCCCGAATTATGCGCACAGGTCCTGAGCAACTCGGGTCTGCGCATCACAGCGCAAGCCGACAGTCCCGATACCAAGTGCCCGCTGATCGGCACCGTGCGCGTGCAGGGCGGTGAGGTGGTGCTGAGCAGCAGCTTCCTCGCCAGTTGTCCGCTGGCGGTGGCTTACGCGATGTTTGAACGGCATACCCTGCAACCCGCCGCGCAATCTGTTTACGGGCAGAACGTGGCGCGCCTTGATCACCTCGGCAGCTTTGCCTGTCGCAACGTCTACAACCGCGAGAGCGGGGCGCTCAGCCGCCACGCCAGTGCCGATGCGCTGGACATCAGCGGTTTTCGTCTGGCGGACGGGCGCAACATCAGTGTGCTCAAAGACTGGCCGAAGCAAAACCAGGACGCGCAGTTTCTGCGTCAGGTGCGCGATGGCGCCTGCGAGGCGTTCAGTGTGGTGTTGAGTCCGGATTACAACGCCGCTCATCGCAATCACTTTCATGTCGATGTCGGGCGCTGGAGCGTGTGTCGCTGAAGTATCAGGCAGCGAGGCGCAGGTTCTGCAGGACGATCGGGCGCGCCCAGCCGTTGTCGAAGTCCAAAGCCTTCTGCTGCTCGACGATTTCTTCCGGCGGGAACGGCGGATAAGGTTTTTGCAGCAGGTCGAGATCGAACTCGGCAATCGGCAGGTACAGCGGCTTCTTCTGCGGTGCCGGACCCGGCTCTGGCACAGGCTGACCGTTGTTGATCACGATCGGACGGACCCAACTGCTGTCGAAGTCCTGCTGCTCCTGCTGAGCCTTGAGTTCTTCTGGCGGGAACGGTGGGAACGGCTTGTCCAGCAGATCGGTTTCGAACTCTGCGATCGGCAGGAACAGCGGCTCTGGCGGACGCACTTCGGTCTCGACCACGTCGCACTGACGCTGCTCGACGATGTGCGCGTGCAGCTCGCTGCCCAGGGTCGGTTCTTCCGGGCTGTTCAGGTCAACCGGTGGAAACGTGCCACACGCCGGCACCACATCACTCGTCTGTTCGGCCATCGCCTGGGCAAAGAAATCCTGCCACAGGTGACTGACGCCGCCCAATGCTTGAGTGTTATGACGGCTGAAGTCGCCCTTGGGCGAAATGTAGCCAATCGATGTGGGAAGTATGCCTGACATTTTTTTCGGTTGACGCTCAGCTCTGGCAAAATGCGCGTTGATTGGTTTATCGGCCACTTTTTGCCGATCCTTAACTTTTTTGAGCGTGTTTTCATGATTGAGCAACCCGCGGCCTGCCGCATCCATGTCCAGGCCCTCGGCCCGACGTTTGAAGCGCAAGCCGAGCAATGGGCCGAGCGCCTGGGCCTGCCGCTGCAGGAGGACGACGGCGAGTTCGCCTTGCAGGTCGGCGAGCAGGGTTTGCAGCTGCAGCAGCTCGGCCCGGATGCGCCGGGACCGGTGCGGGTGGACTTTGTCGAGGGGGGCGCGGCGCACCGGCGTCTGTATGGCGGCGGCAGCGGGCAGATGATTGCCAAGGCGGTTGGCATCGCCCAAGGCGTGCGCCCTCGGGTGCTGGACGCTACGGCGGGGTTGGGCAAGGACGCTTTCGTGCTGGCCAGTCTGGGTTGCGAGATGAGCCTGATCGAGCGCCAGCCGCTGATCGGGGCGTTGCTGGAGGATGGTCTGGCGCGGGCGGCGGAAGATTTCGACGTGGCGCCGATTGTCGCGCGGATGACGCTGCTCAAGGGCAACTCCATTGAGGTCATGCGCAATTGGCAAGGCGAGCCGCCGCAGGTGATCTATCTCGATCCGATGTTCCCGCACCGCGAGAAGACGGCGCTGGTGAAGAAAGAGATGCGTCTGTTCCGGCCGCTGGTCGGGGATGATCCGGATGCGCCGGCGTTGCTAGAAGCGGCGCTGGCCCTGGCGACACACCGGGTGGTGGTCAAGCGCCCGCGCAAGGCGCCATGCATCGAGGGGCCGAAGCCGAGCCATGCGCTGGATGGCAAATCCAGTCGGTATGACATCTACCCGAAGAAAGCGCTCAAGGCTTGAGACCGAGTCGCCTCAATCGCTGGCAAGCCAGCTCCCACAAGTTTTTGTGTCGTTCGCACAATTTGTGTTCAGCACGATCCCTGTGGGAGCTGGCTTGCCAGCGATGACGTCAGAACAGGCGCTAAAAAATCAGGGCCGATACGCCCGCATGAACAACCCCACCACTTCTTGCACATGACTCTCTGCCGCTTCTTCGCTCAGCGGCTCACCGCAGCAATACAGCAAACGAAAATTCCCCGCACCCTTGAGCAGGCAGAAGAAATGCTCGGCGGCATTGCGCGGCAGGTCGATGCTCAGCACGCCGGTCTCGTCGATGCGTTTGAGCAGTCGCTCCATGCCTTGCACCATGCGCTCGGGGCCGGCTTCGAAGAAGATCTGCGACAGCTTCGGATCCTGCGTGCCCAGCGCCATCATCAAGCGGTGCAGATTCACCGACTCGTCGCTGTTGATCAGTTGATGAAAGCCCCGGGCAATGTTCAGCAACACATTTTCCACGGGGATGCCGGCGGGCAATTCGAAGAACAGCGGCGGTAACTGCTCCTCACATTTGGCCATTACCGCGGAGGAGAACAACGTCTCCTTGTCGTTGAAGTGGCTGTAAACCGTCAGTTTCGACACGCCCGCCTCGGCGGCGACCGCGTCCATGCTGGTGTTGGCGTAGCCGTGACTCAGAAACAGGGTTTTCGCCGCATCGAGGATCGCCCGGCGCTTGGCCGGATCCTTCGGACGGCCCGGGCCGTTTGGAGCTGAAAGATTGTTCGACATTCTTCGCTTTTAATACTGGACTGGTGAGTTTGCTATTAATACCATACTGGCCAGTATAAATATTCCAAGCACCATAAGCGAAAGGTCCGTCACCATGTTCCGCTATGCGTTGTCCTTTGCCGTGCCAGTCAGCCTGGCTGTTTTATTGTCCGCTTGCGGTCAGGAAGAGGCGACGCCAGTCAGCGTTCGACCGGCCATGGTGGTGCAGCCAGAGCCTTCGGCGCAGGCGATGGAAAGTTATCCGGGTGAGGTTCGCGCCCGCTACGAGCCCGATCTGGCGTTCCGCATTGGCGGCAAAGTCAGCCGACGACTGGTCGAGGAAGGTCAGCGCGTGAAGGCTGATCAACCATTGGCCGAGCTCGATCCGCAGGACGTGCGCCTGCAACTGGAAGCCACCCGCGCCCAGGTCGCCGCCGCTGAAGCCAATCTGAACTTGGTGCGCGCCGAGCGTGACCGCTACAAAACCTTGATGGAGCGGCAGATGGTCAGCCGTTCCGCCTATGACAACGCGGAAAACCTCTACCGCTCCGGCGAAGCCCGCCTCAAGCAGATCAAAGCCGAATTCAACGTCTCGACCAACCAGGCCAGTTACGCCGTGCTGCGCGCGCCGCAGGACGGTGTGGTGGCCAAGCGTTCGGTGGAAGTCGGGCAGGTGGTCGCCGCCGGGCAAACCGTGTTTACCCTCGCCACCGACGGCGAGCGCGAAGTGTCGATCAGCCTCCCGGAGCAGAGCTTCGGGCGGTTCAAGGTCGGCCAGCCAGTGACCGTTGAACTGTGGACCCAGCAGAACCAGCGCTTCGCCGGGCAGATTCGTGAGCTGTCGCCGGCGGCCGATCCGAAATCCCGTACCTTCGCCGCGCGCATCTCGTTCACCAGCGGCAAGGTCCCGGCTGAACTCGGGCAGAGCGCCCGGGTGTTCGTGCAATCGGCAGACAGTGTGCCGCTGTCAGTACCGCTTTCGGCCCTGACTGCCGAGAACGGTGCGACCTATGTCTGGGTCGTCAGCGCCAACAACACCCTGAAGAAGACCCCGGTGCGCATCGGCCCATTCGGCGAGAAAAGTGTGCCGGTGCTCGAAGGCCTCAACGCCAGCGACTGGGTGGTGGCAGCCGGCGTCCATGTGTTGCTCGATGGTCAGCAGGTGCGTCCCGTGGATCGCTCCAACCGAGTGGTCAATCTGGCGGACAAGGAGTAAGTCCCGATGCGCTTCAACCTTTCCGAATGGGCGCTGCGTAATCGCCAGATCGTCCTGTTCCTGATGCTTTTGCTGGCCATCGTCGGGGCCTTGTCCTACACCAAACTCGGCCAGAGCGAAGACCCACCGTTCACCTTCAAGGCCATGGTTATCCAGACCCGCTGGCCGGGGGCGACCGCGCAGGAAGTCTCGCGGCAGGTCACCGAACGCATCGAAAAGAAATTGATGGAAACCGGCGAGTACGAGCGCATCGTGTCGTTCTCTCGCCCCGGTGAGTCGCAGGTCACCTTCATTGCCCGTGACTCGATGCACTCCAAGGAAATCCCCGACCTCTGGTACCAGGTGCGCAAGAAGGTCAGCGACATTCGCCAGACCTTGCCGCCGGGGATTCAGGGGCCGTTTTTCAACGATGAATTCGGCACCACGTTCGGCAACATTTACGCGCTGACCGGCGACGGTTTCGACTACGCGGTGCTCAAGGATTACGCCGACCGCATCCAGATCCAGCTGCAACGAGTCAAGGATGTCGGCAAGGTCGATCTGCTCGGTTTGCAGGACGAGAAAATCTGGGTCGAGCTGTCCAACGTCAAACTCGCCACCCTCGGTTTGCCACTGGCGGCGGTACAGCAAGCACTGGAAGAGCAGAACGCGGTGTCCACCGCCGGTTTCTTTGAAACCGGCAGCGAGCGGGTGCAACTGCGGGTCTCGGGGAGTTTTCAGACGGTCGAGGAGATCAAGAACTTCCCGATCCGCGTCGGTGACCGGACGTTCCGTATCTCCGATGTCGCCGATGTGCATCGCGGTTTCAACGACCCTCCGGCGCCACGCATGCGCTTCATGGGCGAAGACGCCATTGGCCTCGCTGTCGCGATGAAGGACGGCGGCGACATTCTGGTGCTGGGCAAAGCGCTGGAAGGCGAGTTCTCGCGCCTGCAGAAAAACCTCCCGGCGGGCATGCAACTGCGCAAAGTCTCTGACCAACCGGCGGCGGTAAAGACCGGTGTCGGCGAGTTCGTCCAGGTGCTGGTCGAGGCGCTTGCGATCGTGTTGCTGGTGAGCTTCTTCTCCCTCGGCGTGCGCACCGGCATGGTGGTCGCGCTGACCATTCCGCTGGTGCTGGCGATGACCTTCGCCTGCATGTATTACCTCGGCATCGGTCTGCACAAAATCTCGCTCGGCGCGCTGGTGCTGGCGCTGGGCTTGCTGGTGGACGACGCGATCATCGCCGTGGAAATGATGGCGATCAAAATGGAGCAGGGCTTCGACAGGATCAAGGCCGCAAGCTATGCCTGGACCAGCACCGCGTTCCCGATGCTCACCGGTACGCTGATCACCGCCGCCGGCTTCCTGCCGATTGCCACCGCGCAGTCCGGCACCGGCGAATACACCCGTTCGATCTTTCAGGTGGTGACCATCGCGTTGCTCGCGTCATGGGTGGCGGCGGTGATGTTCGTGCCGTATCTGGGGGAAAAACTGCTGCCGGATCTGGCGAAGATTCATGCGGCCAAACACGGCACGGCTGACGGGCAAGCCGATCCGTACGGCACGCCGTTCTATCAACGGGTGCGGCGTCTGGTGGAGTGGTGCGTGGCGCATCGCAAAACCGTGATCGTGCTGACGGTGGGGCTGTTCATCGCGTCGGTGATGCTGTTCCGTTTCGTCCCGCAGCAGTTCTTCCCGGCCTCCAATCGACTGGAGTTGATGGTCGATCTGAAGCTGGCCGAAGGGGCGTCACTGGCCAACACCACGGCCGAGGTCAAACGCCTGGAAGCGATGCTCAAGGATCACGCCGGCATCGATAACTATGTGGCGTATGTCGGCACCGGTTCGCCGCGCTTCTACCTGCCGCTGGATCAGCAACTGCCGGCGGCGAGCTTCGCCCAGTTCGTGGTATTGGCGAAAAACATCGAGGAGCGCGAGACCCTGCGCACCTGGTTGATCGAGACCCTCAACGAGCAATTCCCGGCCCTGCGCTCGCGGGTCACGCGTCTGGAAAACGGTCCGCCGGTGGGCTACCCGGTGCAGTTCCGCGTCACCGGTGAGCACATCGAGGAAGTCCGTGCGCTGGCGCGCAAAGTGGCGGCCAAGGTGCGCGAGAACCCGCATGTGGTCAACGTGCACCTGGACTGGGAAGAACCGAGCAAAGTGGTGTACCTGAACATCGATCAGGACCGCGCCCGGGCACTCGGTGTGAGCACGGCCAATCTGGCGAAATTCCTCCAGAGCTCGCTGACCGGTTCGAGTGTCAGTCAGTATCGCGAGGACAACGAACTGATCGAGATCCTGTTGCGCGGCACGGTGCATGAGCGTACCGAGTTGTCGTTGCTGCCGAGTCTGGCGGTACCGACCGATAACGGTCGCAGTGTGGCGTTGTCGCAGATTGCCACGCTGGAATACGGGTTTGAGGAGGGGATCATCTGGCACCGTAATCGTCTGCCCACCGTGACGGTGCGTGCCGACATCTATGGCAAGGAGCAGCCGGCGACGCTGGTGAAGCAGATCGCTCCGACGCTGGATCCGATTCGTGCTGAATTGCCTGACGGGTATCTGTTGGATGTCGGCGGGACGGTGGAGGATTCGGAGCGTGGGCAGAAGTCGGTGAATGCCGGGGTGCCGATGTTTATCGTGGTGGTGCTGACGTTGCTGATGGTGCAATTGCGTAGTTTCTCGCGCACGGCGATGGTGTTTCTGACGGCGCCGTTGGGGTTGATCGGGGTGGTGTTGTTTCTGATGGTGTTCCGCCAGCCGTTCGGGTTTGTGGCGATGCTGGGGACGATCGCGCTGTCGGGGATGATCATGCGCAACTCGGTGATTCTGGTGGATCAGATCGAGCAGGATATTGCTTCTGGTCTCAAGCCTTGGCAGGCGATTATCGAGGCGACGGTGCGGCGGTTTCGGCCTATCGTCTTGACGGCTTTGGCGGCGGTGCTGGCGATGATTCCGTTGTCGCGCAGTGTGTTTTTCGGGCCGATGGCGGTGGCGATCATGGGGGGGTTGATTGTGGCTACGGCTTTGACGCTTTTGTTTTTGCCTGCTTTGTATGCGGCTTGGTTCCGAGTGCGTCGGGAGGGGTGAGGCTTTTTTGGACTTGGCGGCCTTTGGGCCGACCAGGTTCTTGGGGTTTTGGGTGTTTATCCGTTGCTTCGGGGGTTGCGGCTGGCGGTTTCGCCCTTACGGCGAGTCACTTTTCCAGACGCCGAAAAGTAACCAAAAGGCTTGGCCCCGGCGTACGGCCCTCGCCTAGGCTCGGGTTCCTTCGTTGCGAGGTTCATCCGGGGGCATCGCCTCCGGTTTGCTTCGCTGCACCTCCTCTCGATGTGTTTGGCTGCGCCAAACGGTCGCTGCGCTCCCACCCCCGGATAAACCCCTCCACTCAGCCTGCCGAAGGGGCCGGCACGGTAAGATCAAAAGCTGCAGCCGAGCTAACGCTCATCCTGTTGAGTGGTGAAAAGCATGCGGTCTGCATGGACTGCTTTGCTTTTTTGTGGGAGCGAGCTTGCTCGCGAAGGCGGCCTATGGGCCGACCAATTTCCAACAGACCGCACCCAATCCACCTGTGGGAGCTGGCTTGCCAGCGAAGGCGGCCTGACAGCCGACCAGTCTCCAGCTGCCAACACCCATTCCCACTGTGGGAGCGAGCCTGCTCGCGAAGACGGCCTATGAGCCGACCAATCTCCAACTGCCTGTACCCAATCCAAATGTGGGAGCGAGCTTGCTCGCGAAGAGGCCCGCCCAGCCACCCAACATCTTTGGTCTTTTTAAAGATGTTCCAGATATCCAGAACTTTCCCATAAGGTTTTCAGGTTGCCTGTCGCAAGCGCGATCTCTAGCCTGAGTCTGTCGCTGCCAATTCACCGACCGGATCTGTAAGCCCGCCCATCATCTTCAAACACCCCCCGAATCCGAACCAGAATGTCCAAGCGACCCTGCACCTTACGCCTTCCTCGACTCGCGCAAGCTCCACGACGCCCTCGGTAAACCGCCTCCTCGATCAAGTCGATCCGCAAGGCTGACACGCAACAAAAAGCCCGCTGACCTTCACCGGTTCAGCGGGCTTTTGCGTGCAGCGACAAAAATTACAAGGTGCCAAACACCTTTTTCGCCAGACCGGTCGCTGCAGCCGCCGGATTCTTGCGGATGGTTTCTTCCTGTTTGCCGATCATTTCGAACAGGCCATTGAGCGCTTGTTCGGTGACGTAGTTTTCGACGTTGGCGCTTTTCGCATCCACCACGCCCAAGGTCGCGGCCTGGCCGGCGAAGGCGTTGTACTTTTGCGCTACGCCGACTTTGTCGGTGGCTTGTTTGACGATGGGCAGGAACCTGGCGCGGATCTGTTCGCGGCTGGTTTTGTCCAGATATTGGGTGGCCGAGTCGGTGCCGCCGCTGAGGATGCCTTTGGCGTCGGCCACGGTCATTTTCTTCACGGCGTCGACGAGGATCGGCTGGGCCTGGGTCACGGCGCTTTCGGCGGCTTTGTTCATGGCGGTTTCGAGTTCGTCGACCTGGGCGCCCATGCCGAAGGCTTTCATCTTGCCGGCGACTTTGCCGAGTTTGCCCGGCAGTTCGATTTTCACTTCCGGGTTGTTGCTGAAACCGCCCGGGGTGCCGAGTTGTTTGACGGCGATTTGCGCGCCTTGGGTCAAGGCGTCCTTGAGACCGCCGGTGGCGTCTTGTTGCGAGAGGTCGCTGAGCGACAGCGCCAGGGCGCTGGCAGAGATCATCAGGCCCGCGCACAGGCCGGCGATGCGAAGGGTAGGGCGGAGCATGGCAGCTTCCTTGAAAGACAGTTAGCGAATGGCGTCGACGCGGATTTTCAGCGGCTGCGGATCGTTGCCGTCCAGTTGCACGGCGTGGTTCTCGGTGGTGATGAACATCAGCTCGCCGTTGACTTCGATGCGCGCGCTGACCGAGTAGCGGTGGCCGGGTTTGACCTGGGCCGGATCGTAACTCAAGTGGAACGGCAGCGGCACCTGGCCTTTGACCGGGCCTTTCTGCTCGTCGAGGACCACCGCCGGGGCGTCGGCCAGCGATACGTCCTGCAGGCTCACGCTCAACGTCGCGCTCGGTGGCAGGGCGATGCGTTGCAGGTAGAACACTTCACCGTCGAGGCCGACTTTGCCGGCGGGGGTGGTCGACTGGCAGGCGCTCAACAGGGTGGCTGCGGCGAGAAGGGTGAGTTTTTTCATCGGGACCTCTGAGGCAGGTGCGCCGGAAGAATCCCGGCGCCGATGGAAATCTAGCGGATTTTGCTTTCAGCGTCAGTGAACAAACGTAAGGGTTTTTCCAGCCACTGCGCCAGTGTCTGCATGAACCACCCGCGTTGTTCGCGTGGCGGCGGGCACAGTTCTATTCGACCGGGACTGACCGGAATACGCTGGTGGTAGCGATTTTCGATGCCGCTGAGTGCATAACGTTTGCCGGGAGTCACGCTGGCCGGGTCGTATCGCAGATAGAACGAAGTCGCGGTCTGTTCGTCATGGCTGACGCGCACCAGTTCAACTTCAGGGCTGTCGGCTTCATGCAGGCTGATAGTGACCGCTTCTTCGGTCGGGAAACTTTCCGGCTCTTGAACTTCAACATACAGCAGCCCGATCGGGCTCAAGTGCACAGTCTGGCGATGAGGCAGCGTGTTGACGATAACAAAGTGTTCCTGATCAAGCAGCAGGGGTTGGCGGTTGTGGAACATCCGCACGGTAATCCGGTACTTCACGCCGATATTGGTATGGGAATGGGCAAACTCGAACTTCCAGTCGCCTTCGAACAGTCTCGCGAAGCGCTGTTCCCTGGCGGGCGTCGCCAACTTCGGATTAACCACCTCGATACTGACAATGGTTTCATGTTCACCGTCGAAGGGGATTTGAAAGGCTGCAGGCAAGCTGAAGTTTAAAGTCACTGCCGAAGCGGGATCTTGTAACAGGCTCATCTCGATATCCTTATCGTGATTGTTTTAAAGAGCCTATTAATTCACGGATCAACTAACGGAGGAACCCGAGTGGTACCCCGTTAGTTGTCGGCAAGTTTCAGACTTGCGGTGTCACTGCCGTTTCCGCTGCATCTTCACTGCGATGCAGCGCCACCTGACGAATCGACAGACGAATCTCCGCCGGCAACACGCGTTTGGCCGCGCCCTCCGCCAGTTCGCCGAGCAGTTCGTGGTAGCTCAACTTGCCGGCTTCGTCGCGGCGCAGGACGTCGAGGTCGAGCATCGTCTGGATGAAATGACGGAACAGGCTCTTGTCGAAGAACTCAGGGGCATTCAGGCCGTGCAGGATCGACAGGCGCTGGGCCATGACCGTGCACAGGTCCTCCAGCTCTTCGGCGCTGATGCTGTTCTGCCCGGCGTTGAGCAGCAGCGAGACGGTCATGTAGAAGCGCTGCAAGGTCTGCGCGATGCTCTTCGACAGCAGGGTCAGCAACACAAAGTGCCGCGAACTTGGAGCGGGGCGCAGGTACACGTCCTTTTCGAAACGCAGCAGGCCTTGCTCGACGAACGCTTCCAGCCATTGATCGATTACCGCGTCCAGTTCCTCCAGGCTCCAGCGGATGAACAGCTCCGACTGCAAGTACGGATACAGCGCGCGGGTGTAGCGCAGGATCTGCTCGCGGCTCATGCGCGAGGTGCTCTGGAAGAAGCTCGCCAGCAGCGCAGGCAAGGCGAAGATGTGCAGCACGTTGTTGCGGTAGTAGGTCATCAGGACGGCGTTCTGCTCGTCCAGATACAGAATCTTGCCCAGCGCATCGTTTTGCTCGGACAGCAGGTCCATGTCCTTCACATGCTCGATCAGTGCGCGACCGTCGCCTTCGGGCAACGTGGTGTGCGGCGAGTAAGGGACTTTGCGCAGCAGCGCCAGATACAGATCCAGCACCCGCGCCATGGCCCGATCGTCCAGCGCCAGGCGGGTGGTCGAGAGCAGCGCCAGCGCCACCAGATTGACCGGGTTGATCGCCGCTGCTTCGTTCAAGTGCTGCGCGACTTTCTCGCCAAGGCGGTTGGTGGTTTCGTTAAGCCAGGCCGGTTTGTACTGCGGGCCGAGTTCCTGCTGGCGCCAGTCTGGCTGTTCGCTGTCGAGGAACTCTGCAAGTTTGATCGGTTCGCCGAAGTTCACCGCGACCTGACCGAAGCGCTGCTTGAGCGCGCCGATGACTTTGAAAATGTCGAAGATCGACTCTTTCTTCTTGCTCGCGCCACGCAATTCGCCAAGGTAGGTGCGACCTTCCAGCACGCGCTCGTAACCGATGTACACCGGCACGAAAACGATCGGCATCCGCGATGAGCGCAGGAAGCTGCGCATCGTGATCGCGAGCATCCCGGTTTTCGGTTGCAGCATGCGCCCGGTGCGCGAGCGGCCGCCCTCGACGAAGTACTCGACCGGGAAACCTTTGGTAAACAGGGTGTGCAGGTATTCGTTGAACACCGAGGTGTACAGCGGATTGCCCTTGAACGTGCGGCGCATGAAGAACGCGCCACCACGGCGCAGCAGGCTGCCGATCACCGGCATGTTCAGGTTGATCCCGGCGGCAATGTGCGGCGGGGTCAGGCCGTTGCGGAACAGCAGGTACGACAGCAGCAGGTAGTCGATGTGGCTGCGGTGGCACGGCACGTAGATCACTTCGTGACCCTGGGCGACCTTCTGCACGCCTTCGATGTGGTTGACCTTGATCCCGTCGTAGATCTTGTTCCAGAACCAGCTCAGCACCACTTCGAGGAAACGGATCGCGGTGTAGGTGTAGTCCGAGGCGATCTCGTTGCCGTAGCGCAGGGCCTGGGCCTTGGCTTTTTCCAGGGAAATGTTCTCGCGTTCGGCTTCGTCGACGATCGCCTGCTTGACCAGTGGCTGATTGAGCAGACCCTTGACCAGATTGCGCCGGTGGGAAATGTCCGGGCCGATCACTGCCGCCTTCAGGTTGCGGAAGTGCACGCGCAGGATGCGCTGGGCCATGCGTACGGTGCGTTCGTGGCCCTTGTTGTGTTCGATCAGTTCGCGCAGGTGGATTGGCGCGGAGAACTGCACACGGGTCTTGCGCCCCAGAACGATGATGCTCAGCAGTCGACGCAAGCGCCCGGTGACCGCCCAGCTGTCGGCGAACAGCAGCTTCCACGGACTGTTTTCGCTGTCCGGCGACTGGCCCCAGAACACGCTGACCGGAATGATCTGCGCGTCTTCGGCGGCGTTCTGCGTCAGGGCGCTGACCAGACGGGTCAGGGTCGGCGGTGCACCGCGCTTGTCCTGACGGCCGAGCCAGTCCGGGTCCGGCGTCAGGTAGAAAAACGCCGCCGGTTCGATCAACGGCCCCACCGAGACCGGCAGCACCGGACGCGGCAGACCGGCCTTGGTGCACTCGGTGTCGACCACCGCCAGATCAGTCAGCGATGGGTTTTGCAGGACGTAGAACACCGGACGACTGCGGTCGAGGTTGAGGGTGAGCGACGACTGGTTGATCGTCTCGGAGCGAACCCAGAGGTACAACAGTCGGCGCAAGGTGCCAAACACAAGACGGCGGAACGGAGAACGGGTCATACGGCTTCTGCGTGAGTGAATAAAACCGAGCGTTTGCTCGGGCGGTCGACAGTTTGCCGGATTCATCGAAAATCGGCAAAAAAGCGGCGAAGTAATCTCCTGTTGAGAGTTTTTGCGCCTGTCATATACTCGGCAATCTGTCGCCGGGGCCCTTTATGGACGTCGGGCGCAGGCTGACGTTCCGCAAAGGCTTTCCTGCGAAAAGCCTGTTCAATAATAAAAAAGGAGTATGAACAGATGGCAACACGTGAAACCGGCAATGTGAAGTGGTTCAACGACGCCAAGGGCTACGGCTTCATTCAGCGCGACGACGGGGTGGACGTGTTCGTGCACTACCGCGCGATTCGCGGCGAAGGGCATCGCTCGCTGACTGAAGGTCAGCAGGTTGAGTATGCGGTGATTACTGGCGAGAAGGGTTTGCAGGCTGAGGATGTTGTAGGCCTGTAACTTTCAAGATCAAAAGATCGCAGCCTGCGGCAGCTCCTACAGTTTGGAATGCATTCCCCTGTAGGAGCTGCCGAAGGCTGCGATCTTTTGCTTTCAGGCAGTCTTCCAGGTGATCTCTTCTTCACCATCGGCGCTGATACGAATCCAGCGATCCGCCGTTTCCTCACCTTCTTCCTCGACCCACGTGCCCGGTGCGCAACGCACTTCCACGTTCAGCGCGGCAAAGGCTGCACGGGCGCAGGCGATGTCGTCGTCCCACGGCGTCGCGTCGCTTTCCAGGTACAGGCTGTTCCATTTGCCCACGGCCTTCGGCAGCCAGGTCACCGGGATGTTGCCGGCCTTGCACTTGTAGGTCTGGCCTTTCTGTACCCAGTCGCTGCACGGGCCCAGAGCCTCACCGAGCCAGGCGGAAATCGCCTTGTGGTCGACGTCGGCGTCTTTCAGGTAAATCTCGATATCCGGTTGGCGCATGGATGTCCTCACTGCGGGTCTGAAAAATCCATTCGCGGATTTAGCCGGCCCCGGGCACTCGCCCGAGACCAAAAGTTATTGAAGAACGAAATAATCGTAGCGCATCGACACGGTGGTCACGAACGGCTCGGGCTGTTCGATCACTGCGGCGCGGCGTTCGGCACTGGCGCGCCAGCCGTGGGGTGTCATCGCCAACAGGTTGGCGCGGTCCTCGGGCTTGTCCAGTGTCAGTTGGAATTCCAGGGTTTCGCTGTGCGCCAGCGTCATGCCTTCGGGCACTAATGCCAGATGCTTGTCGTCGGTGTATTCGCGCACTTCGTCGTACAGGCGTTCGCGCAGTTCCATCAGATGGCCGCTGGTCGGGCCGACTTTCATCAGGCCGCCGCCGACGCTGAGCAGGCGCTTGGCTTCTGCCCAGTCCAGAGGGCTGAAAACGCTGGCGAGAAACTGGCAACTGCCCGACGCCAATGGCACGCGGGCCATGCTGGCGATCAACCAGGTGATTGCCGGATTACGCTTGCAGGCGCGTTTGACCGCCTCGCGGGAGATGTCCAGTGCGTAGCCATCGACGTCCGGCAGGGCATCGGCGATCTGTGCGGTGTAGTAACCCTCGCCGCAACCGATATCGACCCAGCGTGCCGGCGCATAACTCGCCGCCAGCTCGGCCAGACGCTTGGCTACCGGTGCGTAATGCCCGGCGTTCAGGAAGTCGCGGCGCGCCTCGACCATCGCCTGATTGTCGCCAGGATCACGGCTGTTCTTGTGCTGCACCGGCAACAGGTTCAGGTAGCCCTGACGCGCACGGTCGAAGCGGTGGCCGGCGGGGCAGACCACGCCGTTGTCCACCGCATTGAGCGGTTCACTGCAGATCGGGCACGCGAGCATCAGGCGAGCAACTTGATCAGGGTCTGGTAGTAGATCTCGGTCAACACGTCGAGATCGGCCGCCAGCACACGCTCGTTGACCTGGTGAATGGTCGCGTTGACCGGCCCCAGCTCAACCACTTGCGTACCCATGGTGGCGATGAAACGACCGTCGGAGGTACCGCCACTGGTCGACGCGTGGGTCTCGCGGCCGGTGATGTCCTTGATGCTCGACGACACCGCGTCGAGCAGCGCGCCCGGCTCGGTGAGGAACGGCAGGCCGGACAGCGCCCAGTCGATGTGCCAATCCAGTTTGTGTTTGTCGAGGATGTCGGCCACGCGTTTCTGCAGGCCTTCGACGGTGGATTCGGTGGAGAAGCGGAAGTTGAACACGGCCACCAGATCACCCGGAATCACGTTGGTCGCGCCGGTGCCGGAGTTGAGGTTGGAAATCTGGAAACTGGTCGGCGGGAAGAAATCGTTGCCGTGATCCCAGTGCTCGGCAGCCAGCTCGGCCAGCGCCGGAGCCGCGAGGTGGATCGGGTTCTTCGCCAGATGCGGGTAGGCCACGTGACCCTGCACGCCGCGCACGGTCAGCTTGGCGCCCAGCGAGCCACGACGACCGTTTTTCACCACGTCACCGACCAGCGTGGTGCTCGACGGTTCGCCGACGATGCACCAGTCCAGACGTTCCTTGCGCGCCACCAGACGTTCAACCACCGCTTTGGTGCCGTGGTGTGCCGGGCCTTCTTCGTCGCTGGTGATGAGGAACGCGACCTTGCCCTTGTGATTCGGGTAGTCGGCAACGAAACGTTCGGCGGCGACGGTCATCGACGCCAGGCTGCCTTTCATGTCCGCTGCGCCACGGCCACAGAGCATGCCGTGTTCATCGATCACCGCGTTGAACGGGTCGATCTGCCAGGCAGTCACCGGACCGGTCGGCACCACGTCGGTGTGACCGGCGAAGCACAGCACCGGGCCGTCGTCGTTGCCGTGGGTGGCCCAGAAGTTGTCCACATCTTCGATGCGCATCGGCTCGAGGGTGAAACCGGCATCGCCCAGGCGCTGCATCATCTGCTTCTGGCAATCGGCGTCGACCGGCGTCACGGACGGACGGCGGATCAGGTCGATGGCGAGTTGGAGGGTCGGCGAAAGGTCGGCGTGGGCCGTCATGGAAAACTCCGGAGTCATGAATGTGGGCGCGGACTAACAATGTGGGAGCGAGCCTGCTCGCGAATGCGGTGTGTCAGTCAACATAATCGGTGAATGTTACAAAGCCTTCGCGAGCAGGCTCGCTCCCACAGGGATTAGAGGAGTGCCCCGCAAAATGGCGGTTATCTTAAAGCAAAACGGCGACCATTGGCCGCCGTTTAGTGGATCAAAGAGGAATTAGACGACAGGCGCCGGTTCAGGCTCCGCCGCAGGTTTTGGCAGCGACGAGAGGAACGCCATGATCAGCGCCGCGACGTACGGTAGCGACTGCACCAGCAGCATCGCCACCCAGAAGCGCATGTCGTTGCTCGGAATGCCTTGCACCAGGTAAATCCCCAGCGCCGCGCCCCACAACAGCAGCATGATGAACAGCTCTTCCCGGGCTTCGGAAATCGCCACCCAGAAGCCGTGGTTGTCGGCGTTTTTCGGTGTGCGGAAAAACGGAATGCTGCTGGTGAAGAAGCCGTACAGCACCGCTTTGGCGATGGTGTGCGACAACGCCAGTCCGGCCAGTGCCGCGCAGAACGCATCCTTGAGGTTCACGCCGACGGCGCGACGGTAGAGGAAGATGATCTTGCCGACCTTGAACACGAACAGCGCCAGCGGCGGGATGGCGAAAATCAGCAGCGGCGGATCGACCCGCTGCGGCACGATGATCATCGCCGCCGACCACAACAGCGCGCCGACGGTGAAGAAAATGTTCATGCCGTCCGCCACCCACGGCAGCCAGCCCGCAAGGAAGTGGTAACGCTGGCCACGGGTCAGCTCGGTGTCCTTGCCGCGCAGCAAGCTGCGGGTGTGGCGCTTGATGATCTGGATTGCGCCGTAGGCCCAGCGGAAACGCTGCTTCTTGAAGTCGATAAACGTATCCGGCATCAGACCCTTGCCGTAGCTGTCGTGGTAATACGCCGCCGACAGGCCTTTTTCGAACACGCGCAGACCGAGTTCGGCGTCTTCACAGATGCACCAGTCGGCCCAGCCCAGCTCTTCCAGAACCGAACGCCGGGTCATGGTCATGGTGCCGTGCTGGATGATTGCGTCGCGGTCGTTGCGGGTGACCATGCCGATGTGGAAGAAGCCCTTGTATTCGGCGTAGCAGAGCTTCTTGAAGGTGCTTTCGTTCTGGTCGCGGTAATCCTGCGGCGACTGCACCACGGCGATTTTCGGATCGGCGAAATGCGGCACCATGTGCTTGAGCCAGTTCGGGTGTACGCAGTAGTCGGAGTCGATCACCGCGATCACTTCGGCGTCCTTGGCGGTGTGCGGGATCAGGTAGTTCAGCGCGCCGCCCTTGAAACCGGCCAGGGGCGAGACATGGAAGAACTTGAAGCGCGGGCCGAGGGTCGCGCAGTAGTCGCGCACCGGCTCCCAGACCGCCGGGTCCTTGGTGTTGTTGTCGATGATCAGGACTTCATAGTCCGGGTAATCGAGGGCCGCGAGGGCGTCGAGGGTCTGTTTGACCATGTCCGGCGGCTCGTTGTAGCAGGGCACGTGGATCGAGACTTTCGGCCGGTAGTCCGAATCACCGATCACCGGCAGGAATTCCCGACGACGCTTGTGAATCCACACGGCTTCGGCCAGTTCATGCGCCTCGGTCAGCAACACGATGAACACCCCGAGCGCACCCAGCGCCAGCAGGAAACCCACCGTCAGGCTGAACCACGTGCTGTATTGCTGGCTGTAGTCGTAGCCGATCCACACCAGTACCGAACCGCAAAGGAACGCGATAAAGGTCAGGAAGGTGCGGCCACGCTGGCGCAGGGCCGAGCCGTCGATCATCAGCAGGGTCAGCGACAACAGCGCCAGCACCACCGAACCGATGGCCAGCACGCGCCATTGCGGGATGGCGACGACCGGGCCTTCGAAGTTGAATTTCTGCTGGCGCGCGGCGTTGAACACGCCCCAGTAGGCGCCCACCGAACCTTCGTCACTGGCCTTCCACGGCTGGTCGAACGCTTCAATCACGAAGTAGTTGAAGCCTTGACGGTTGAGTTTGTTGACCAGCGTGCGCAGGTAGATCGCCTGATCCGCCGGCGACGCATCGGCGCCACCGCGCATGCGCCCGTTGCTCGGCCAGCCGACTTCGGACAGCAGCAACGGTTTTTTCGGGAACAGCTTTTTCAAGTCGCGGGCGCGGTCGAAGACGAACTGCCCGGCCTTGTCCACCGGAATGAATTCCCAGTAAGGCAGCACGTGGGCGGCGATCAGGTCGACGTGTTTGGCCAGTTCCGGGTGTTCTTCCCAGACGTGCCATTGCTCGGAGGTGGTCACCGGCACTTTCACCGCTGCGCGCACCCGATCCAGCAGCACGCTCAGTTGCTCGGCAGTGATTTCCTTGCGGAAAATCGCCTCGTTACCGACCACCACCCGCACCACGCTGCGCGAGGTGTTGGCCAGTTCGATGGCGCGCTGGATTTCGCGCTCGTTGCGTTCCTGATCGGGGCTGATCCAGATCCCGAGGGTCACGCGCAGACCAAACTCTTCCGCCAGTTTCGGGATGTCCTGCAGCGAACCGTCGACCGAGTAGATGCGGATGTTGTCCGTCAGCTTGCTCATGATCTCCAGGTCACGGCGCATTTCATCGTCAGTCGGATACTGATCCTTCTGCGGGAATTGGCCCTGCTGGAATGGCGAATAGGAGAAACCGGAGATCTGCTCCGGCCAGTTGGGCGCGGAGACCGGGCGGTTGATCAGCGCCCAGAAACCGGTGAACAGGGCGGCGATTGCCAGAACCACCACCAGGTTGAGACCAAATTTACGCGATGACATAGCTATTTCGGGTTCCAAAGGCTGTGGAACGAAGGAACGGTTGGCAAGCGCCAAAAGGGCGCGAATCCTACACCGGCAGTTCACTGCTCGTACACCGGACAGGGAAATGCCCGACATTGGGCAGTCCAACCTGATTTAAGTTCTTTAGTAACAGCTTGTAAGAGAAAACTTTGTTATTCAGTTATAGCAATTCCCGGTGGCGAGGGAGCTTGCTCCCGCTGGACTGCGAAGCAGGCCGCTTTCAAAGGGCCGTTTCGCGACCCGGCGGGAGCAAGCTCCCTCGCCACAAAGGTTGTGTGAAAACGCCTGCGTTCACCGTTCATAGCGTCAAAGATGCTCTTGGCCGCCGACGGCCCTATAATGCGCGCCGGTTTTTGGGGTAATGGTCATGAGTACAGAAGATCCGCGGTTTGCAGGCATCGCCCGTTTGTATGGCATCGAGGGCCTCGAGCGCCTGCGTGCGGCCCATGTGGCGATTGTCGGCGTCGGTGGCGTCGGTTCCTGGGCGGCGGAGGCCATGGCCCGCTGTGGCGTGGGCGAGATTTCGCTGTTCGACCTCGACGACGTCTGCGTCAGCAACGCCAACCGCCAGTTGCATGCGCTGGACAGCACCGTCGGCAAGCCCAAGGTCGAGGTGATGGCCGAGCGTCTGCGCGGGATCAACCCGGACTGCACCGTGCACGCGGTGGCGGATTTCGTCACTCGCGACACCATGGCCGAGTACATCACACCGAACATCGACTGCGTGATCGACTGCATCGACGCGGTCAACGCCAAGGCTGCGCTGATCGCCTGGTGCAAGCGGCGCAAGATCCAGATCATCACCACCGGCGGTGCCGGCGGACAGATCGATCCGACGCTGATTCAGGTCTGCGACCTCAACCGCACATTCAACGATCCACTGGCCTCGAAAGTGCGTTCGACGTTGCGTCGTGACTATGGCTTCTCGCGTACCGTGACTCGCCATTACAGCGTGCCGTGTGTGTTCTCCACCGAACAACTGCGCTATCCGAAACCGGACGGCAGCATCTGCTTGCAGAAGAGTTTTGTCGGCGACGGGGTGAAGCTCGACTGCGCCGGCGGGTTTGGCGCGGTAATGATGGTCACGGCGACGTTCGGCATGGTCGCGGCGACCAAGGCGGTGGACAAGATTGTGGCGGGTGTGCGGCGGCCGGCTGACCGAGTAAAACCTCAGGTTTGATCTGTGAGGCTGATGACCTCATCGCTGGCAAGCCAGCTCCCACACCTCCCTTGTAGGAGCTGCCGAAGGCTGCGATCTTTTGATCCTGATTTTAAAAAACAAGATCAAAAGATCGCAGCCTGCGGCAGCTCCTACGGGGTGGTGGCCAACTCATTCATGCGTTTGAGCACGGCATTCAAGCCATTACTGCGCGACGGCGACAACTGCCGCGACAGTCCCAGCTGATTGAACCAGTCCGGCAGGTCCACTTGCTGCAACTCGACAGCGCTCAAACCGTTGACCCGCAACAGCAGCAACGCCACCAACCCACGAATCATCCGCGCATCGCTGGCAGCGCTGAAGTGCCAGTGACCGTCCTGCAACTCACCCACCAGCCACATTTGACTCTCACAGCCATGCACCCGATTGGCTTCGCATTTGTCCGCGTCATTCAGCGGCGGCAGACGATCGCCAAACTGCATCAGCAACCGTGCGCGTTGTTCCCAACCCGCGGCATTCTGAAAGGTCTGCAGCGCTTCGGCGGCGGCGAGCGGCAGGTTCATCGCAGCAACTCCAAGGCCTGATCCAGCGCGTCGAAGAAACGCTCCAGATCCTCGGAGTCGTTGTACAGTGCCAGCGACACGCGGATCGCCCCGGCCAGTTCGAAGCTTTTCAGCAACGGCATGGCGCAGTGATGCCCGGCGCGCACGGCGATGCCTTGCTCGGTGAGCAGGTGCGCCAGATCGGCGTTGTGCACACCCTCGACGACAAAACTGGCCAGCGCCAGTTGCGGCTTGCCCAGCAGACGAATGCCGTTACGCGCAGCCAGGCCTTGCAGCAGGTAGGCGTGCAGCGCCGCTTCGTGAGTGGACACCGCGTCCTGATCCAGCCCGGCCAGATAATCGAGCGTGGCACCGAGGCCAATCACGCTGGCGATCGGCGGCGTGCCCGCCTCGAACCCCAGCGGGGCAGGGCGGAAGCGTGAATCGTGATAATTGGCTTCCAGCACCATTTCGCCGCCGAACTGCCAGGGCTGCAGTTGCTCAAGCGCCTTGTTGCGCCCGAACAGCACGCCGAGGCCATCGGGGCCGTACAGCTTGTGGCTGGAAAACACATAGAAGTCGCAACCCAGCGCCTGCACGTCGTGGCGACCATGCACCACACCCTGGGCGCCATCGACCACGGTCAGCGCGTTGTGCGCCTTGGCCATCGCCAGCAGCGCCGGCAGCGGTTGCCAGGCACCGAGCACGTTGGACAGCTGACTGACCGCCAGCAAGCGAGTGCGTGGACCGATCAGGTGAACGGCAGCAGCGAGGTCGATCACCCCGTCTTCGTCCAGTGGCAGGATCACCAGTTTCAGCTCGCGACGCTGCGCCAGTTGCTGCCACGGCAGCAGGTTGGCGTGATGCTCCAGGGCGCTGATGACAATTTCATCGCCCGGGTGGAAAAGATGTTCCAGGCCGTAAGCCAGGAGATTCAGCGCGCTGGTGGCGCCGTGGGTGAAGATGATCTGCCCGCTGTCACCGGCATTCAGCCACTGGGCAACCTTGAGCCGACTGTCTTCGAACGCCTGTGTGGCGTGGGCGCCGGGCAGATGCTGCGCACGATGCACATTGGCCGCGCCGTTGGCGTAGTAATGCGTCAGTGCGTCAAGCAGGGCCTGGGGTTTTTGCGTGGTGGCGGCGTTGTCCAGATAGGTCTGGTCTTGCCGTTGCAGGGCGGCGATGGCCGGAAAGTCGGCACGCCACGGGGAGGGAATCATCACAGTTTTCAGCCCAGGTGAAGAGGGGCGGGATGTACGCCGAACCTTGTGGGAGCGAGNAGGACGCTAAAAGCTTCGCGAGCAGGCTCGCTCCCACAGGTTATCAATGTGCTGCTTAGTTGTGAGCGTGCAGCGCTTCGTTCAGCTCGATCGCCGATTTGTGGGTCTTGCATTCCACGGCACCGGTTTCCGAATTGCGACGGAACAGCAGGTCGGTCTGACCTGCCAGTTCACGCGCCTTCACCACTTTGACCAGGTTGTTGTGCTCGTCCAGCAGCGCGACCTTGGTGCCGGCGGTCACGTACAGGCCCGACTCGACGGTGTTGCGGTCGCCCAACGGAATACCGATACCGGCGTTGGCGCCGATCAGGCAGCCTTCGCCAACCTTGATCACGATGTTGCCGCCGCCCGACAAAGTGCCCATGGTCGAGCAGCCGCCGCCCAGGTCCGAGCCCTTGCCGACGAATACGCCAGCGGAAACGCGGCCTTCGATCATGCCTGGGCCTTCGGTGCCGGCGTTGAAGTTGATGAAGCCTTCGTGCATCACGGTGGTGCCTTCGCCCACGTACGCACCCAGACGCAGGCGTGCGGCGTCAGCGATACGCACGCCGGCCGGCACCACGTAGTCGGTCATTTTCGGGAACTTGTCCACCGAGAACACTTCCAGCAGCTCGCCGCGCAGGCGGGCTTCGAGTTGCAGCTCGGCCAGTTCGCTCAGGTCGATCGCACCCTGGCTGGTCCAGGCCACGTTCGGCAGCAGCGGGAAGATCCCGGCCAGGCTCACGCCGTGCGGCTTGACCAGACGATGGGACAGCAGGTGCAGCTTCAGGTACGCCTCTGGCGTCGAGGTCAGCTGTGCGTCTTCGGCCAGCAGGGTGGCGACCAGCGGCTTGTGGCTCTCGGCCAGACGGGTCAGCAGTTTGCCTTGAACGGCGTCGATGCCTTTGACCGCTTCAGCCAGTTGCGCAGCCTGCGCGGTGGTGAAGGTGATGGCCTGGTTGCCTTCGGTGTAGCCGAGGATCGGCGCAACGGCAGCGACCAGTTCGGCCGACGGGTTGAGCAGTGGCTGGGCGTAGAACACTTCCAGCCAGGCACCTTGACGGTTTTGCGTGCCGACACCAAAGGCGATGCTGAACAGAGAGTTGGACATGTGAATACCTCTAGCAATAAGTGACGGGCTGCTTACTTGAGTGCGGCCGCGTAGATGTCTGGCTTGAAGCCAATCAGGGTTCGGTCACCGAGATCGAGCACCGGGCGCTTGATCATCGAGGGCTGCGCGAGCATCAGTTCGATGGCTTTCGACTGGTCGAGATCGGCTTTACGTTCGTCGTCGAGTTTGCGAAAGGTCGTGCCGGCACGGTTCAACACCGTTTGCCAGCCGTGCTCGTTGCACCATTGAGTCAGGTGCTCACGGTCGATACCGGCGGTTTTGTAGTCGTGAAAGTCGTAGCTGACAGCGTGTTCATCGAGCCAGGTGCGCGCCTTCTTCATGGTGTCGCAGGCTTTGATGCCGAAAAGGTGCAACGTTTTACTTGAAACGGTCAAGGAATCGCCCCCTTTACAGGTGCTGGAAAAAAATGGTGTCGGATTATGCCATGACCAACGCGTTTCGGGCGGCCACGGTTGTCGTAACGGTGCAAAACCTGTGGGAGCGAGNGGCAATATCTCTGTTGAATCAGACACCGCATTCGCGAGCAGGCTCGCTCCCACAAGGGGACTGCGTTCCAGCAGTGCGACATAGGTGCAACGGTCAGACGTATCCTGAGCGGCTAATATGACCGTTCAACGCTGTCGATTGTCTGAGATTTCCGCTTTATGCAAACCGCTTATACCGTCCTGATCCTGCTGATGCTGGTCAGCGTCTCGCGGCTGGTCGGACGGGTCATCCCGCTGCCGCTGCCCCTGGTGCAAATCGCCGCCGGTGCCTTGCTGGCCTGGCCGACATTGGGCCTGCACGTAGCGCTGGATCCGGAGCTGTTCCTGTTTCTGTTTCTGCCGCCGCTGCTGTTTTCCGACGGCTGGCGGATGCCCAAACGCGAGTTCTGGCATTTGCGTGGGCCGATCCTGACGCTGGCGGTCGGTCTGGTGCTGTTTACCGTGGTCGGTGCCGGGTACTTCATTCACTGGCTGTTGCCGACAATTCCACTACCGGTGGCCTTCGCGCTCGCCGCTGTGCTGTCGCCGACCGACGCCGTGGCGGTGTCGGCGATCTCGCAGAACCGTTTGCCGACGCCGCTGATGCATATCCTGCAAGGCGAGGCGCTGATGAACGACGCTTCTGGACTGGTGACGTTCAAGTTTGCCCTGGTCGCGGCGGTGACCGGAGTGTTCTCACTGGCCAATGCCAGCCTGACCTTCGTGCTGGTGGCGGTCGGAGGCTTGGCCGTCGGCGTGGTGCTGAGCTGGCTGGTCGGGCGTTTGCGCGCGTGGATGATCGCCCGGGGCTGGGACGATCCGGCCACCCACGTGGTGTTCATGTTGCTGCTGCCGTTCGCGGCTTATGTGCTGGCCGAACGGTTGGGCGCTTCCGGCATCCTGTCGGCGGTGGCGGCGGGAATGATGCAGAGCTGGCTCGATCTGTTGCCACGACAGACCAGCACTCGCTTGCTCAACCGTAGCGTCTGGTCGCTGCTCGAATTTGCCTTCAACGGTCTGATCTTCCTGCTGCTGGGTCTGCAATTGCCGGACATCATCAAAGCGGTGGTCAGCCACGAGCCGACGTTGTGGCCGACGCTGCTGTACCGTGGCCTCGACGTGGTGGCGATTTTCCTCGCGCTGGTGCTGTTGCGCTTTATCTGGGTGCAGAGCATCTGGCGCCTGTCGGTGCTGCTGCGGCGTTTGCGCGGCAAGGGCGACCTGACGCAAGTGCCGACCGCGCGATCCTGCTGGCTGCTGACCGTCGGCGGTGTGCGCGGTGCGGTGACGCTGGCCGGTGTGATGTCGGTGCCGATGCTGATGGGGGCCGAGGCGTTCCCCGAGCGCGATCTGCTGATCTTCATCGCCGCCGGGGTGATTCTGTTGTCGCTGATTTGCGCCTGCATCGCTTTGCCATTGCTGCTGCGTGGCATCGAGAAAAGTCCGGACGACAAGCGCCGTCAGGAAGTGCGCGACGCCTGGCGCAAGACCGCCGAGGCGGCGATCCATGCGCTGGAAACCGAAGAGGTCGCGCCGCAGGACGCCGCGCAGGCAGCACTCTCGGCCGAACTCAAGGCGCGGATCATGTCCGAGTACCGGCATCAGCTTGAGGTGTTCAACGATTCGGCTGAAGCCCAGGCGCTGGCGTTCCAGATGGATCTGCTGGAGCGCCGTTTGCGACTCAAGGCGCTGCGGGCGCAACGCCTTGAGTTGTATAGCCTGAGCCGTCATCACCAGATTGGTGATGATGTGCTCAGAGAAGTATTGAGCGAGCTTGATTTGAGCGAGGCAAATCTGGGGCAGGTCAAATAGTCCGATACGGACCTGACAGGCTCACTGACTCGCGGGGTAGGGGTAAGCGTTCGACATGAAGGTTTTATCCTGTTCGCTGAGACCCAGATTGATGAAGATCTGGAAGTCACCGAGCGTCCACGACTGGCTGACGGGATAGTGCATGATCGACTTCTGGTCGTACTCTGAGTAAATGCTTTCGTCGGGATTGCCGACGTCAAAGTACCAATCGTGCAGTCGTTTGCGCGTCACGCTGGCCTGGTAGTTGTCTTCTTCCGGGTCGGCAGTTATTCCGTGTTGTTTATAAATGGCCGGTTTGTCCCAGGGAATGTTTGCCGTGGGGTTGGTCTGTTCATGTTCTGCACCGAGCATGTGACCGAACTCATGCATGACATTGGCCGCGAAGTAGCGTGCCTGACTGGGCGCGTGGGGCCAGAGTCTCATGGTCGGCTCATCGGGATGTAAGAGAGCATCGGTACCGATCAGAGAGGAAAACGTTCCCGGTTGACTGAGTATGCGGATATCGCCTTCTTCACCTTCGACGAAATCGAACTTCAAGTTGATGTGCGGCAACCAGTTGCTGGCGGCGGCGATCGTTTCGTCCTTGAATGCCTGCGTACCGTTGAGGAAGGCGATGCGAAGTGTGCTGCCGGGAGTCCAGAATTTTGCCGGATTGTTTTTAGCCCACATGTTTTTGAATCTCCCAAGTACATTTAATGTTGCGGGAGATGCGTGTGTGTTCGAATTGTTTGTTTGGCTGAAGCCAAGTTGATTGCATTACGGAACATCCATGTTTTCATTCTTCAGGTTTAACTTATCCGGTTGCTTATTGTTCCCGGAAAGTTGCTTTGAATGAGGGATGCTAGTGACTGAGCTGGAGTCGGTAAATTGAATATATGTACGGTTTTATGACCGGTTACCGTGCCAGCGGAACTGGCACGGTAAAGACACTTACGACTGGCGAGAGACAAAGGCGCGAATCCGCTCTGCGGCCTCGACGCATTCAGCCAGTGGCGCAACCAGCGCCATGCGCACTCGACCGGCGCCCGGATTCACACCGTCTACCTCGCGGGACAGGTACGAGCCTGGCACCACGGTCACGTGTTCCTGTTCGAACAGGTCGCGACAGAACGCCGCGTCGTCACCTTGTACGTTCGGCCAAAGATAGAAACTGCCGTCCGGACGCTGCACGTCCATCACCGGGCTGAGGATCGCCAAGACAGCGTCGAATTTCTCGCGGTACAGCGCACGGTTGGCGCGCACGTGCACTTCGTCATTCCACGCCGCAACGCTGGCCAGTTGGGTTTGCACCGGCATCGCGCAGCCGTGGTAGGTGCGGTAGAGCAAAAAGCCTTTGAGGACATCGGCGTCGCCCGCGACGAAACCGGAACGCAGCCCCGGCAGGTTGGAGCGCTTGGACAGGCTGTGGAACACCACGCAACGCTTGAAGTCCTTGCGGCCCAGTTCGACACACGCACTGAGCAGGCCCGGCGGTGGGGTCTGTTCGTCGAAGTACAGTTCGCTGTAGCACTCGTCGGCGGCGATCACGAAGTCGTGTTCGTCGGCCAGGGCGATGAGTTTTTTCAGCACATCGACCGGGATCAGCGCGCCGGTCGGATTGCCCGGCGAACACAGGAACAGGATCTGGCAGCGTTTCCAGATGTCTGGCGAGACTGCGTCGAAATCCGGGTTGAAGCCGTTTTCGTCCAGGCACGGCAGGTAGTGCGGCTTGGCGCCGGCGAGGAACGCTGCCCCTTCGTAGATCTGATAGAACGGGTTCGGGCTGACCACCAGTGCATCATCACCGCGATTGACCACGGTCTGGGTGAAGGCGAACAGCGCTTCGCGGGTGCCGTTGACCGGCAGCACGTTGCGCGCCGGATCAATCCAGCCGCTTGGTACGCCGAAGCGACGTTCGCACCAGCCGGCGATGGCTTCGCGCAGGGCCGGAATGCCGAGGGTGGTCGGGTACACCGCCATCTGATCCAGATTGTTCGCCAGCGCTTCGGCGACAAAGCTTGGCGAACGATGTTTCGGCTCGCCGATCGACAGGGCGATCGGGCGTTTGTCCGGGTTCGGCGTCACGCTGCCGAGCAAGGCGCGGAGCTTTTCGAACGGGTAGGGCTGGAGCTGGTTCAGAGCGTTGTTCATGGGGGCCTCGTTCAATGTGGAGAGAACTCCGTGGCGAGGGGATTTATCTCCGATCGGCTGCGCAGCAGCCGCAAAACCATCGCGTGCGGTGTAACGGATACTCCGCGATTGCCGGTTCGGGGCTGCTTCGCAACCCATCGGGGATGAATCCCCTCACCACAAAAGCCCCGGCAGCTATATCTGCCTCCACAGGGTAGTTTGCTGATTCAAATACTGATGCGCGAAAGCTTGATATCCGGTTCCTGATTGACGCTCAGTTGCTCGACGATTGCGTCCTGCAAGCGGCTGCACAGCAGCGGGTCGGAGAGCGGCTGGTTGTGGGCGTCAGTGATGAAGAACACGTCTTCCACGCGTTCGCCCAGGGTCGCAATCTTGGCGTTCTGCAGCGACAGGTCGAACTCGAGAAAGATCCCGCCGACCCGCGCCAGCAGGCCCGGGCGATCAGGGGCGGTGAGTTCCAGCACCGTCACCGGACGCTGAGCGTCGTTGTGGATCGTTACCTGCGGCGCGAAGGCGAAGTGCTTGAGCTGGCGCGGCACCCGACGCTGGATGATCGTCGGGTAGTCGTCCGGGTTGCGCAACGCTTCGGTCAAACCGTCGCGAATCTGTTTGATCCGTGTCGGGTTGTCGCCGATGGATTCACCGTCGTTGTCGAGCACGATATAGGTGTCGAGGGTGAACTGGCTGCTTGAGGTGATGACCCTGGCGTCATGAATGTTCAGGTTGAGCTGATCCATCGCGGCCACGGTCACGGCGAAGAAGTCGTGCTGATCCGGTGCATAGATGAAGATCTGCGTGCCGCCCTCGAACTCGCGCTGGGTGGTTTCCTTGATCAGCACCAGCGGGCCGCCATCGGCCGGTTGCTGCAGGATCGCGTCACTGTGCCAGGCCACGTCGCCAGCGGTGTGACGCAGGAAATAGTCATCGCCCAGTTGTGCCCACAACTGCTCGACGTCGTCCGGATCGGTGCCGCCACGCACGAGGATGTCCAGTGCGGCGCTCTGGGTCTGGCGGATCTGCTCTTCGCGATCCACCGGGTTTTCCAGGCCACGGCGCAGAGCGCGTTTGGTCTCGGTGTAGAGCTGGCGCAGCAGGCTGGCGCGCCAGGAGTTCCACAGCGTCGGGTTGGTCGCGTTGATATCGGCAACCGTCAGCACGTACAGGTAGTCCAGACGGGTTTCGTCGCCGACGATCTGCGCGAAATCATGGATCACCTGCGGATCGGACAGATCCTTGCGCTGCGCGGTGGTCGACATCACCAGGTGATTCTGCACCAGCCAGACGATCAGGCGGCTGTCCCACAGCGGCAACTGATGGCGCTGGCAGAACGCTTCGGCATCGACCGCGCCGATGTCCGAGTGATCGCCATGCCGGCCCTTGCCGATGTCATGGTACAGGCCGGCCATGTAAATGAGCTCAGGCTTGGGCAGTTTGGCCATGAGCTTGGCGGCCAGCGGGAATTTTTCCGACACCTGGGTGTACTGCAACTTACGCAGGTGTTTGATCAGGTTCAGGGTGTGCGCATCGACCGTATAAATGTGGAACAGGTCGTGCTGCATTTGCCCGACGATAAAGCCGAACTCCGGCAGATAACGCCCGAGGATGCCGTAGCGGTTCATCCGGCGCAGGTTGCGGTGCACGCCGATCTTGCATTTGAACAGCTCGATGAACAGGCTGGTATTGCGGATATCGTTGCGGAAATTGTCGTCGATCAGGTGCCGGTTCTCGCGCAGCAGACGAATGGTGTCGGCGCGCACACCTTTGATTTCCGGCTGCTGGGCCATCAACACGAAAATCTCGAGCATGGCGAACGGCGTGCGACGGAACACGTTGTCGTTGCGCGCTTCGATGTAGCCGTCGTGCAACTGGAAGCGCGAGTTGATCGGCTGCGGCGGCGCTTCGTCTTCCGGGGCGAGGATGACTTCCTCGAAATGCTGGATGATCAGGTCGCTGAGCTGGGCAATGCTCATCACCACGCGGAAATACTGCTGCATGAAGTTTTCGACCGCCTGTTTGGCGTCGTCGCCTTCAAAGCCGAGCAGACCGGCAATGGTCCGTTGATGATCGAACAGCAGACGGTCTTCGGAGCGACCGGCGAGCATGTGCAGGGCGTAACGCACTTTCCACAGAAATTCCTGGGATGACGCCAGCAGGGCGTTTTCGCTCTCGACCAGAAAACCTTCGCCGGCGAGGGCGCGCAGGTTCAGGGTGCCGTACTGACGCCGGGCCACCCACAGAATCGTCTGGATATCCCGCAGGCCGCCGGGCGAGCCTTTGACGTTGGGTTCCAGGTTGTATTCGGTGTCGTTGTACTTGTGGTGGCGGGCCTTCTGTTCGGCGCGCTTGGCCAGGAAAAACTCCTTGGCCGGCCACATGTGGGCCGTGCTGGTGACATCAAGCATGCGCTGACGCAGGCGCTCGGGGCCGCAGATGGTGCGGCTTTCCATCAGGTTGGTGACCACGGTCAGGTCGGCACGGGCTTCCTCGGCGCATTCATCGACCGAGCGTACGCTCTGGCCGACTTCCAGGCCGATGTCCCACAGCAGCGTCAGAAAACGCTCGATGGAGTCGCGGAAAACTTCGTGATCGGCGCTGTCCAGCAGGATCAGCAAGTCGATGTCAGAGTAGGGATGCAACTCGCCCCGGCCATAGCCACCGACCGCGACCAGCGCGATGTCGGCGTCTTCGCTCCAGTTGAACTGCTCCCAGGCCTTTTGCAGGATGTTGTCGACGAACCATGCGCGGTCTTCGATCAGGCGGCGGATGTCGCGGCCATTGCGAAAACGCGTGTCGAGGACCTCGCGCGCCTGGCGGATCGCCTTTTTGAACGCCGCGATAGGACTCGCTTTCAGGGCCAGTTCAGCCTGGAACTGGCCGCGGTCGAAGAGTTCGGGATCCACCTGCGGCATCGATTGGCTTTCCTTCTATAAAGGTGGGAGCGTTCTACGGGTCAGGCCGAGACGCGCGGGATGGTGTCGTCGGCGCGCAGGGTGAAGATCTCGTAGCCGGTGTCGGTCACCAGCAGGGTGTGTTCCCACTGCGCCGAGAGCTTGCGGTCCTTGGTGATCGCGGTCCAGCCGTCGCCCAGCACCTTGGTGTCGGCTTTGCCCTGGTTGATCATCGGCTCGATGGTGAAGGTCATGCCGGCCTTCAGTTCCATACCGGTGCCGGCGCGGCCGTAGTGCAGGATCTGCGGTTCTTCGTGGAACACCTTGCCGATGCCGTGGCCGCAGAACTCGCGAACCACCGAGAAACCGTTCTTTTCCGCGTGCTTCTGGATGACTTCACCGATGTCGCCGAGGCGGCAGCCGGGCTTGACGATCTCGATTGCCTTGTACATGCATTCCTGAGTGATCTGCGACAGGCGCTCGGCCCAGACAGGTACTTCGCCAACGTGGAACATGCGGCTGGTGTCGCCGTGGTAGCCGTCCTTGATCACGGTGACGTCGATGTTCAGGGTGTCACCGTTTTTTAGCGGCTTATCGTTCGGAATGCCGTGGCAGACCACATGGTTGATCGAGGTGCAGATCGACTTCGGAAAACCCTTGTAGTTGAGCGGGGCCGGGATGGCCTGCTGCACGTTGACGATGTAGTCGTGGCAGATCTGGTTCAGTTGATCGGTAGTCACGCCCGGTTTGACGTGTTCGGCAATCATTTCCAGCACATCGGCGGCCAGTTTGCCGGCGACACGCATGCCAGCGATGTCCTCGGGGGTTTTGAGGTTGACGGTCATACAGGCTCTCTCTGCGCTCGGCGGCGCTTGCTGATACGGATAGGGTGGCAGGTGTACGTTTCGCGACCCTGAAAAACCCGATTCTAACAGACGAAAGGCGCAAATCCGCGCCTGCGTACATCGTCTCTCTCTATACAATGGTGTGCCTGACGGCGATTCCAAGGGGGCTGCGCCCATGTCTCTGGTGCGAATACAGATTCCGGGTTCCGTTTCTGTGCACCTTGTGGTATAAAATGCGCCGCTTTCCGGGGATGCCCCGAGAAGCTTAAATCCACACACGTGTCGACACGATGACCTGGGTGCTTTTGGCTTTATGCCACTGGTTGGTCATTGGGATACGTGGAGGCCAAACCCGACTTATTAAGGAACTATCATGTCCCAAGTCAACATGCGCGATATGCTGAAGGCCGGTGTGCACTTCGGTCACCAAACCCGTTACTGGAATCCGAAAATGGGTAAGTACATTTTCGGCGCGCGTAACAAGATTCACATCATCAACCTTGAAAAAACCCTGCCAATGTTCAACGAAGCTCTGACTTTCGTAGAGCGTCTGGCCCAGGGCAAAAACAAGATTCTGTTCGTCGGCACCAAGCGTTCCGCTGGCAAGATCGTTGCTGAAGAAGCAGCACGTTGCGGTTCGCCGTACGTCGACCACCGCTGGTTGGGCGGCATGCTGACCAACTTCAAAACCATTCGTGCTTCCATCAAGCGTCTGCGTGACCTTGAAGTTCAAGCCGAAGACGGTACTTTCGCCAAGCTGACCAAGAAAGAAGCGCTGATGCGCTCCCGTGACCTGGAAAAGCTGGATCGCTCCCTGGGCGGCATCAAGGACATGGGCGGTCTGCCAGACGCACTGTTCGTGATCGACGTTGACCACGAGCGCATCGCGATCACCGAAGCCAACAAGCTGGGCATCCCGGTCATCGGCGTTGTCGATACCAACAGCAGCCCGGAAGGCGTTGACTACATCATCCCAGGCAACGATGACGCAATCCGCGCTATCCAGCTGTACATGGGTTCGATGGCTGACGCAGTGATCCGTGGTCGCAACAATGTTGCTGGCGGCACTGTTGAATTCGCAGCTGAAGAAACTCAGGCTGCAGCTGAGTAATCGACGCCCTGGCGTTGGCTCAGTAAGCAAAAAGGGGGCTTGGCCCCCTTTTTGCCACCTCGAAAACCGTTTGTTGGCGCCCACGTGTGGCAGCGCACCTCCTGCATTTGTAACGTGCAGCAGCTACAAGGTGTTTCGGGAAGAATTGAACGCCCGTTCGATCGGGTGGAATGGTTGAAAACCTATCCAAGAGGAATTTGAAAATGGCAGCAATTACTGCAGCGTTGGTTAAAGAACTGCGCGAGCGTACCGGCGAAGGCATGATGGACTGCAAGAAAGCCCTGGAAAAGGCTGACGGCGACATCGAAAAAGCCATTGATGACATGCGTGCTTCGGGCGCGATCAAGGCTGCGAAAAAGGCTGGCAACGTTGCCGCTGAAGGCGCAATCGCAATCAAGGACGACGGTAAAGCTGCCGTTATCCTGGAAGTGAACTCGCAGACCGACTTCCTGGCTCTGCAAGACGACTTCAAAAACTTTGTTGCTGCCAGCGTAGAAAAAGCCTTCGCTGACAAGCTGACCGACGCTGCTCCGCTGATCGCTGCTCAAGAAGCCGCTCGCGAAGCACTGGTTGCCAAAGTAGGCGAAAACGTCAACATCCGTCGTCTGACCCGTATCGAAGGTGACGTTGTAGGTTCCTACCTGCACGGCAACAAGATCGGTGTTGTTGTGGCTCTGAAAGGCGGCGACGTCGAGCTGGCCAAAGACATCGCGATGCACGTAGCTGCAAGCAACCCTGAGTTCCTGCTGCCTTCGCAGGTTTCGGCTGAAGCGATCGAGCGTGAAAAAGCTGTGTTCCTGCAGCTGAACGAAGAGAAGATCAAAGGCAAGCCGGAAAACATTGTTGAGAACATGGTCAAAGGCCGTATCAGCAAGTTCTTGGCAGAAGCGAGCCTGGTTGAGCAGGCGTTCGTCAAGAACCCTGAAATCAAGGTTGGCGAGCTGGCCAAGAAAGGCGGCGCAGAAATCGTTTCCTTCACTTACTTCAAAGTAGGCGAAGGCATCGAGAAGCCGGTCGACAACTTCGCTGAAGAAGTTGCTGCCCAGCTGGCTGCCGCCAAGCAATAAGACGGTTTTTCAACTGTCGCCCGAAAGAGGCTGCCCGCTCACGCGCGCAGCCTCTTTTCAGATGGGTTACCAATTTTTAATTGGTTTCCACTGGGAACTGACTTACAAAGCCAGGTTCCGATGGCGCTGAAGCAGCGCCAAGCTAGAGTGAACGGCAGCTGTAAAACAGCTTGCACAGAATTTTTTAAATACGCCGCAGGAGAGATTCGCAATGGCTCAGCAGGGCAGTGGTTATCAGGCTCGCTATAAACGCATTCTACTCAAGCTTAGCGGCGAGGCCCTGATGGGCTCGGAAGAGTTCGGGATCGATCCAAAAGTGCTGGATCGGATGGCGCTGGAAGTCGGCCAGCTGGTCGGCATCGGCGTGCAGGTCGGTCTGGTGATCGGCGGTGGCAACCTGTTTCGTGGCGAGGCCTTGAGCAAGGCCGGCATGGATCGGGTGACAGGCGACCACATGGGCATGCTGGCCACTGTGATGAACGCCCTGGCCATGCGCGACGCGCTGGAACGTGCCAATATCTCGGCCATCGTGATGTCTGCCATTTCCATGGTTGGCGTGACCGATCACTATGATCGCCGCAAAGCCATGCGCCACCTGAACTCCAAGGACGTGGTAATTTTCGCGGCCGGTACCGGTAATCCGTTCTTTACCACGGATTCGGCAGCCTGCCTGCGTGCCATCGAAATCGATGCCGACGTCGTGCTGAAAGCGACCAAGGTCGATGGCGTCTACACTGCCGACCCATTCAAGGATCCGCATGCCGAGAAGTTCGATCATCTGACATATGATGAAGTGCTGGATCGCAAGCTGGGTGTGATGGATCTGACAGCTATTTGCCTGTGCCGCGATCACAAGATGCCGCTGCGCGTATTCAACATGAACAAGCCTGGCGCCCTGCTGAACATCGTACATGGCGGCGCTGAAGGAACCCTGATCGAGGAAGTTCAACAATGATCAACGAAATCAAGAAAGACGCCAAAGAGCGCATGCAGAAGTCGGTGGAATCGCTGTCCCACAGCTTCGGTCGCATCCGTACCGGTCAGGCGCACCCAAGCATCCTGGAAGGCGTGATGGTGCCGTACTACGGCGCTGACACCCCGATCAAGCAAGTGGCCAACATCACTGTCAAAGACGCCCGTACCCTGCAAGTCGTTGCGTTCGAACGCAACATGCTGGGCGCCGTCGACAAGGCGATCGGCAGTGCAGGTCTGAACCTGAACCCGACCAACCTCGGCGAGTTGCTGCTCATCAGCATGCCGGCCCTGACCGAAGAAACCCGTCGTGGCTTCACCAAGCAAGCGCGTGACGTTGCTGAAGACGCGCGTGTTGCCGTGCGCAACATTCGTCGTGACGCGAACAGCTCGCTGAAGGATCTGGTCAAGGAAAAAGAGATCAGTGAAGACGAAGAGCGTCGCGCGACTGGCGAGATCGACGATCTGACCAAGAAATTCGTGGCTGAAATCGACGCGAAGCTGGCAGAGAAAGAAAAAGACCTGATGGCCGTATAAGGGTCGCGTTTCAATGGAAAAGACCAAGCAGTCTGCGCCGTCCGCGGTGCCGCGCCATGTCGCGATCATCATGGATGGCAATAATCGCTGGGCGAAAAAACGCTTTATGCCGGGTGTCGCCGGGCATAAAGCCGGCGTGGATGCTGTGCGGGCGGTAATCGAGGTGTGCGCCGAGGCCAAGGTCGAAGTGCTCACCCTGTTCGCCTTTTCCAGTGAAAACTGGCAGCGCCCGGCCGATGAGGTCAGTGCCTTGATGGACCTGTTCTTCAAGGCCCTGCGTCGTGAGGCCAAGCGCCTCAACGACAACAACATCAGCTTGCGCATCATCGGTGATCGCTCGCGCTTCCACCCTGAGCTTCAGGCGGCGATGCGCGAAGCCGAGGCCATGACCGCGGGTGCCAACCGCTTTATTCTGCAGATCGCCGCCAACTACGGCGGTCAGTGGGATATTGCTCAGGCAGCGCAACGTCTGGCGCGTGAGGTTCAGGCCGGGCATCTGCGTCCGGAAGACATCACTCCGGAGCTGTTGCAAACCTGTCTGGCGACCGGCGACCTGCCGCTGCCGGACTTGTGCATCCGTACCGGTGGCGAGCACCGCATCAGCAACTTCCTGCTGTGGCAACTGGCGTATGCCGAGTTGTACTTCTCCGACCTGTTCTGGCCGGACTTCAAACACGAAGCCATGCGCACTGCGCTGGCCGATTTCGCTTCGCGCCAGCGTCGCTTCGGTAAAACGAGCGAACAGGTCGAAGCTGGAGCCCGGGTTTAATGCTTAAACAACGAATCATCACTGCGCTGATCCTGCTGCCGATCGCTCTGTGCGGTTTTTTCCTGCTCGAGGGGTCCGGTTTTGCGCTGTTCATCGGTCTGGTCGTGAGCCTGGGTGCCTGGGAATGGGCGCGTCTGGCTGGCTTTACCGCGCAGTCGTTCCGTGTCGGCTTTGCCGCTGTCGTCGCGCTGATGCTGTTCGTCATGTACGTCCTGCCGGGTCTTGCCCCTTGGGTGTTGGGCGCTTCGGTATTGTGGTGGGCGGTGGCGACTTACCTGGTGCTGACGTATCCACGCTCGAGCGAGCATTGGTCCACCGCAGCCACCAAACTGGTGATCGGCTTGCTGATCCTGCTGCCGGCCTGGCAGGGGCTGGTGCAGATCAAACAATACCCACTGGGTAACTGGCTGATCATGGCGGTGATGGTGTTGGTCTGGGGTGCCGACATCGGTGCTTACTTCTCCGGTCGTGCTTTCGGCAAGCGCAAACTGGCGCCGCAAGTCAGTCCGGGCAAAAGCTGGGAAGGCGTTTACGGTGGCCTGGCGCTGAGTCTGGTGATCACCGCGATCGTCGGTCTGGTTCGCGACTGGACGGTGGCTGAGCTGCTCAAGGGGCTGGTCGGTGCTGCGCTGATCGTCTTTATTTCGGTGGTGGGCGACCTCACCGAAAGCATGTTCAAGCGCCAGTCCGGCATCAAGGACAGCAGTAACCTGCTGCCCGGTCATGGCGGCGTGCTTGATCGCATCGACAGCCTGACCGCGGCGATCCCGATTTTCGCTGTCTTGCTGTGGATGGCTGCACCGTGAGCCGTCCTCAACAGATCACTGTTCTGGGGGCTACCGGTTCGATTGGCCTGAGCACCCTCGACGTCATCGCGCGTCATCCCGAGCGTTATCAGGTGTTCGCCCTGAGCGGTTTCACGCGCCTGAGCGAGTTGCTGGCCTTGTGCGTGCGCCATGTGCCGCAATTCGCAGTCGTGCCGGAAGCGGCAGCGGCGCGCGGTTTGCAGGATGACCTGCGGGCTGCCGGTCTGTCCACTCGCGTATTGGTCGGGGAGGAGGGCCTGTGTCAGGTTGCCTCTGCACCTGAAGTCGATGCCGTGATGGCGGCCATCGTCGGTGCCGCGGGCCTGCGCCCGACGCTGGCGGCGGTGGAGGCTGGGAAGAAAATCCTGCTGGCCAATAAAGAGGCGCTGGTGATGTCCGGCGCGCTGTTCATGCAGGCCGTGCACAAGAGCGGCTCGGTGCTGTTGCCGATCGACAGCGAGCACAACGCGATCTTCCAGTGCATGCCGCAGGATTTTGCCCGTGGCCTGAGTACTGTCGGCGTGCGACGGATTTTGCTCACGGCTTCGGGCGGGCCTTTCCGCCAGACGCCGTTGAGCGAGCTGGCGCACGTTTCGCCTGATCAGGCGTGTGCGCACCCGAACTGGTCCATGGGGCGCAAGATTTCCGTGGACTCGGCCAGCATGATGAACAAGGGCCTGGAGTTGATCGAGGCCTGCTGGCTGTTCGACGCCAAGCCGTCGCAGGTCGAGGTGGTGATCCATCCGCAGAGTGTGATTCACTCGCTGGTCGACTATGTGGATGGCTCGGTGTTGGCGCAGTTGGGCAACCCTGACATGCGCACACCGATTGCCAATGCGCTGGCATGGCCCGAACGTATCGACTCAGGCGTGGCGCCGCTGGATCTGTTTGCTGTTGCGCGCCTGGATTTCGAAGCGCCGGATGAAGAACGTTTCCCTTGTTTGCGTCTGGCGCGACAGGCGGCCGAGGTGGGTAACAGCGCGCCTGCCATGCTCAATGCGGCCAACGAAGTGGCGGTCGCGGCGTTTCTCGACGGACGCGTGGGTTATCTGGAAATCGCGAGTATCATCGAGGATGTGTTGAGTCTCGAGCCTGTGGTTGCGCTGGAAGATCTGGATGCGGTGTTTACCGCAGACGCGAAAGCGCGGATTCTGGCCGAACAATGGCTGAGTCGTCACGGCCGATAGCCGTTGCAACACCTTGGCGTCACGCGGCACTGAACAGGATTGCGGAGAAAGTAGATGAGCGCGCTCTATATGATTGCCGGCACCCTGATCGCTTTGGGTGTGCTGGTCACCTTTCACGAGTTCGGCCATTTCTGGGTCGCGCGTCGCTGTGGCGTCAAGGTTCTGCGTTTTTCCGTGGGCTTCGGCATGCCGTTGTTGCGCTGGCACGACAAGCAGGGCACCGAGTTTGTCGTCGCGGCAATTCCGTTGGGTGGCTACGTCAAAATGCTCGATGAGCGTGAAGGCGAAGTCCCGGCCGATCAGCTTCATCAGTCTTTCAATCGCAAATCGGTTCGCCAGCGTATCGCTATCGTCGCGGCCGGGCCGATTGCCAACTTTTTGCTGGCCTTGGTGTTTTTCTGGGTGCTGGCCATGCTCGGCAGCGAGCAGATCCGCCCGGTCATCGGTGCCGTAGAGTCCGGCAGCATTGCAGCCAGGGCCGGCTTGAGTGCCGGTCAGGAAATCGTTGCCATCGATGGCGAGCCGACGTCTGGTTGGGCGGCGGTCAATTTGCAGTTGGTCCGTCGTCTGGGGGAAAGCGGTTCCCTGCAATTGCTCGTGCGCGAGCAAGGCTCAACGGCAGATACGCCGCGCGAACTGGCGCTGGATCACTGGCTCAAAGGGGCTGATGAACCCGATCCAATCCGCTCGCTGGGCATTCGCCCATGGCGCCCGGCCTTGCCGCCGGTGCTGGCGGAACTCGATCCAAAAGGTCCGGCGCAGGCTGCTGGTCTGAAAACCGGCGATCGTCTACTGGCGCTTGATGGTCAGGCGTTGAATGACTGGCAGCAGGTGGTAGATACCGTTCGTACGCGTCCTGATACCAAAATCATGCTGAAAATTGAGCGTGACGGTGCTCAAATCGACATCCCGGTGACCTTGGCGGCACGCGGAGAAAGCAAGTCGCCGAGCGGTTATCTCGGTGCAGGTGTAAAAGCCGTAGACTGGCCGCCGGAAATGATCCGCGAGGTCAGTTATGGTCCGCTGGCCGCGATTGGCGAGGGTGCCCGTCGTACCTGGACCATGAGCGTGCTGACGCTGGACTCGTTGAAGAAAATGCTGTTTGGCGAGCTCTCGGTAAAAAACTTGAGTGGGCCGATAACCATTGCTAAAGTGGCGGGCGCTTCTGCCCAGTCGGGCGTTGCTGATTTCCTGAATTTCCTTGCTTATCTGAGTATTAGCCTGGGGGTTCTGAATTTGCTGCCCATTCCAGTACTGGATGGGGGGCATTTGTTGTTTTATCTGATTGAGTGGGTGCGTGGTCGCCCCTTGTCGGATCGGGTGCAAGGTTGGGGGGTGCAGATCGGTATCAGTTTGGTGGTCGGAGTGATGTTGCTTGCTCTGGTCAATGATCTGGGTCGACTGTAAAGCTTCGCTGAATTGCGAATCTGCCGCATTTTGCGGCAGTTTGTTTATTGCCAGTTGGAATAAGAAAGGACTTCATGAAACGTCTGCTGCTAACTGCGGTTCTCACCGTATTGATGATCGCCGAAGTTCACGCCGAGTCCTTCACTATCTCTGATATTCGCGTCAATGGCCTCCAGCGGGTCTCCGCGGGTAGCGTCTTTGGTGCCTTGCCGTTGAACGTCGGCGAGCAGGCGGATGATCGTCGCCTGGTGGAATCCACTCGTGCGTTGTTCAAAACCGGTTTCTTTCAAGATATCCAGCTGGGCCGCGAAGGCAACGTTCTGGTGATCACGGTCGTCGAACGTCCGTCGGTTGCCAGTATCGAGATCGAGGGCAACAAGGCGATCTCTACCGAAGACCTGATGAAAGGCCTGAAGCAGTCCGGTCTGTCCGAAGGTGAAATCTTCCAGCGCGCCACCCTCGAAGGTGTCCGTAACGAGCTGCAGCGTCAGTACGTTGCCCAGGGCCGTTACTCGGCGACCGTCGATACCGAAGTGGTCTCGCAGCCGCGCAACCGCGTGGCGCTGAAAGTGAAGATCAACGAAGGCACCGTGGCCGCGATCCAGCACATCAACGTGGTGGGTAACACGGTCTTCCCTGATGACGACCTGATCGACCTGTTCGAGCTGAAAACCACCAACTGGCTGTCGTTCTTCAAGAACGATGACAAGTACGCCCGTGAAAAGCTGTCCGGTGACCTGGAGCGTCTGCGTTCCTACTACCTGGACCGTGGTTACATCAACATGGATATCGCTTCGACCCAGGTGTCCATCACCCCGGACAAGAAGCACGTCTACATCACCGTCAACATCACCGAAGGCGAGAAGTACACCGTACGTGACGTCAAGCTCAGCGGTGACCTGAAAGTCCCTGAAGACCAGGTCAAGTCGCTGTTGCTGGTGCAGAAAGGCCAGGTGTTCTCGCGCAAGCTGATGACCACCACTTCCGAACTGATCACTCGTCGCCTGGGTAACGAGGGCTACACCTTCGCCAACGTCAATGGCGTTCCTCAGCCGCATGACGACGATCACACCGTGGACATCCTGTTCGCCGTCGATCCGGGCAAGCGTGCCTACGTCAACCGTATCAATTTCCGTGGCAACACCAAGTCCGAAGACGAAGTGCTGCGTCGTGAAATGCGTCAGATGGAAGGTGGCTGGGCTTCGACCTACCTGATCGACCAGTCCAAGACCCGTCTTGAACGTCTGGGCTTCTTCAAGGAAGTGAACGTCGAGACGCCGGCTGTACCGGGTGTCGACGACCAGGTGGACGTGAACTACGCCGTTGAAGAACAAGCTTCCGGTTCGATCACCGCCAGCGTTGGTTTCGCCCAGAGCGCCGGTCTGATCCTCGGTGGTTCGATCACCCAGAACAACTTCCTGGGTACCGGTAACCGTGTGAGCGTGGGCCTGACTCGCAGCGAATACCAGAGCCGCTACAACTTCGGCTACGTTGACCCCTACTGGACCGCCGATGGCGTGAGCCTGGGTTACAACGCGTTCTATCGCACCACCGACTACAAAGATCTCAACATCGATGTAGCCAGCTATGCGGTAGACAGCCTGGGTGCCGGCGTCAACGTTGGCTATCCGATCAGCGAGACTTCGCGTCTGACCTTCGGTCTGTCCGCACAGCAGGACAAGATCAAGACCGGTCAGTATACCGTTGACGAGATCTTCGACTTCGTGAACAAGGAAGGCGATCAGTACCTGAACTTCAAGGCGTCGGCCGGCTGGTCCGAGTCGACCCTGAACAAGGGTGTATTGCCGACCCGTGGCCGTTCCCAGAGCCTGACACTGGAAACCACGATCCCAGGCAGCGACCTGTCGTTCTACAAACTCGACTACCGTGGTCAGCTGTTCCAGCCGATCACCGAGAACTACACCCTGCGTCTGCACACCGAGCTGGGTTATGGCGACGGCTATGGTTCGACCGATGGCTTGCCGTTCTATGAAAACTACTATGCTGGTGGTTTCAACTCGGTTCGCGGTTTCAAGGACAGCACGCTGGGTCCTCGTAGTACGCCGAGTCGTGGTACCAACCCGGGCACTTCGATTGACCCTGACCAGGATCCGCTGCCGTTCGGTGGTAACGTCCTGATCCAGGGCGGTGCCGAGGTTCTGTTCCCGCTGCCGTTCGTCAAGGATCAACGCTCCTTGCGTACCTCGGTATTCTGGGACGTGGGTAACGTTTTCGATTCGCAGTGCAAGGACACCACCAACGCAAATGGCTCGACGTCCAACACCAAGTGCAACGACATCAGCCTGAGCAATATGGCCAGTTCCGTTGGTGTGGGTGTGACCTGGGTCACCGCACTGGGTCCTCTGAGTTTTGCTCTGGCGATGCCGGTCAAGAAACCGGATAACGCTGAAACTCAAGTGTTCCAATTCTCCCTCGGCCAGACGTTCTAAGCGTCTGACCCAAGATAACGACAATGGATTTTGTAGGAGTGCATCGTGCGTAAGTTGACTCAATTGGTTCTCCTGGCCTCCGTACTGGTGGCAGGCCCGGCGTTCGCCGACATGAAAATCGCCGTTCTGAACTATCAGATGGCATTGCTGGAGTCCGATGCGGCCAAGAAATACGCGGTGGATGCCGAGAAGAAGTTCGGTCCGCAACTGACCAAGCTCAAGACGCTGGAAAGCAGCGCCAAAGGCATTCAGGACCGTCTGATGGCCGGCGGCGACAAGATGCAGCAGGGCGAGCGTGAGCGTCTGGAGCTTGAGTTCAAGCAAAAGGCCCGTGACTTCCAGTTCCAGTCCAAGGAACTGAACGAAGCCAAGGCAGTTGCCGACCGCGAAATGCTCAAGCAACTGAAGCCGAAACTGGATAGCGCAGTGGAAGAAGTCATCAAGAAAGGTGGTTTTGACCTGGTGTTCGAGCGTGGCGCAGTGATCGATGTCAAACCTCAGTACGACATCACGCGCCAGGTTATCGAGCGCATGAATCAGCTGAAGTAACCCATGACCGTGACTATCAAGCTCGGCCAGTTGGCCGAGTTCCTCGGCGCCACCCTGCGTGGCGACCCCGAGACGCAAATTACTGGGCTAGCCACCTTGCAGGAGGCTGGCCCAGCTCAGTTGAGCTTTCTGGCAAATCCTCAATATCGCAAATACCTGGCAAGTTCCCAGGCGGCTGCGCTATTGCTCAAGGAGGCTGATGCCGACGGTTTTGCCGGTCACGCACTGGTGGTGCCGGATCCTTACCTGGCTTATGCACGCATCTCGCACCTGTTCGATCCGAAACCGAAAGCCACTGCGGGTGTTCATCCCACAGCGGTGATTGCGCCGGATGCAGTGGTTGATCCAAGCGCCAGCATTGGCCCGTTCGTGGTGATCGAGGCGGGTGCGCGCATCGGTGCGCAGGTCACGTTGGGCGCCCATTGCGTCATCGGTGCCCGCAGTGAAATCGGTGAGGGCGGCTGGCTCGCTCCGCGGGTGACGCTGTACCACGACGTGCGCATCGGCAAGCGCGTAGTGATCCAGTCCGGTGCCGTGCTCGGTGGTGAAGGTTTCGGTTTTGCCAACGAGAAAGGTATCTGGCAGAAGATCGCCCAGATCGGTGGCGTGACCATCGGCGACGATGTCGAGATCGGCGTGAACACCGCCATCGACCGTGGTGCGCTGGCAGATACCGTGATCGGCAACGGCGTGAAGCTCGACAACCAGATCCAGATCGCGCACAACGTTCAGGTCGGTGATCACACCGCCATGGCGGCGTGTGTCGGTATCTCCGGCAGCACCAAAATCGGCAAGCATTGCATGCTCGCCGGTGGTGTCGGCCTGGTTGGGCACATCGATATTTGCGACAACGTTTTCCTGACCGGGATGACCATGGTGACCCACTCGATTACCGAGCCGGGTGCCTATTCGTCCGGCACAGCCATGCAACCGGCGGCCGAATGGCGCAAAAGCGCGGCCCGCATCCGTCAGCTCGATGACCTCGCGCGACGTTTGAAGCAGCTGGAAAAGCGCGTCGGGGAAGTGACCCCCGGCAGCAATGCTTCATCTGATGGCTGATACCATTTCCATATCAAGTGTGCACAGCCTCTAGACTGCCTCCTTGATTTGCTAGAGGAGTGCGCGTCAGTCGCGCTCCCAATCTTTACATAGGCTTCCCCCCGAAATGATGGACATCAACGAGATTCGCGAATACCTGCCTCACCGTTACCCGTTCCTTCTGGTGGACCGGGTGGTGGAACTGGACACTGAAGGCAAGCGCATTCGCGCCTACAAGAATGTCAGCATCAATGAGCCATTCTTCAACGGCCACTTCCCGGCGCACCCGATCATGCCGGGCGTACTGATCATCGAAGCGATGGCCCAGGCTGCCGGGATCCTCGGTTTCAAAATGCTTGACGTAAAACCGGCCGACGGCACCCTGTACTACTTCGTCGGTTCCGACAAACTGCGTTTCCGCCAGCCAGTGCTGCCGGGCGACCAGTTGATCCTTGAAGCCAAGTTCATCAGCTGCAAGCGTCAGATCTGGAAATTCGAATGCCAGGCTTCGGTCGACGGCAAGCCGGTCTGCTCGGCGGAAATCATCTGTGCGGAACGCAAGCTATGAGTTTGATTGACCCTCGTGCAATCATCGATCCGTCGGCCATTCTGGCTGACGGCGTCGAGGTCGGCCCGTGGTCGATCATCGGCGCAGGTGTGGAAATCGGCGAGGGTACTGTGATCGGGCCGCACGTGGTCCTCAAAGGCCCGACCCGCATCGGCAAGCACAACCGCATCTACCAGTTTTCCTCGGTAGGCGAAGACACGCCCGATCTGAAGTACAAAGGTGAAGAAACCCGTCTGGTGATCGGTGACCACAACGTCATCCGCGAAGGCGTGACCATTCACCGTGGCACCGTGCAGGACCGCTCGGAAACCACGCTGGGCGATCACAACCTGATCATGGCCTACGCCCACATCGGGCATGACAGCGTCATCGGCAACCACTGCATTCTGGTCAACAACACCGCGTTGGCCGGGCATGTGCACGTTGACGACTGGGCGATCCTGTCCGGGTTCACCCTGGTTCATCAGTATTGCCATATCGGCGCGCACAGCTTCTCCGGCATGGGCACTGCCATCGGCAAGGACGTTCCGGCGTTCGTCACCGTATTCGGCAACCCCGCCGAAGCGCGCAGCATGAATTTCGAAGGCATGCGCCGCCGCGGTTTCAGTGAAGACGCGATTCATGCGCTGCGCCGCGCCTATAAAACGGTGTATCGCCAGGGGCTGACCGTGGAGCAAGCGCTGGCCGAACTGGTCGAACCTGCTGCGCAATTCCCGGAAGTCGCGCTGTTCCGTGATTCGATCCAGTCCTCGACTCGCGGCATCACCCGCTGATCATGGCCAATCTGCGTATTGCGCTGGTGGCGGGCGAAGCTTCCGGCGACATTCTGGGCGCCGGCCTCATGCGCGCCCTCAAGGCGCAACATCCGGCAGTCGAGTTCATCGGTGTCGGCGGTCCGTTGATGCAGGCCGAAGGCCTGACGTCGTATTTCCCCATGGAGCGCCTGTCGGTCATGGGGCTCGTGGAGGTGCTCGGGCGGCTGCGCGAGTTGCTCAAACGCCGCAAGGACCTGATCGCCACGCTGATCGCCGAGAAGCCGGACGTGTTCATCGGCATTGATGCCCCGGATTTCAACCTCAATATCGAACTCAAGCTGCGTCAGGCCGGGATCAAGACCGTGCACTACGTCAGCCCGTCGGTGTGGGCGTGGCGCCAAAAGCGTGTGCTGAAGATTCGCGAAGGCTGCGATCTGATGCTCACCCTGTTGCCGTTCGAAGCAAAATTTTACGAAGAGAAGGGCGTGCCGGTGCGGTTCGTCGGTCATACGCTGGCCGATACCATTCCGTTGCAGGCCGATCGCGCCGCTGCGCGTGACGAACTCGGCTTGCCCGACGGGCCGCTGGTGGCGTTGATGCCCGGCAGTCGCGGTGGCGAAGTCGGTCGTCTCGGTGCGCTGTTCCTTGATACGGCCGAGCGTCTGCGGGCCATGCGCCCGGGGTTGCGTTTCGTCATCCCGTGCGCCAATGCCGAGCGTCGCGCTCAGCTCGAAGAGCTGCTGGTTGGTCGCGACTTGCCGGTCACCTTGCTCGATGGCAAATCGCACCTGGCCCTCGCGGCGTGCAACGCGGTGCTGATCGCTTCGGGCACGGCGACGCTTGAGGCGTTGCTGTACAAGCGACCAATGGTCGTTGCGTATCGCTTGGCGCCGCTGACCTTCTGGATTCTCAAGCGCATGGTCAAGAGCCCGTACGTGTCCTTGCCCAACCTGTTGGCCCAGCGTTTGTTGGTGCCAGAGTTGTTGCAGGATGATGCGACGGTCGAGGCGCTGGCCCAGACCCTGTCGCCGCTGATCGACGGCGGCGAAGAACAGACCCGAGGCTTCGACGAGATCCACCGCACGTTGCGGCGGGACGCTTCCAATCAGGCGGCGGATGCCGTCCTCAACCTGATCGGTCAGAAACAATGAGCAAGACGATGCAGATGGGCCTGGATTTCACCCTGGTCGCCGAAGTCGAAGAACTGGTGGCCGGTGTCGACGAAGTCGGTCGCGGCCCGTTGTGCGGCGCGGTGGTGACGGCTGCGGTGATCCTCGATCCAAACCGGCCGATCCTCGGTCTCAACGACTCGAAGAAGCTCACCGAAGCCCGGCGCGAGAAGCTTTACGACGAGATCATCGAGAAATCCCTGAGCTGGTGCATCGCCCGCGCCGAAGTCGAGGAAATCGACGAGCTGAACATCCTGCACGCGACCATGCTCGCCATGCAACGCGCGGTGGCCGGGCTGCATGTGCAGCCGAAACTGGCGATGATCGACGGCAACCGCTGCCCGAAACTGCCGATGCGCGCCGAAGCGGTGGTGCAGGGCGACGGCAAGGTGCCGGCCATCGCTGCCGCGTCGATTCTGGCCAAAGTCAGCCGCGACCGGGAAATGGCGGCATTCGAATTGATCTACCCGGGGTACGGCATCGGCGGCCATAAAGGCTACCCGACGCCCGTTCATCTGGAAGCGTTGGCACGGCTTGGCCCGACCCCGATTCACCGGCGCTCGTTCGCCCCGGTGCGTCAGGCTTACGAGGCGCTGGAAGGTCTGACGCAGGTTTAGGCGCAAGGCTGATGTTTTGTTCGAGGCCCGGTACAATCCGGGCCTTGTTGTCTCTATGTAACTGGACAGGATCACTATGCCGGCTTCATTCGTTCATCTACGCCTGCACACTGAATACTCCCTGGTCGACGGGCTGGTGCGGATCAAGCCACTGGTCAAGGCGCTGACCGGCATGAACATGCCGGCCGTGGCGGTCACCGATCAGAACAACATGTGTTCCCTGGTCAAATTCTATAAAAACGCCATGGGCGCCGGCATCAAGCCGATCTGCGGCGCCGACCTGTGGCTGTCGAACAAGGATCCGGACGGGCCATTGAGCCGGATCAGTCTGTTGGTGATGAACGCCAAGGGTTATCGCAATCTCACCGAGCTGATCTCGCGCGGCTTCATCGACGGCCAGCGTAACGGCATGATCATCATCGAGCGCGAATGGGTCGCCGAGGCCAACGAAGGCCTGATCATGCTGTCCGCCGCGAAGGAAGGCGAGATCGGCATGGCCATGATTGGCGGTAACCCGGCCGAAGCCGAAACCTTGGCGCGCGAGTGGATGGCGGTGTTCCCTGACCGTTTCTATCTGGAAATCCAGCGCACCAATCGCCCCAACGACGAAGAGCAATTGCACGGCGCCGTGGCCCTGGCCGACAAGCTCGGCGCTCCGCTGGTGGCGACCAACGATGTGCGCTTCATCAAGCAGGAAGACTTTGCTGCCCACGAAACCCGCGTGTGCATCGGTGAGGGCCGCGCCCTCGACGATCCGCGGCGCTCGAAGAATTACAGCGATCAGCAGTACCTGAAAAGCGCCGAGGAAATGGCCGAGCTGTTCAGTGACATTCCCGACGCGATCGAAAACACCGTCGAGATTGCCAAGCGTTGCAACATCGACGTGAAGCTGGGCAAGCACTTCCTGCCTGACTACCCGATTCCTGATGGCATGACCATCGATGAATACTTCCGCAAGGTGTCGTTCGATGGTCTGGAAGACCGCCTCAGCGTATTGCTGCCCAAGGACACCACCGAAGACTATGAGGCCAAGCGTCAGGTCTACGTCGACCGGCTGAATTTCGAGCTGGATATCATCATCCAGATGGGCTTCCCCGGTTACTTCCTGATCGTGATGGACTTTATCCAGTGGGCCAAGAACAACGGCGTGCCGGTGGGCCCGGGCCGTGGGTCGGGTGCCGGATCGCTGGTGGCCTATGTGCAGAAGATCACCGACCTCGACCCGCTGGAATACGATCTGCTGTTCGAACGTTTCCTTAACCCGGAACGGGTCTCGATGCCCGACTTCGACGTCGACTTCTGCATGGACGGTCGCGACCGGGTCATTGATTACGTGGCCGAAAAATATGGCCGCAACGCTGTAAGCCAGATCATCACCTTCGGTTCCATGGCCGCCAAGGCGGTGGTGCGCGACGTGGCGCGAGCCCAGGGCAAGTCATTCGGCCTGGCGGATCGTCTGTCGAAGATGATTCCGTTCGAAGTCGGCATGACCCTGGAAAAAGCCTACGAGCAGGAAGAGATCCTGCGCGACTTCATCAAGGTCGATGAGGAAGCGGCGGAAATCTGGGAGATGGCGCGCAAGCTTGAGGGCGTGGTGCGTAACGTCGGCAAACACGCCGGTGGTGTGGTAATCGCCCCGACCAAGCTGACCGATTTCTCGCCGATCTATTGCGACGAGGCCGGCGATGGCCTGGTGACCCAGTTCGACAAGGACGACGTCGAGGCGGCCGGTCTGGTGAAGTTCGACTTCCTCGGCTTGCGGACTCTGACGATCATCGACTGGGCGCTGAAAACCATCAACCGCGACCGCGCCAAGGTCAACGAGCCGCCGCTGGACATCGCGTTCATCCCGCTGGATGACAAACCGACTTATCAGTTGCTGCAAAAAGCTGAAACCACCGCGGTGTTCCAGCTCGAATCCCGGGGCATGAAAGAGCTGATCAAAAAGCTCAAGCCTGACTGCCTCGAAGACTTGATCGCACTGGTGGCCCTGTTCCGTCCGGGCCCACTGCAATCGGGCATGGTGGATGACTTCATCAACCGTAAGCACGGTCGCGCCGAATTGGCTTATCCGCACCCGGATTACCAGTATGAAGGCCTGCAACCGGTACTGGCGCCGACGTACGGCATCATCCTGTATCAGGAACAGGTGATGCAGATCGCCCAGGTCATGGCCGGTTACACCCTCGGTGGTGCGGACATGCTGCGTCGGGCGATGGGTAAGAAGAAACCCGAGGAAATGGCCAAGCAGCGCGGCGGTTTCATTGAAGGTTGTGCGTCGAACAATATCGATGCGGATCTTGCCGGTAACATTTTTGACCTGGTGGAGAAATTCGCCGGTTACGGCTTCAACAAGTCCCACTCCGCCGCTTACGGCCTGGTGTCGTACCAGACTGCCTGGCTGAAAGCCCATTACCCGGCGCCGTTCATGGCGGCGGTGCTTTCGGCGGATATGCACAACACCGACAAGGTCGTGACCTTGATCGAGGAAGTGCGCACGATGAAGCTGCGCCTCGACGCGCCGGACGTGAACACTTCGGAGTTCAAGTTCACGGTGAACGACGAAGGCCGCATCGTATACGGTCTGGGCGCGATCAAAGGTGTCGGTGAAGGCCCGGTGGAAGCGATCACCGAGGCCCGTCAGGCCGGTCCCTTCAAGGATCTGTTCGACTTCTGTGCCCGGGTCGACCTCAAGCGCATCAACAAACGCACGCTGGACGGTTTGATCCGCAGCGGTGCGCTGGATCGTCTCGGCCCGTACTTCCACGATGAACAAAAGGCTTATCAGGCCAACATCGACCGCAACCGCGCCGTGCTGCTGGCGGCGATGGAAGAGGCAATCAAGTCGGCCGAGCAGACTGCGCGCACCCGCGACAGCGGTCATGCCGACCTGTTCGGCGGGCTGTTCGTCGAGGAAGATGCCGACGTCTACGCGACGCACCGCAGGGCCAAGGAGTTGACCCTCAAGGAACGCCTCAAGGGTGAGAAGGACACCCTGGGCCTGTACCTCACCGGTCACCCGATCGACGAATATGAAGGCGAGATTCGCCGCTTCGCCCGTCAGCGCATCATCGACCTGAAACCGGCACGCGACACGCAAACCGTGGCCGGGATGATCATTGCCCTGCGCGTTATGAAGAACAAAAAGGGCGACAAGATGGGCTTCATCACCCTCGATGACCGCTCGGGACGGATCGAGGCCTCGTTGTTTGCCGATGCGTTCCATTCTGCGCAGTCGCTGTTGCAGACCGACGCGATGGTGGTGGTCGAAGGCGAAGTCAGCAACGACGATTTCTCCGGCGGCCTGCGCCTGCGGGTCAAGCGGGTGATGAGCATGGAGGATGCACGGACCAATCTGGCCGAAAGCCTGCGCCTGAAGCTGCACACTCAGGATTTGAAAGGCGATCAGCTACGCTGGTTGGGTGAACTGCTCAAGCGTCACCGCGGGGCGTGCCCGATCACCATGGAGTACACCAGTCCGGATGCGAAGACCTTGCTGCAGTTCGGCGAGACCTGGCGAATCGACCCGGCAGATGCGTTGATTCAAGCCCTGCGTGACCAGTTCGGGCGAGACAACGTCTTCCTCCAATACCGTTGACCGGCAAGTGCCATCATTGCGCTTGCCCACAACCTGAATTTTTAATCTCGACCTCAGCGCGCCTCTCCCTTAAGGTAGGGCGCGAATAGACAACCGGCCGGCCCAAGCTCATTTGGGACACGACCCAAGACGGACGCCTATGAACCCGAATTTTCTAGATTTCGAACAGCCGATCGCCGACCTGCAAGCCAAGATCGAAGAGTTGCGCTTGGTCGGTAATGACAATTCGCTGAATATCGGCGATGAGATCTCCCGCCTGCAGGACAAGAGCCGCACGCTGACCGAAGACATCTTCGGCAAGCTGACCAGCTGGCAGATCGCTCGCCTGGCGCGCCACCCGAAACGCCCGTACACCCTTGATTACATCGAGCACATCTTCACCGAGTTCGACGAACTGCACGGTGACCGTCACTTCTCCGACGACGCCGCCATTGTGGGTGGCGTGGCCCGTCTGGAAGACCAGCCAGTGATGGTCATCGGTCACCAGAAGGGGCGCGAAGTGCGCGAGAAGGTACGCCGCAACTTCGGTATGCCGCGTCCGGAAGGCTACCGCAAGGCTTGCCGTCTGATGGAAATGGCCGAGCGTTTCAAGATGCCGATCCTGACCTTCATCGACACCCCGGGCGCCTACCCGGGTATTGACGCCGAAGAGCGCAACCAGAGCGAGGCCATCGCCTGGAACCTGCGCGTGATGGCGCGCCTGAAAACCCCGATCATCGCCACCGTGATCGGTGAAGGTGGTTCCGGCGGTGCGTTGGCGATCGGTGTCTGCGATCAGTTGAACATGCTGCAGTACTCGACCTACGCGGTGATCTCGCCGGAAGGTTGCGCTTCGATCCTGTGGAAAACCGCCGAAAAAGCGCCGGACGCTGCCGAGGCGATGGGCATCACCGCCGAGCGCCTGAAAGGTCTGGGTATCGTCGACAAGGTGATCGGCGAGCCACTGGGCGGCGCCCATCGTGATCCGGCCGCTGCCGCTGCGTCGATCCGTGCCGAACTGAGCTCGCAACTGGCGATGCTGAAGAAGTTCGACAACGAAGCGCTGCTCAAGCGTCGTTACGATCGTCTGATGAGCTACGGTCTCTAACTCGACTGCGCAGTACCCCTGTAGGAGCTGCCGCAGGCTGCGATCTTTTGATTNCGCAGCCTGCGGCAGCTCCTACAGGGTTCTTTATTAAGCGACCCTCTCTATGAATTCTTCGAAGAGTGATTTGCCGTCGCGACTTATGTCGAGCCTTGAGCCTTGGCGCAATGCCGCTCACTGGCGTATCTCCTTCTCCGGTGGTCTCGATTCCACCGTCCTGCTGCATCTGCTGGCCCATCTCGCCCAACACCATTCCCTGCCGGCGCTCAGCGCCATCCATATCCACCATGGCCTCCAGGCTGCGGCTGATGCGTGGCCGGCGCATTGTCAGTCGGTCTGCGATGCGCTGGGTGTGCCGCTGCACGTGATGCGAGTGATGGTGCAGCCCGGCGCCAGTCTTGAAAGGGCGGCGCGGGAGGCGCGTTACGCGGCGTTCATGTCGCTGACCGAAGCGGATGACGTGCTGCTGACCGCGCAGCACCGTGATGATCAGGCGGAAACCCTGCTGTTTCGCCTGATGCGCGGTGCCGGCGTTCGCGGACTTTCGGCGATGCCGGCGCAGCGGCCGTTGGGGCAGGGCACGCTGTTGCGGCCTCTTCTCGATGTCACGCGTGCCGAGCTTGAGGCGTACGCCCGTGCGCATCAGTTGCACTGGATCGAAGACCCGTCAAACGAAGACCGGCAGTTCTCCCGCAACTACTTGCGTCATCAGGTGCTGCCGCTGCTCACCGCGCGCTGGCCGCAAGCGCAGGCGAGCATGGCGCGCAGCGCGGCGCACCTGCGTGAGGCGCAAGGCCTGCTCGATGAGCTGGCGCAGCTCGATCTGGCACAAGCCGCCACGCCGAGCGGGTTTCCATGGCTGGACCTGCCGTCGCTGGAGTTGGTGCCGCTGGCGAATTTGTCCGCCGCTCGTCAGCGCAATGCACTCAGCCACTGGCTCGAACCGCTGACCCGGCTGCCCGATACTGACCATTGGTCGGGTTGGGACAACCTGTGCGGCGCTGCCAATGATGCATCCCCGGTCTGGCGTCTGGCCGATGGCGAACTGCATCGTAGCGCTGGTCGGTTATGGTGGTTGAACGGCGACTGGCTGCGTGCGCCAGCGGTCAGCGTTGACTGGCATGACCCATCGATGCCGCTACCCTTGGCGAATAACGGGCGTGTCATGTTCAGCGGGCAGACTCCCATCGGGCCGCTGCGGATTGGCTATCGACAGGGCGGCGAAGTCATGCACCTGGCCGATCGCGGGCACCGCGATCTCAAGCGCCTGCTCAATGAGCGCGCAGTGCCGGGCTTCCTCCGTGGCAGATTGCCGCTGCTGTTTCGCGGCGCAGAATTGCTCGCCGTGGCGAACCTGCCGGGCCTTGACGGGCAGGGGCTGGACGGCTGGAAATTGCATTGGCAGCCAACAGACGAAGATCAAGGTTTGAGATGAAAGGGGCATTCCGGTAGACTACGCTCCCTTCTTGATACAACTTCTGTGGATTCGCCTGAATTGCAGGAGTTGCCGATTACCAAGCAGTCTTTGCTGGGCGATTCCAAAAAATGTGTAGCGAGCAACGTACCGGTGTTTCATCTGCCGGTCTGTCCCAACGCGGCGGTTTTTTTGAAAGGTGCACTGTGATTAATGCAGGTGATCGGGGGCTTCGGCCTTCCTTCGCTTTCCCCGGCGGCTCGTACCGCTTTAACGCAGACTTCTAGGGTTTTTCATGACGCGCTACATATTCGTCACGGGCGGTGTTGTTTCTTCATTGGGGAAAGGCATTGCCTCGGCTTCATTGGCGGCCATCCTGGAGGCGCGGGGGCTTAAGGTCACCATGCTTAAGCTGGATCCGTACATCAACGTCGACCCGGGCACCATGAGCCCGTTCCAGCACGGTGAAGTGTTCGTCACCCACGACGGCGCCGAGACCGACCTGGACCTGGGCCATTACGAGCGGTTCATCCGCACGACCATGACCCAGAACAACAACTTCACCACCGGCCGTGTTTACGAGCACGTGCTGCGCAAAGAGCGCCGTGGTGATTACCTGGGTGCAACCATCCAGGTGATTCCGCACATCACCGACGAAATCAAGCGTCGCATCATCAAGGGTGCCGGCGATGCCGATGTGGCCCTGGTGGAAATCGGCGGTACCGTTGGCGACATCGAATCGCAACCGTTCCTCGAAGCCATCCGTCAACTGCGTGTGGAAGTCGGTTCCAAGCGCGCGATGCTGATGCACCTGACCCTGGTTCCGTACATCGCCACCGCTGGCGAGACCAAAACCAAGCCAACCCAGCACTCGGTTAAAGAGCTGCGTTCGATCGGCCTGCAGCCTGACGTGCTGATCTGCCGCTCCGACCATCCGGTGGATGTGTCGTCGCGTCGCAAGATCGCGCTGTTCACCAACGTTGAAGAACGTGCGGTGATCTCCCTGGAAGACGTCGATACCATCTACAAGATCCCGGCCGTGCTGCACGCCCAGGGTCTGGACGATTTCGTCGTCGAGCGTTTCGGCCTGCAATGTAACGGCGCCGACCTGTCCGAGTGGGAAAAGGTTGTCGATGCCAAGCTCAATCCAGAGCACGAAGTGACCATCGCAATGGTCGGCAAGTACATGGAACTGCTGGACGCCTACAAGTCGCTGATCGAAGCGATGAGTCACGCCGGCATCACCAACCGTACCAAGGTCAACCTGCGTTACATCGATTCCGAAGACATCGAGAACCAGGGCACTGCGCTGCTCGAAGGCGTTGACGCGATCCTCGTACCGGGCGGCTTCGGTCTGCGCGGCGTGGAAGGCAAGATCACGGCCGTTCAGTACGCTCGTGAGAACAAGGTTCCGTACCTGGGCATCTGCCTGGGCATGCAAGTGGCGGTCATCGAGTTCGCCCGTAACGTGCTGGGCTGGAAAGACGCCAACTCCACCGAGTTCGATCGCGCCAGCGGCCATCCGGTCGTGGGCCTGATCACCGAGTGGGAAGATGCCACCGGCGCGGTTGAGGTGCGTACCGAAGCGTCCGATCTGGGCGGCACCATGCGCCTCGGCGCTCAGGAATGCCTGCTCGAGGCCGGCTCCAAGGTGCACGATTGCTATGGCAAGGACGTGATCGTTGAACGTCACCGTCACCGCTACGAAGTGAACAACAACCTGCTGCCACAGATCATCGAAGCCGGCCTGAAAATCTCCGGTCGCTCCGCTGACGCCGCGCTGGTTGAAGTGGTCGAAGCGCCGGATCATCCATGGTTCGTCGCTTGCCAGTTCCACCCGGAGTTCACCTCGACGCCTCGTGACGGTCACCCGCTGTTCAGCGGTTTCGTAAAAGCAGCGTTGGCTCAACACCAGAAGAAGGCGTAACCCGATGGCACAGAAGATCATCCGCGTCGGCGACATCGAGATTGCCAACGACAAACCCATGGTGCTGTTCGGCGGCATGAACGTGCTGGAAAGCCGCGACATGGCCATGCAGGTTTGCGAGGAGTACGTGAAGGTCACCGAGAAACTCGGTATCCCTTACGTGTTCAAGGCCAGCTTCGACAAGGCTAACCGCTCTTCTGTGACCTCGTATCGCGGCCCTGGCCTGGAAGAAGGCATGCGCATCTTCCAGGACATCAAGCAAGCCTTCGGCGTGCCGATCATCACCGACGTCCACGAGCCTGATCAGGCCGCGGTCGTCGCTGAAGTCTGCGACATCATCCAGCTGCCGGCCTTCCTGTCGCGTCAGACCGATCTGGTCGTCGCGATGGCCAAGACTAACGCGGTGATCAACATCAAGAAAGCCCAGTTCCTCGCCCCTCAGGAAATGAAACACATCCTGAACAAGTGCGTAGAAGCGGGTAACGATCAATTGATCCTCTGCGAGCGTGGTTCGAGCTTCGGCTACAACAACCTCGTGGTCGACATGCTCGGCTTCGGCATCATGAAGCAGTTCGAATACCCGGTATTCTTCGACGTGACCCACTCGTTGCAAATGCCTGGCGGTCGTTCCGACTCCGCCGGCGGTCGCCGCGCCCAGGTCACCGATCTGGCCAAGGCAGGCATGAGCCAGTCGCTGGCCGGTCTGTTCCTTGAAGCGCATCCGGATCCGGACAACGCCAAATGCGACGGCCCTTGCGCCTTGCGTCTGGACAAACTGGAGCCATTCCTGGCCCAGCTCAAAGCCCTGGACGAACTGGTGAAGAGTTTTCCGACGGTAGAAACCGCGTAAACCTCAATTCTCCGGTAAAGTACCGCACGATTTGTCGCACATGCCCTCGGGCATGTGCGTTGTCGTCTGCAAGCTGCCCGCTGCACACCACTTGCCGACGGTAAAAAGATTTCCTCTAGCTGCGTCGTTTTCGTCAACTTTGGAGTGTTTACAACAATGGCAAAAATCGTCGACATCAAAGGTCGTGAAGTCCTCGACTCCCGTGGCAATCCCACCGTGGAAGCGGACGTGCTTCTCGACAACGGCATCATCGGCAGCGCTTGCGCGCCGTCCGGTGCATCCACTGGCTCGCGTGAAGCGCTCGAGCTGCGTGATGGCGACAAGAGCCGTTACCTGGGCAAGGGTGTGCTCAAGGCGGTAGCCAACATCAACGGTCCGATCCGCGATCTGCTGCTGGGCACTGACCCAAGCGACCAGAAAGCCCTCGACCACGCGATGATCAAGCTCGACGGTACCGAAAACAAGGCAACCCTGGGCGCCAACGCCATCCTCGCGGTGTCCCTGGCTGCGGCCAAGGCGGCTGCACAGGACCAGGACCTGCCGCTGTACGCCCACATCGCCAACCTGAACGGCACCCCGGGTGTGTACTCGATGCCGGTGCCGATGATGAACATCATCAACGGTGGCGAGCACGCCGATAACAACGTCGACATCCAGGAATTCATGGTGCAGCCGGTTGGCGCCAAGACCTTCTCGGAAGGTCTGCGCATGGGCACCGAGATTTTCCATCACCTCAAAGCCGTGCTGAAGGCCCGTGGCCTGAGCACCGCCGTTGGCGACGAAGGCGGTTTCGCACCGAACCTGGCGTCCAACGAAGACGCGTTGAAAGTGATCTCCGAAGCCGTGGCCAACGCCGGTTACAAGCTGGGCACCGACGTGACCCTGGCGCTGGACTGCGCCGCGAGCGAGTTCTTCGAAGACGGCAAGTACAACCTGTCCGGCGAAGGCCAGGTGTTCACCGCTGAAGGTTTCGCCGATTATCTGAAAGGCCTGACCGAACGTTATCCGATCATCTCGATCGAAGACGGTCTGGACGAGTCCGACTGGGCTGGCTGGAAGATCCTTACCGACAAGATTGGCGAGAAGACCCAACTGGTCGGCGACGACCTGTTCGTGACCAACACCAAGATCCTGAAAGAAGGCATCGATAAAAAGATCGCCAACTCGATCCTGATCAAGTTCAACCAGATCGGCACCCTGACCGAAACCCTGGAAGCCATCCAGATGGCCAAGGCCGCCGGTTACACCGCCGTGATCTCGCACCGTTCGGGCGAAACCGAAGATTCGACCATTGCCGACCTGGCCGTGGGCACCTCGGCTGGCCAGATCAAGACCGGTTCGCTGTGCCGTTCCGACCGCGTTTCCAAGTACAACCAACTGCTGCGTATCGAAGAGCAGTTGAATGGCAAAGCCAAGTACAACGGTCGCGCCGAGTTCCGCGGTTAAGCTGTAGATGGTAAAAAGACACCGGATTGTGTCGGAAAAGTCGTGACAGCGATGGATTTGCCACTAATCTGATGCCTTATATGCACAAGCCTGGATCTTCCAGGCTTCGTGCTATCAGACGTTTCAAAGTTTTTGCGTGGCTGTCTTTTTTCACTGGATACCTGATATTCGATGCGCAGTCCTTACTGGTTGTTTCTCGTTTTGCTCTTGCTGCTGGCCGGTCTGCAGTACCGCCTGTGGGTGGGCAATGGCAGTCTGGCGCAGGTCGCCGAGCTGAAGCAGCAGATTGCTGATCAGCACGCCGAGAACGAAGGCCTGCTGGAGCGCAATCGGGTGATGGATGCTGAAGTCAGCGAGTTGAAAAAAGGCATGGAGACCGTTGAAGAGCGGGCTCGCCATGAGCTGGGCATGGTCAAGGACGGTGAAACCCTTTACCAGCTCGCGCAATGATCGATTTCCTGCCGGCCTTCTGGGCCGTGATTCCTGCCGCGGGCGTCGGTGCCCGAATGGCTGCGGACCGTCCCAAGCAATACCTGCAACTGGGTGGGCGCACAATTCTTGAACACAGCCTCGGCTGTTTCCTCGATCACCCAAGCCTCAAGGGGCTGGTGGTCAGTCTGGCTGTTGATGATCCTTATTGGCCGCACCTTGCGTGCGCCAACGACTCGCGGATTCAGCGGGTCGAGGGCGGCGCGGAGCGTTCCGGGTCGGTGCTCAATGCCTTGCTGCATTTGCATGCGCAAGGTGCCGACGATGAAGACTGGGTGCTGGTGCACGATGCCGCGCGCCCGAATCTGAGCCGTGACGATCTCGACAAATTGCTGGCTGAGCTGGCGGACGATGCCGTCGGCGGTCTGCTGGCCGTGCCGGCGCGTGACACCTTGAAGCGGGTCGACAAGCACGGTCGTGTGGTGGAAACCGTGGATCGCAGCGTGATCTGGCAAGCCTATACACCACAGATGTTCCGCCTCGGTGCGCTGCATCGGGCGTTGGCTGACAGTCTGGTGGCGGATGCGGTGATTACCGATGAAGCCTCGGCGATGGAGTGGGCTGGTCTGGCACCGCGTTTGATCGAAGGGCGGGCGGACAACCTCAAGGTCACCCGGCCGGAAGATCTGGAGTGGTTGCGTCAGCGTTGGGCTAACCGCCGCTGAAAGATCAAAGGATCGCAGCCTGCGGCAGCTCCTACAGGGAAACCGCGAACTCCCTGTAGGAGCTGCCGCAGGCTGCGATCTTTTGCTTTTAAATTCGATACTCCGGCCGCTCGGCCAACCCTTCCTTCAAGAAATCCACTAGCTTGCGCACCTTCGGCGACAGATGCCGCTGCTGCGGATATAACGCCCACACCGCCGTATTCGGCGGCTGATGCGCCTCCAGCAACGAAATCAGTGCCCCGCTGTGCAAATGCTCGAGCACGTAGTAGTCCGGCAACTGACACAGGCCGACCCCTTGCAGCGCCGCATCCAGTACCGCCTGCCCACTGTTGCAGCGCCAGTTTCCCTGAACACGTTGGGAAAATTCCCGCCCGTTCTGTTCCAGTTGCCACAGATCCGAGCTGCCGATCAGGCAATTGTGGCGGCTCAGTTCCGACAAACTGTGTGGGCGGCCATACCGTTCCACGTAGGACGGAGACGCGCACAGATACATCCGGCGCGGCGCCAGGCGAGTGGCGACCAATCGCGAATCCTGTAACCGGCCCAATCGGATCGCCAGATCCAGCCCCTCATGCACCAGGTCGAGCTGGCGGTTGGTTAACTCGATGTCGACGCGCAATTGCGGATATTGCCCCATGAAACGTGTCACCAGCGGCACGATGAACCGCTCGCCATAGGCCACGGCACAGGTCATGCGCAGCATGCCTTTGGGCTCGCTGGTCAGGTCGCCAACCGCGCGCAGGGCTTCTTCGCGACCGTCCTGCAGGCGTTGGCAATGCTGCAGAAAAGTTTGTCCGGCTTCGGTCAACGTCACGCGGCGGGTACTGCGATAGAGCAGACGCGTCTGCAAGCGCTCTTCCAGTCGTACGATTTGTCGACTGATGTGCGAGGACGAAACCCCAAGACGCTCTGCTGCGGCGGTGAATTGGCTGCATTCGGCAACGGCGACGAACTCGTCGATGCCTTCCCAGCGATTTTCCGACATCGGGATTATCCCTGTATGGCAATAATGTTTTGCTTTGGTCCGGATTATTCATCAGATCGCGCTGTACTACACTGCCGGTCTGGTTTTTTTATTCAATGGATTCACTGGAGAGTCAGCATGATCAAGTCGCGCGCCGCCGTTGCCTTCGAGGCCAAGAAGCCGCTGGAAATCGTAGAAGTCGATGTGGCCATGCCCAAGGCCGGTGAAGTATTGCTGCGCGTGGTGGCTTCCGGGGTTTGCCACACTGACGCCTACACCCTGTCCGGTGCGGATCCGGAAGGTATCTTCCCGTCGATCCTTGGCCACGAAGGTGGCGCAATCGTTGAAGCGATCGGCGAGGGCGTTACCTCGGTCGCCGTCGGTGACCACGTGATTCCGCTCTACACCCCGGAATGCGGCCAGTGCAAATTCTGTAAGTCGGGCAAGACCAACCTGTGTCAGGCGATTCGCGCTACTCAGGGCAAAGGTTTGATGCCGGACGGTACTTCGCGCTTTTCCTACAAGGGCCAAACGATTTTCCACTACATGGGTACTTCGACCTTCTCGGAATACACCGTACTGCCGGAAATCTCCGTGGCGAAAATCGCCAAGGATGCGCCACTGGAAAAGGTCTGCCTGCTCGGTTGCGGCGTGACCACCGGTATCGGTGCGGTGATCAACACCGCCAAGGTCAAGCCGGGTGACACCGTGGCGATTTTCGGTCTGGGCGGCATCGGTCTGTCGGCCGTCATTGGTGCGGTGAAAGCCAAGGCTGGGCGGATCATTGCCATCGACATCAACCCGGCCAAGTTCGAAATCGCCAAGCAATTGGGTGCCACCGATTGCGTCAATCCGAAAGACTTCGATCGTCCGATCCAGGAAGTGATCGTCGACATGACCGACGGCGGCGTCGACTTCTCCTTCGAGTGCATCGGCAACGTGCAACTGATGCGCGCTGCGCTGGAGTGCTGCCACAAGGGCTGGGGCGAGTCGGTCATCATCGGCGTGGCCGGTGCCGGTCAGGAAATTTCGACCCGTCCATTCCAATTGGTGACCGGGCGCGTCTGGCGCGGTTCGGCATTCGGCGGCGTACGTGGCCGTACCGAGTTGCCAAGCTACGTCGACATGGCGCAAAGCGGCGAGATCCCGCTGGATACCTTCATTACCCACACCATGGGTCTGGAAGACATCAACAAGGCCTTCGATCTGATGCACGAAGGCAAGAGCATCCGCACCGTCATTCATTTCTGATCATTCGCGACGTCCCGGCTACAGACCTTGAAGGGTTTGTAACCGGGGTCGCGTAGGAGTCTTTACATGAGTCTGGAAAACATCTCCTGTCAGAAAAGTTTTGGCGGCTGGCACAAGCGCTATCGCCATCGTTCCGATGTGCTTGGTTGCGACATGGTGTTTGCCGTGTACCTGCCGCCGCAAGCGGAGCAGGGCGGCAAGTTGCCAGTGCTTTACTGGCTGTCCGGTCTGACCTGCACCGACGAGAACTTCATGCAAAAGGCCGGTGCGATGCGCATGGCCGCCGAACTCGGCCTGATCATCGTCGCGCCGGACACCAGTCCGCGCGGCCCGGATGTGCCGGGTGATCCGGATGGCGCCTGGGATTTCGGCCTCGGCGCCGGGTTCTACCTGAATGCCACGCAGGAACCGTGGTCGCGGCATTATCGGATGCATGACTATGTCGTGCAGGAATTGCCTTCATTGGTTGAAGCGCATTTCCCGGCGTCGGACAAACGCAGCATCAGCGGCCATTCCATGGGCGGCCACGGCGCTTTGGTTTGTGCGCTGCGCAATCCGGGGCGTTACCAGTCGGTCTCGGCGTTTTCGCCGATCAACAATCCGATGGATTGCCCATGGGGACAGAAGGCGTTCTCGCGTTATCTGGGTGAAGACCGTTCGAAGTGGAAAGAATGGGATGCCTGCGCGCTGATTGCCGAGGCCGGCGAAAAACTGCCGTTACTGGTCGATCAGGGTGATCGCGACGACTTCCTCGAAAACCAGCTCAAGCCCCAGGCCCTGCAACAAGCGGCAAAACAAGCGGGTCATCCGCTGACGTTGCGCCTGCAACCGGGCTATGACCACAGCTATTTCTTCATCTCAAGCTTCATAGATGACCACTTGCAGCATCACGCACGCGCCCTGCGCGGTTAATGCAGGTAGAATCACGCCCTGACAAAAATCGGGGCGTTTTTTTTATGCGTATTGGCCACGGCTACGATGTGCACCGTTTCGCTGAAGGCGATTTCATTACTCTGGGCGGCGTGCGCATTGCACACAGCTTCGGGCTGCTCGCTCACTCCGACGGTGACGTCCTGCTGCACGCCTTGAGCGATGCCTTGCTCGGCGCGGCCGCGCTGGGTGATATCGGCAAACACTTTCCGGACACTGACCCGCAATTCAAGGGCGCCGACAGCCGCGTGCTGCTGCGTCATGTGGTTGCGCTGATCCACGCCAAGGGCTGGAAAGTCGGCAACGTCGACAACACCATCGTCGCCCAGGCACCGAAAATGGCCCCGCATATCGAAGCGATGCGAGCGTTGATCGCCGCCGATCTTCAAGTTGAACTGGATCAAGTGAACGTGAAAGCTACCACCACCGAAAAGCTCGGCTTTGTCGGTCGCGAAGAAGGCATTGCCGTGCATTCCGTTGCCTTGTTGCTGCGCGCATGAACGAACTGCAACTGCTCGGCCCGCGCGCCTATGGCGAACCCCTCGGCACTGCGGTTCTGAAAGCCATCGCCGAAGATTTTCAGGTCGATGAAGTGCTCGACATCCCGTTCAGCGGCGATGGCGAACACCTGTGGATCTGGGTGGAAAAACGCGGTCTGAACACCGAAGAGGCAGCGCGGCGGATTGCCAAAGCAGCTGGCGTGCCGTTGCGTACCGTCAGTTATGCCGGGCTCAAGGATCGTCAGGCGCTGACCCGTCAGTGGTTCAGTGTGCAACTGCCGGGCAAGGCTGATCCGGATCTGTCGGCGGCGGAAAACGACACGCTGAAGATCCTCAAGACCACGCGCCACAAACGCAAGCTGCAACGCGGCGCGCATTCGGCCAACGGCTTCACCTTGCGCCTGACCCAGTTCGCCGGCGACAAGGACGCAATCGAGCAGCGTCTGCAACGGATCGCCAGGCAAGGCATTCCCAATTATTTCGGTGCCCAGCGTTTCGGCCATGACGGCGGCAACGTCGTCGATGCGCGTGCGTGGGCGGCGCGCAAGGCATTGCCGGAGCAGCGCAATGTGCGCTCGCGGCTGCTGTCGACGGCGCGCAGTTTTCTGTTCAATCAAGTGCTGGCGGCGCGGGTGGCCGATGGCACCTGGCAGCAGGCGCAAGTCGGCGATCTGCTGGCGTTCACCGACAGCCGCAGTTTTTTCCCGGCCGGTGAGGCCGAATGCAACGATCCGCGCCTGGCGATTCTCGACCTGCACCCGACCGGCCCGCAGTGGGGCGAAGGTGACTCACCGGCCGCCGGCGCTGTCCATGATCTGGAGCAGGGGATTGCTGCTCGTGAGGCGGATCTGCGCGATTGGCTGATCAATGCCGGAATGAGCCACGAACGTCGCATCCTGCGGCTGCCCATTGGCGGGTTGTCGTGGCATTATCCCCAGCCTGACATTCTGCAACTGGAATTCGTCCTCCCGGCCGGATGCTTCGCCACCGTATTGGTGCGCGAACTCGTTGATCTGGTGCCGGTGGGGCAGACGGACAGCCCATGCGTATTCTGATTTCTAACGACGATGGGGTAACCGCACCCGGTCTCGCCGCGCTTTATGCTGCGCTGGCGGATTACACCGAATGCGTGGTTATCGCCCCGGAGCAGGACAAAAGCGGCGCCAGCAGTTCGCTGACGCTCGACCGTCCGCTGCACCCGCAATACCTGGCCAATGGTTTCATCAGCCTCAACGGAACACCGACCGACTGCGTGCATCTGGGCCTCAACGGCCTGCTGGAGCGCGAACCGGACATGGTGGTTTCCGGGATCAACCTCGGCGCCAACCTCGGCGATGACGTGCTGTATTCCGGCACGGTGGCCGCCGCCCTCGAAGGGCGCTTTCTCGAGCGCCCTTCGTTTGCGTTCTCGCTGTGTTCGCGCCAGGTGGACAATCTGGCGACAGCCGTACATTTCGCGCGCAAACTGGTCGAGGCCCATGCCGGGCTGGACCTGCCACCGCGCACGGTGCTGAACGTGAACATTCCCAATCTGCCGATCGACCATATTCGTGGCATTCAACTGACCCGTCTGGGCCATCGCGCCCGCGCCGCAGCACCCATGAAAGTGGTCGACCCGCGTGGCAAGGCCGGTTACTGGATTGCTGCTGCCGGCGATGCCGAGGACGGCGGGCCGGGCACCGACTTTCATGCAGTGATGCAGGGCTACGTTTCCATTACCCCGCTGCAGCTCGATCGCACCTTCAACGATGCCTTCAGGCATCTCGACGGCTGGCTGGAGGGACTGCGCTAATGGCTCGTGAACACGAAGACAGAATGCGCAGCGGCATCGGCATGACGTCGCAGCGTACGCGCGAACGTCTGATCCAGCGCCTCTATGAAGAAGGCCTGTCCAACGCCAAGGTGCTGGAAGTGATCCGCCGTACGCCGCGTCATCTGTTTGTCGATGAAGCGCTGGCGCACCGTGCCTATGAAGATACCGCGCTGCCGATTGGCCACAACCAGACCATCTCCCAGCCTTATATGGTGGCGCGCATGAGCGAGCTGCTGCTGGAGGCCGGGCCTTTGGACAAGGTGCTGGAAATCGGTACCGGTTCGGGCTATCAGACGGCGGTGCTGTCGCAACTGGTTGAGCGGGTGTTCTCGGTCGAGCGCATCAAGGTCCTGCAGGACCGGGCCAAGGAACGCCTGGTCGAGCTGAACCTGCGCAACGTGGTGTTCCGCTGGGGCGATGGCTGGGAAGGCTGGCCGGCGTTGGCGCCGTACAATGGCATCATCGTCACCGCAGTCGCGACCGACGTGCCGCAGGCGTTGCTCGATCAACTGGCACCGGGCGGGCGGATGGTGATTCCGGTCGGCTCCGGAGAAGTGCAGCAACTGATGCTGATCGTGCGTGAAGAACACGGCTTTTCCCGTCACGTGCTGGGGGCGGTGCGCTTCGTGCCATTGCTCAATGGTCCGTTGGCCTGAGCATTTATTTGCGCGCGCTGAATTCCTTGCGCTGGCCTGTGTCTTACACCGTCAGCGAAGGTTTAAACGCCACCAATTGCCCAAGGGCAAACGTGTGCGTGAAGCGTTTTCGCATCTTTAACGGTAAAGCCCATTCGGCCCGTTATACTTGCGACACTACTTGCCGCGATTCGGCATTCCACATATTTCAGCCACCACAAAGGGAGCGGCGGGTGAGTCTCACAGTCATTGCGCAGCGTATGGGTAACACGAGCTTTCAGCGCCTGGTGACTGGCCTTGTATTGAGCACCTTGCTGGTCGGTTGCTCCAGCACCAAATCGAGCAACGTGCGGGTGGTTGATCGCAACAGTGCGGCGGCTCAACGCCCTGCGGTAACGACCGGGCAGTATGTAGTCCGTCCGGGCGATACGCTGTTTTCCATCGCTTTTCGCTACGGCTGGGACTACAAAGCCCTCGCGGCCCGGAACAATATTCCTACGCCGTATACGATCCATCCGGGTCAGACAATTCGCTTTGATGGCCGCACCGGCTCAACGCCGACGGCCGTGGTCAGCAACAGCAGCTCCTCGCCGTCTTCGTCGAGCAAAACCACGGTAATCCGGCGTCAGGCGAATGGCACGACGACCACGACGGTGACCGGTTCCGGCGCCGGCTCTGCGGGGGCTGCACCGTCCGTCGCCAGCAAACCGGCCCCGGCTCCACTGCCTCCACCGGGGCCAGCCCCGACCGGCTGGGGATGGCCATCTAATGGCATTCTGATTGGAAAATTCTCTTCAAACGGTAGTTTGAATAAAGGAATTGATATCGCCGGAGATTTGGGACAGCCTGTTTTAGCTGCGTCTGATGGGACGGTGGTTTACGCCGGGAGTGGCTTAAGGGGCTACGGCGAATTAGTCATCATCAAACACAGCGAAACCTACGTCAGTGCCTACGGACATAACCGCAGGCTGTTGGTACGGGAGGGGCAGCAGGTCAAAGTCGGACAGACAATTGCCGAAATGGGGTCAACGGGTACAGACCGGGTGAAACTGCATTTTGAGATTCGCCGACAAGGTAAACCTGTAGATCCGCTGCAGTTCCTGCCCAGACGTTGATTTGAGGCCAGCCTGTTCCGTCGCGTAGAGGGGACAGGCTCCAGCGCTGCCAAGGATAAAGGCGTCGCTTGAGCTTGGGGTCGAACTCACCAAAGGACTATAACAATGGCTCTCAGTAAAGAAGTGCCGGAGTTTGACATCGACGATGAGGTTCTCCTTATGGAGGCCGGCATCGATTCGGAATCTTCGATGTCGAATGATGAAGGGGCTGCTCCACCTTCCGTTCGTTCCAAATCCAAACACTCCGCTTCACTTAAACAACACAAGTACATCGACTACACTCGGGCACTCGATGCCACGCAGCTGTATCTCAACGAAATCGGCTTTTCACCACTGCTCTCCCCGGAGGAAGAAGTTCATTTTGCGCGTCTGTCGCAAAGTGGCGACCCTGCCGGGCGCAAGCGCATGATTGAAAGTAACCTGCGGCTGGTCGTGAAGATCGCCCGGCGTTATGTCAATCGGGGGCTGTCGCTGCTGGATCTGATCGAAGAGGGCAACCTCGGTTTGATCCGCGCGGTGGAAAAGTTCGATCCCGAGCGCGGCTTCCGCTTCTCGACCTACGCCACCTGGTGGATTCGTCAGACCATCGAGCGTGCGATCATGAATCAGACCCGGACCATCCGGCTGCCGATCCATGTGGTCAAGGAGCTCAACGTGTACCTGCGGGCGGCACGCGAGCTGACGCAAAAGCTCGATCACGAACCTTCACCCGAAGAAATCGCCAACCTGCTGGAAAAACCGGTGGGCGAGGTCAAGCGCATGCTCGGCCTGAACGAGCGGGTTTCTTCGGTCGATGTCTCGCTGGGTCCGGATTCGGATAAAACCCTGCTGGACACCCTGACGGATGACCGTCCGACCGATCCATGCGAACTGCTGCAGGATGACGACCTGTCGCAGAGCATCGATCAATGGCTCTCGGAACTGACCGACAAGCAGCGTGAGGTGGTCGTTCGCCGCTTTGGCCTGCGCGGCCATGAGAGCAGCACGCTGGAGGATGTCGGTCTGGAGATCGGCCTGACCCGGGAACGGGTGCGGCAGATCCAGGTCGAGGGCCTCAAGCGCCTTCGTGAAATCCTCGAGAAGAATGGCCTGTCGAGCGAGTCGCTGTTTCAGTAAGCGCCTCTGACAACCGTCCATAAAAAGCCCCGACTGGTTCGGGGTTTTTTATTGCTCGGATATCGTCTGAAGACAGTCTGTGGCGAGGGAGCTTGCTCCCGTTTGAGTGCGCAGCGCTCATGAATTTCAGGGGTTGCTGCGCAACCCGGCGGGAGCAAGCTCCCTCGCCACAACGTTCATTGCCGGACAAATGGTCAGCATTTCCATCGTTTGTAGTCTCGCGACGTAAGCCTTGGCTTACTCTCTCGTAAGCGTTCCCTATTTTTGCAGGACGGTAGACGTCGATTGCTCACGGTGAACGTATTTAAGTAATTGATTTTAAAGCTTATTTAATAATATGAAGTGCTTATGACAGCGATCTTCAGCCTTTGGGGCCGATTGCTCTCGGCAGGGAACTCTCTAATATCAGCACTGTGTCGACGGACAGACACCCCCTTCAAGGAAGAGGGGAACGGACATCGCAGGACGCGATTCATCAGGACGATGAAAAGGAATACAGGGAATAGGGAAAAAATGTGGGCGGGTCAAACCGCCCCTTTTTTTGCCTGTAGAAAAGTAAAACCCGCAAAAGCAAAAAGGCCCGCAAGGGGCCTTTTCGTAACGCGCGACAGATCAGCGTTCGAGGTCTTTGATCTTGCCTTTGACGCCATCCCACTCTTCGGCATCCGGTAGCGATTCTTTCTTCTCGGTGATGTTCGGCCAGATTTCAGCCAATTCAACGTTCAGCTGAATGAACTCCTGCATCTCTTCCGGAACTTCGTCCTCGGAGAAAATCGCGACGGCCGGGCATTCCGGTTCGCACAGGGCGCAGTCGATGCACTCGTCCGGGTGAATCACCAGGAAGTTCGGGCCTTCGTAAAAGCAGTCCACCGGACAGACTTCTACGCAGTCGGTGTACTTGCACTTGATGCAGTTGTCGGTGACGACGAAGGTCATTTCTAATTTTCTCCTCAGGCGGCGGCAGCGTAGCCCCTTCAAGGTTGGGGTCGCCAGGTTCGGGAGCGATGTCTGCCAGCCAGGCTATTAACCGGCAGCATCCCGAACCGCGCGAGATTCTAACAGCTTGAAGCCGTTTGCGTTATATCCGGTTCTTTGCTGCTTAGATCCGGTTCTTAAGTGCATATAACAATTCGAGTGCTCGACGCGGGGTCAGGTCATCGAGATCCACTTTCGCCAATTCGTCCAGTACCGGATGTGGCAGGCTGGCAAACATGTCGCTTTGCTGCGGGACGACAGGCTTGCCTTTGACGGCAGGCTTTGGCGCCTCATGCGGCAATGCGGTGTCTTCCAGTCGGCTCAGGTGTTCGCGGGCACGCACGATCACTTCACTCGGCACGCCGGCCAATTGCGCCACCGCCAGGCCGTAGCTTTGGCTGGCAGGCCCTGGCAACACGTGGTGCAGGAATACGATGCGCTCGTTGTGCTCGGTCGCGTTGAGGTGCACGTTGGCCACCAGCGGCTCGGCTTCCGGCAACACGGTCAGTTCGAAATAGTGTGTGGCAAATAGAGTATAGGCACGCAGATGTGCCAGGCGCTCGGCAGCGGCCCATGCCAGCGACAGACCGTCAAAGGTGCTGGTGCCGCGACCGACTTCGTCCATCAGCACCAGACTGCGTTCGGTGGCGTTGTGCAGGATGTTGGCGGTTTCGCTCATCTCGACCATGAAGGTCGAACGGCCGCCGGCCAGGTCGTCGCTGGAGCCGATCCGGGTGAAGATCCGGTCCACCAGCGACAGCTCGCAACTGGCCGCCGGGACAAAGCTGCCGATATGCGCCAGCAGTACGATCAATGCGGTTTGGCGCATGTAGGTGGATTTACCACCCATGTTCGGGCCGGTGATCACCAGCATCCGGGTGTTGTCATCCAGGCTCAGATCGTTGGCCACGAACGGCGTGGTCAGCACCTGCTCAACCACCGGGTGGCGCCCTTGGGTGATGCGCATGCACGGCTCGCTGACGAAGCGCGGGCAGTTCAGATCAAGGTTCAGCGCACGTTCGGCAAGGTTGCTCAGCACGTCCAGTTCGGCCAGCGCGCCGGCCGTGTCCTGCAGCGGTGGCAGTTGGCTGATCAGATCTTCCAGCAGCGCCTCGTAGAGCATTTTCTCACGGGCGAGGGCACGGCTCTTGGCCGACAGCGCCTTGTCCTCGAATTCTTTCAGTTCGGGCGTGATGAAACGCTCGGCGCCCTTGAGCGTCTGGCGCCGGATGTAATCGGCTGGAGCCGATTCGGCTTGCTTGCTCGGCAGTTCGATGAAGTAGCCGTGAATGCGGTTGTAGCCGACTTTCAGGTTGGCCAGGCCGGTGCGGGCCTTTTCCCGGGCTTCGAGGTCGATCAGGAATTGGCCGGCGTTCTCGCTCAACGATTGAAGCTCGTCGAGTTCACTGTCGTAACCGGTTTTCAACACGCCGCCGTCGCGGATCACCGCAGGCGGGTTGTCGATGATGGCTTTTTCCAGCAGCGCCGCCAGCTCCGGGTAGGTACTGGTGGTGACTGCCAAGCGTTGCAGGTGCGGCGCTTCCAGGTCGGTCATCGCCACCTGCAGTTGCGGCAGGGCACCGAGAGCATCGCGCAGGCGAGCGAGGTCGCGGGGACGCGCGTTGCGCAGGCCGATTCGCGCCAGAATCCGCTCGATGTCGCCGATTTCCTTGAGCTGCGGCTGGAGTTTTTCGAAGCGGTAGCCGTCGAGCAGGCAAGTGATCGAGGTCTGTCGCGCCAGCAGCACGGTCAAATCACGCAGTGGACGGTTCAGCCAACGGGTCAGCAGGCGGCTGCCCATCGCGGTCTGGCAACGATCGACCACCGATTGCAACGTGTTGTCGCGCCCGCCGGCCAGGTTGGTATCGAGTTCGAGGTTGCGGCGGCTCGCGCCGTCGAGCACCACGGTGTCGTCCAGACGCTCATGACGCAGGCTGCGCAGATGGGGTAGGGCGGTGCGCTGGGTTTCCTTGGCATAGGCCAGCAGGCAACCGGCAGCGCCGATAGCCAGGGTCAGGGTTTCGCAACCGAAGCCTTTCAGGTCTTGCGTGGAAAACTGCTGGCAGAGACTTTTCAGCGCCGAATCACGCTCGAAATCCCACGGCGCGCGACGACGCACACCACGGCGTTTTTCCGCCGGCAGGTCTTTTGGCCAGTCGTCCGGAATCAGCAGTTCCACCGGGTTGACCCGCTCCAGTTCCGCCAGCAGGTTCTCCCAGCCCTTGATCTCCAGCACCGTGAAGTTGCCGCTGGTGATGTCCAGCACCGCCAGACCGAACAGGCGCTCGTCGCCCAGAACGGCGGCGATCAGGTTGTCGCGCCGTTCATCCAGCAACGCCTCGTCGCTGACAGTACCCGGGGTGATGATCCGCACCACCTGACGTTCCACCGGGCCCTTGCTGGTGGCCGGGTCGCCGACCTGCTCGCAGATCACCACCGACTCGCCGAGCTTGACCAGTTTCGCCAGGTATCCTTCCGCCGCGTGATAAGGAATTCCGCACATCGGAATCGCCTGGCCCGCCGACTGACCGCGCGCGGTCAGGGTGATGTCGAGCAACTTGGCAGCCTTCTTCGCGTCTTCATAGAAGATCTCGTAGAAGTCGCCCATGCGATAGAACATCAGCTGATCCGGGTGCTGGTTCTTCAGGCGCCAGTACTGCTGCATCATCGGGGTGTGGGAGGACAGGTCGGAGACGGCTTTATTCATCGGATTGTCAGGTAACTCGTTAAATGATGTAGGGCAAAAGCGAGGGCAACCGCCGGGCTTTTCCGCGATGGGCGCAAGGTTACCATGGGCGGTCGGCTCGACGCAGGCATGACGGCCGGCTGACACTTTCTGCGTTTATTTGTGATTTATGCACGATTTATGCAAATCAGCATTTGTCTTCGGAAAAAACTTCAAGCACTATGCGCGTTATGCAAAAACGCAACGTATCCTCCGTCTTAAGAGCACTGCTCGACCAGCACGGGATCTCCCCCACGGAGCTCCACCGTCGCACCGGCGTGCCTCAATCAACGCTCTCGCGGATTCTCAGCGGGAAGATCGTCGATCCTTCGGATAAACACATCTCGAAGATCGCCGAATACTTCAATGTGAGCACCGATCAATTGCGTGGCCGCGCCGATGTCGCGACCGCGACCGGTGGCGCGCGCGATGACGTGCATGCGGAACTCAAGGACATAAGCCTGTGGGACGACGATACCCCTGTCGATGACGACGAGGTGTCGGTGCCCTTTCTTCGTGAGGTTGAATTGGCTGCTGGATCAGGAAGATTCGTCATCGAAGAGAGCGAACGCTCTAGCCTGCGCTTCGGCAAGCGCAGCCTGCGTCATAACGGTGTGCAGTTCGACCAGGCCAAATGCGTGACAGTGCGCGGTAACAGCATGATGCCGGTGTTGCGGGATGGCGCCACGGTCGGAGTGAACGCCGGCAAGTGCGGGATCGGCGACATCATCGATGGCGATCTGTACGCGATCAATCACAACGGTCAGTTGCGCGTGAAGCAACTCTATCGCCTGCCGACCGGCATCCGTCTGCGCAGCTTCAACCGCGATGAGCATCCGGACGAGGACTACAGCTTCCAGGACATGCAGGACGAGCAGATCGTCATCCTCGGTCATGTCTTCTGGTGGGGCATGTACGCCCGATAGGCCCTCCCCTTTCTTGAAAACCCGTCTCATGACGGGTTTTTTTTCGCCTGGACGAATCCCTCGAACCCTTGATTTATGCGGGATTCATGCGGCTGTGCATTTCTTGCGCATAAATAAATGCATTTATGCATTGACTGTATATGCATCCATGCATATTCTTGCCACCAAGCCGCTCGACAAAGCGGCTGGCAACAACAGCTCTTTAGTTCCACAAGAACAGGCAGCGATGAACCGGCCTCAACGGTTCAGAGGGTTGGCAACTGACCCGGGTGTGCAGCGTAAAGCACCAAGAGCAGTTATCCGGCGGGCAGGGACCGCGGTCGGAAAAACAATTTGAATGGACTCGTACCGCGCCAGTAGCGCCGAAAAGTCAGCTTCCTTCTTGGATACAGGATTTGAAGGAAGGCGAAGGAGCGCATTACTGAAAAGCCCGGCCCCGCGCCGGGCTTTTTGGAATGCCTACCTGAAGAGACATCGCTTGAACCCAACACACAACACTCATCAACTGGAACCAGGAGGCGTGACATGACAAACGAGCAACAAGCGTTGGCGGACATGCCGATCTGGCTGGTCATCCTCCTCGCCGTGGTGGGCGGGGTGTCCGGCGAAATGTGGCGCGCCGACAAGGAGGGCGCCCGCGGCTGGTCATTGCTGCGACGCCTGGCCCTGCGCTCAGGCGCCTGCATGATCTGCGGCGTGTCGGCGATCATGCTGTTGTATGCCGCCGGATTATCCATCTGGGCCGCCGGTGCCTTCGGTTGCCTGACCGCCATGGCCGGGGCCGACGTGGCCATCGGTCTTTACGAACGCTGGGCCGCCAAGCGTATTGGCGTCTGCGAAGTTCCCCCGCCGCGCGATCCCCAGTAACTCAACACTTTCCTGCCTCGCTGCAACTGATGCGGCGGGGCTGCGCGTGGACAATTGAAAAGGAGGTCATGCATGGCCGCAACGATCCAGCAGCCTTCGCAGCTGTTCACGGCGATGGCGACAACCCTGCGCAACAGCGCCGGCCTGAATCTGCAGGTCGGCAATCACGACGACTTCACCGCTCCCGGCGCTCAGGCCTGGGCATTGATCGACTTCGACCGTAATGCGCCCGGAGTGCGTGGCGCCGACGGACGTATCGCCCACGTCATGACCGTATCGCTGCAAGTCATTCCGGCACTTTCTGTGAGTGCCTTTGCCGCGTGCGATCTGATCGCCGTACTGAAAAACCTGATCACCGACAACCGTTGGAACCTGCCCGGCGATCAATGTGATCTGCCGATGAACATTGATGGTTTGCCGTCAGTGCTCACACGCGCCGACCAGCCATACAAGGCGTGGACCCTGACTTTCACGCAGACCCTCTACCTAGGCCCGACGCTGCTCGACGACCCGCTCGGTACGCCTAAATTCGCCCGTACCTGGGAAGTCAGCAACATCGACGACCCCGACCAATACACCGCGCTGGAGGCCTGACCGATGTTCGACGCATTACTGCGCATGCAACTGGGGCCGATCATCGAGCGGCTGGCGGAGATGGAAGCGGAGATCGACGACCTGCACCGCCGTGCCGAGAGTTTCTGTCGCATCGGCGTGTGTCAGGCAGTCGATGCGGCGAGCAACACTTGCCAGGTCAGCCACGGTGGACTGCTCACACCGGCGATCAAGTTCTTCAACCCGAGCGCCGGAGCGCAGAGCGAATCGCGGATTCCGAGCGTGGGCGAGCAGTGTCTGTTGCTCAACTACGGCAGCGGTGAAAGCGGCGCGCAGAGCGTGGCGTTGTTCGGTTTGAACAGTGAGCGCTTTCCGCCGACAGCGACGGTACCGACGCTGACGCGCCGGGTGCATGTCGACGGCACTGAAAGCGGCTACGACGACGCCACACACGTTCTGCACTGGCAGAACGGCCCGGCGGCTTTCACCGGTTCTCGCGAGTCGCTTGCACTGAGCATCGGCCCGGCGCAACTGACGATGACGCCGCAGCTGATCAGCCTGCAACTGGGCGGCGTCGGCCTGAGCATCGACGCCTCGGGCGTGCACTTCAGCGGCCCGTTGGTGGATCACCAGGGCCGCGTCATCAGCCCCTGAATCAAGAGCTTCCCATGATCGGAATCGATAGAGACTCCGGGGCCACGGTCGACGACTGGCTGCAGTTTGTGCAGCGCGCGACACGAGCCCTGACCACGCCGCTGGGCACCCGGCAAAAAAGGCCCCTTTATGGCTCGCTGATCCCCACGCTGCTGGGGCAGAACCTCGGTGACGACGTTTTGCTTCTGGCGCAGAGCCACGCGGCTCAGGCGTTCTACAACGCGCAGAACGGGATCAGCGATTTTCAGCCGAGCGTGATCGTCGCCAGCCGCCAGGGCGCGGGTCTGCTGCTGCGTTTCGCCGGCACCTGGAAAAACCGTCAACAGACATTCGAGGTCGTGACATGAGCATGTTGATCCCCGGCCAGAATCAATTGGCCGAACCGGCGCTGATCACTGTCGACGCCTTCGAAGACTTGCTCGCCGAGTTCAAGACCTTCGTCGTCGAGTACGTCGGCGCCCGAGCGCCGGACAGCGCAGCGAAACTCAAGACCAGCCTCGATAACGAAAGCGAATTGCTGACCCTGGCGCTTGAGGCTTTCTGCGTACGACTGCAAACCCACGAGCGCAAATATAACGCCCGCATCAAGCAGATGCTGGCGTGGTGGGCCACTGGCAGCAACCTCGATGCACGGCTGGCAGACATGGGCCTGGAGCGACAGTTGCTCGATCCGGGCGACCCGGCAGCGTTCCCGCCGGTACCGCCGATTTACGAAAGCGACGACGACGCCCGGTTGCGTTATTACCTGGCGCCGCATGCCCCGGCAGCGGGTTCAAGGATGCAGTATCGCCGCGAGGTGTTCACCCTCGGTGAACGGCCAACGGTGAAGGTCGAATCGACGGATGGAGGTGTGGTGAATGTCACCTACACCTTCAACCCGGACGGCCTCGCGGCGCAGGTCAAGGACGGCAACGGTCGCCGCACGGCGCCGGGTGAAGTACAGGTCACGGTGTTGTCCCGCGACGGCGATGGCACTCCGTCTGCAGCGTTGCTGGATGGCGTGCGTCAGCACTTCGCCCGCCCTGATGTGCGGCCGGAAACCGACCTCGTCACGGTCAAGGCTGCCGACATTCAGCGCTACAAAATCCGTGTCGTGGCGAAGATCAATTCCGGCCCCGATTCGGGCCTGACCAAAGTCGCCGCGCAACAGCAATTGCAGGCCTACGCCGACAGTTGCCATCGCCTCGAAGGGCGGGTCGACCCGAGCTGGATCGACTACACACTGCACAGCGCTGGCGCCGTGCAACTGCAGATTCTTGAACCGCTGGAGCCGATCATCACCAGCGCCTCCGAGGCGCCGTACTGCACGGCGGTCGAGGTCGAGGTGCTGACGCTATGAGTGAGCCAACGCATAGCCCGACGTTGCTGCCGGCCAACAGCTCTCCACTCGAACGTGGACTGGATCTGGGCTTCGGCGCACTGCTTGATCGCATCGCGCCGCCGTTCCCCGAACTGATGAACCCGAGCGAAACACCGGTCGCATTCCTGCCGTATCTGGCAGCGGATCGCGGTGTCGCCGAATGGAGCACCAGCGCACCGGAAACTGAGAAGCGCCTGACCGTCGAACTGGCCTGGCCCACTGCGCGCCAGGCGGGCACCCGCAAGGCGCTGGAGAACGCGGCCAAGGGTTTGCAACTGCGCCCCGAGGTCCGCGCCTGGTACGAACAGACGCCGCCCGGCGTGCCATACAGCTTCAGCGTGCGCGCCTTTAGCGACCAGCCTTACAGCGCAGAAATCGATGCCCGTCTCGACCGGCGTCTGGCCGATGCCAAGAGCGAACGGGACATTCTTTCGGTGACGGTTGGCTTGAGCGCGTTCGGCAGTCATTGCATCGCCGCTGCGACTTTCTGCGGAGAGCTGACGACGGTTTATCCGGTGTTCATCGAGGGGCTCGAAACCTCTGGCGAGGCGTTTATGGCTGCCGCGATGTACACCGTCGAAACATCCACTATTTATCCTCAGGGGGCCTGAATGGCTGACTATTACACCCTGCTCACCAACGCAGGGATTGCCTACGAAACGGCGTGCAAGGCTGCGGGCACACCGATCAAGCTGACGCAGATTTCCGTCGGTGATGGCAATGGCAAGGTCTACAACCCTGCCGCCACCGCCACGGCACTTGCACGCGAAGTCTGGCGCGGGCCGCTCAATGCTCTGTTTCAGGACGAGAAAAACCCGAGCTGGCTGCTCGCCGAAGTCACTATTCCGCCGGACGTTGGCGGCTGGTATGTGCGAGAAGCCGGCTTGTGGACTGACACTGGAATTCTCTACGCCATCGTCAAATACCCGGAGTCGTTCAAACCGGTACTGGCCACTTCGGGCTCGGGCAAAGAGTTCTACATTCGCTCGATTTTCGAGACCAGCAATGCGTCGCTGGTGACCTTGCTGATCGACGACACCGTGGTCAAAGCCACCCGCGCTTGGGTAATGAGTTACCTCGCCGAAGAACTCGGAAAACTCGATGGCAAGCAGTCGGTGCGTGTCGCCGCAAGCACCAATATCGTGTTGAACGGTGCGCAGCAAATTGACGGTGTCGCAGTGATTGCTGGCGACCGCGTGCTTGTTGCGAACCAGACGCTGGCCAAGGACAACGGCCTGTGGATTGTTGCCAACGGAGACTGGGGGCGGGCGAGCGATGCCAATAGCAGCGCCAAGGTGACGCCGGGGCTGACGGTGATGGTGGAGGAGGGCACGGCGAACGGAGATTCGCTGTGGCACCTGACCACCAATGCGCCGATTACTCTGGGCACTACCGCGCTGACGTTCAAAATGCTCGCCGGGCGTACCGGCATTGCTGCCGGGACTTACAAGAGTCTGACGGTTGATGAATATGGTCGTGCGACAGCGGGTGCCAATCCTGAAACGCTGGCCGGGTTCGGGATCAAGGATTCTTACACCAAGGCTGAAGTTGAAGCGCTGATTGCCAAGGCATCGGCATTGCCGGTGGGTTCGATTGTGGCGTTTCCGGTTGATGCACCGCCGCCGGGCTTTCTGGAGCTGGATAACAGCGTCAAGAGCAGTGCGACGTATCCGGACTTGAGCGCTTATCTGGGCGGCAAGTTCAATAAGGGTGATGAGGGTGTCGGGAATTTCCGTTTGCCGGAAGCGCGTGGGGAGTTTTTGCGTGGTTGGGATCATGGACGGGGAGTCGACCTGGGACGTCAAGTCGGTAGCTTTCAGGCTGATGATTATAAAAGTCACAGTCACCGGTACTTTGACAGCGTAGCTGCAAACATTGACCCTTTTGGGGGTACGGGCGCTGGAGTTGTTAACGGTGTCGTAACACCTCCCGCTACGGGTGGGTATCTGGCAACTTCAGGGCCTGATTCAAACAACCTGACGTCGCCCACAACTACTGTCAATGCAGGGGGAAATGAAACTCGCCCGCGCAACATCTCTGTCATGTGGTGCATCAAAGCCTGGAACGCCCCGGTCAATCAGGGAACCATCGATGTAGCCGCGCTGGCCAAGGAAGTCGAACGGCTCAAATCCGCTGTTCCGGTGGGGGCGGTTCTGGCATTCCCGACCGGGATCGTCGCGCCAGGTTATCTGGAGCTGGATGGTAGCGTGCAGAGCATTGCGACTTATCCGGATCTGGCGGCTTTTCTCGGTACCACTTACAACAAAGGCAATGAGGGAGTAGGTAATTTCCGCTTGCCGGAATCACGTGGTGAATTTTTGCGCGGCTGGGATCATGGGCGTGGAGTCGACGCCGGGCGAAACGTAGGCAGTTACCAGGCCGGTACGAAGATCCAGGGTGACAACGTCGAGGCGCCAGCCGTTCAAGGCATTGGAAACTCCGACGCGATTGATGCCGATCCGGCACCTGATTTCAAAGGCGATATTTACTACACGTCCACCGGTGTCACTATCCTCAATACAGGCTCGTACTGGAAAACCGTGCGCCCGCGCAACCTCGCCGTCATGTGGTGCATCAAAGCCTGGAACGCGCCGGTCAATCAGGGAAGCATCGACATTGCTTCTCTAGCTACTGAAGTCAGACTGGCTCGCCTAAATGGTGCGGAAGTAGGCGCCATGCGTAATCTGAGAATATCGCTGCCTGTCGCTGCTTCCGTTGCAACGGTTACTGCTGATCAACTGATTATCGAGCAACCGGGGGGCGCGCAGTACAAGTTGTCGAATCTCAATCTATCGCTCGATCTGACAACCGTCGGTGCAGGTGGCATGGACACCGGTATCGCTCCAGCAAGCGGCAGTGTCGGGATTTACGTCATCTACAACCCTGAGTTGAAGGTTGCGAAGCTACTGGGCGTCAATGCGACAGTGAGCACTGTTCCTGAAATCTATGCGGGCACGAATATGCCCGCCGGTTATAGCGCCAGTGCGCTGGTCAGCGTGTGGCAAACCGGTGCCAATCGATTGATGAACCCCGGCATTCAACATCAGCGTTCAATTTCCATTGCTCAGACGATCGTGCTGGAAAACGGCATGTCGATGTCGCCGACACCGATCTCGCTGGCCTCTGTTGTTCCGAAGAATGCAAAAACCGTCGGTGGCTACATTCATTACATTGGTAGCGCTGATTTTCCGGGCGGTGGCTCTCTGGGGCTTTCTCCGGATGTTACCGAAGTAGGTATGAAAGCATGCGGCATTGGTGGAATCGTCGGACTGGGTGTTCTAAGTCCGTTCTCGGATCTGGTCATGGCGACTCCACAGACGATCTATTACCGCCTCTATGCGTCGGTCTCTCGTGCAAACGATGTCCACATCTCCCAATACACTTTTTAAGGAGTCATCTATGTTGAGAGCCTACTCAAATGTGGGGACGACCTTTCGATGTGTCGCCTCGGACTGGCCATTGGCCGACGGTGAAGTACTCTTCGACCATGAACCCACCCTTCAGGAACTGGAAAACTCATTTGGTTTCGCGAACGGCGAGCTGGTCTTGAAGCGCCAATTGGACCTGATTGCGCAGGAGCGATTTCGCCGAGAAGGTTCGGGTATCGTGGTCGCCGGTTTGATTATCGATTCATCCCGTGACAGTCAATCGCTGATTGCTGGAATGGCGGTTTCCGCGATGCTCGATCCTGAATATCGTTGCAGCTACAAGTCCGTTGCCGGGTTTGTCGATTTGACAGCCCAACAGATACTGCAAATTGCACAGGCTGTCAGGTCTTATGTTCAGGCTTGCTTTGATCGGGAAAAAGCGCTGTCCGAGTCTGCTCGAGCGGGAACGCTCAGCAGCGAAATGCTGACCGAGGGCTGGCCAGATTCCTTGCCTGAAACGCCAGTCGCAAACCTTCAGTAAAACGCCCCGCACCCCGGGGCGTTTTCTTGTCCGTTTAAAACAAATCAACACCCGCCAAAGCCCCTCCCCACGAGGGGCTTTCCCGTTTATGGAGAAACGAAAAATGGCAACCCGCCAAACCTACACCGTGCTCGTTCCATTCCCCACCGGCGGTGGGCACTGGTCGAGCGTCGGTCAAGACCTTGATCTGCTCGACGTCGAGGCCAGTGCGCTGCACAGCGCCGGTCGACTGGAACTGAAAACACCCTCCACCCAGGCCAAAAAGGCCGCTGCCAAGAAGGCTGACTGAACATGGCTGAGGTTCTGAACTTCGAGCACAACGGCATTACCGTCAATGCCACTGAATCCCCTGAGGCCATGGGTGGCCTGGGTGACAACGTCATCGGTCTGGTCGGCACCGCGCCGAAGGCCGATCCGCTGATTCCGCGTAACGCACCGTTCCGCATCAACAGCTTCACCACCCACGCGCTGCTCGATCCGACCGGTGCGGAAGAGGGCACTCTGTATCACGCCGTCTACCAGATCCTCAAAGTGGTCAAGGTGCCTGTCTACGTGGTGATCGTCGAAGCGGGCGCGACCCCGGCCGACACCGTCAACGCAGTGATCGGCGGTGTCGATCCAACCACCGGCCGCAAGCTCGGTCTGGCGGCACTGGGCAGTGTCCCGGAAGACCTGACCATCATCGGCGCGCCAGGCTTCACCGGCACCAAAGCAGTAGCCAGCGAGTTCGCCTCGTTCGGCAAGCGCATCAAGGCCCGTGTGGTGCTGGATGGCAAGGACGCGTCGGTCGCTGATCAAGTGACTTACAGCCAGGAACTGGGCGGCGCCGATCTCGGTTTCGACCGCTGCCTGGTGGTGCACAACATGCCGGCGGTGTACTCGAAAGCGGCGAAGAAAAATGTGTTCCTCGCGCCGTCCAGCCTGGCGATTGCCGCGCTGGCCAAGGTCAAGCAGTGGGAAAGCCCGGGTAACCAGGTGACCTACGCCGAAGACGTGTCCCGCGTCGTTGAGTACAACATTCTCGACACTTCCACCGAAGGCGATCTGCTCAACCGTTACGGCATCAGCTACTACGCCCGCACGGTGCTCGGCGGCTTCTCGCTGCTGGGTAACCGCTCGATCACCGGCAAGTTCATCAGCTACGTCGGTCTTGAAGATGCGATCAGCCGCAAGCTGGTCAAGGCCGGCCAGAAAGCCATGGCCAAGAACCTGACCAAGTCGTTCATGGATCAGGAGGTCAAGCGCATCAACGACTGGCTGCAGACCCTGGTCGCCGACGAAACCATTCCTGGCGGCAGCGTGTACCTGCACCCGGAACTCAACAGCGTCGAGAAGTACAAGAACGGTACCTGGTACGTGGTCATCGACTACGGCCGCTACGCGCCGAACGAACACATGGTTTATCAACTCAACGCCCGCGATGAAATCATCGAGCAGTTCCTGGAGGACGTTCTCTAATGTTTACCAACCGCGTAAGACAGGCCATCGCGGCCACTCTGCAAGGCCTGCCGTTGTCGGCGACCGTTGAGGAGTTCACTCCGCCGAAGATCGACTTCGACATGGAAAACATGACGGGCGGGCGCTTCATCGTTGAGGAAATGGCCAAGAGCGCCAAGCCGCTGAATGCTCAGATCAAGCTGCAAGGCACCGGTGCTGAAGTGTTGCTGGCGATGGGGGTGAAGCTGGGCGACGACATCCTGCTGAACGTGCGTGAAGCCGGTCAGGATCAGGACGGCAACACCTGGTTCACCTATCACACCATCGGCGGCAAGCTCAAAACCATGGGTGAGGACGCGATCAAAATGGGCGGCAAAGCCCTGACGACGCTGGACTTCTCCTGCCGCACCTACAACCGCCTGGAAAACGGCATTCCGGTGATCGACATCGACGTGCGCACCCAGAAGTTCGTGCTCAACGGCGTTGACATCCTCGGTGATGCGCGTCGTGCGGTGCTGATGCCGTAACCCCGTAAGCAAGCCCTGCACCAAAACTTGTGGGAAGGAGCTTTTGTGGTGAGGGGATTCATCCCCGATGGGGCGCGAAGCGGCCCCAACATTGAGTTGGCGATTTAGCCGATACCGCACCCATCCATAAGCGGGGCTGCTGCGCAGCCCATCGGGGATGAATCCCCTCGCCACAAAGGTTTCTTCTCCCAAGTGCTGCAACACCCCCTCAAGAATCACCAAGGAATTCATACATGTCGTGGATGCCACCCCAGCATGACCTGCTGTCGCCGATCACCGGCGACGACGGCGCGCAGATCGAGCAGATCCAGCTCAAGCCACTGTTCTACGCCGCGCAAAAAGAAGCGCTGGAGCGCGCTGGCGATGATGAAGACGATCAGTTTTTCGAACTGGCGCTGCTCGCCACCGGCCTGTCGGTCAAGGAACTCGACCAGCTCAAACGCCCGGACTACGTGAGCATCGCCCAGTACGTGCACGAGATGTCGACCCGTCCGGCGTCGTACTTTCTGGAGCAGGTCGAGGATGCAGAAAAGTCCGCCGACCCTGACGAAGTGCAACTGCTGCAACCGCTCGCCGTGACTGGCCGCACCGTGACCTCGCTGTCGCTGGAAATGCCCGCACTGCGCGCCACCAAAGTGATGAAGAAACTGAAAACGGCCAAGGAACGCGCCGAGTTCATCACTGCCCACTGCACCGGTCTGATGATCCCCGATCTGGCCAACATGAGCGTCCCTGACTGGACCCAATTGCAGGTGCGCATCGACGATTTTTTAAACCAGCCGGCGGCCTACTTTCGGAACGCGACATCGAAGTAATCCTCGATATCGTCCCGCTCATTTACCCGGTAAGTGAGGCGGAGATTCTGGAATGGGACGCCGAAAAGGCGTTGCGCCGCTACGACATAGCGATCACTCGCCTTGGCGTGAAACAGGAGTAGAGCGGCATGGCAGAGAGTAAATATGCGCTCGCATACGCCGGTGAGAGCGGTAACACAAACGGCGGATTTACGTTGCCCGATAACCTCGGCAAACCGCTGCAGGATCTGAACCTGACACTGGCGTTGGCAAGCCAGGACATTCGGTTGCTGACGCAGGAGCAGATCAAGTTGCGCGAGCTGCTGGTCAGCCAGCAGTCGTTGTTCAAGGTCATCGCGGCGCCGCCAGCCGCCAACAGTGAGCCGAAGTCAAAACTCAAGGCGGAAATCGAGCAGCGTCCACCCCCGAAAAAACTGCAGCCGGCGATGGCTAACGAGACGGCGCTGGTTGAGCTCAATCAGTTGATTGGACTCAACAAAGACCAGCTTCAAGCGCATTCGGAGCAAACGCTGGAACTCGCGACTCAGCGGTCTGTTGCAGCCAGTGGCGCGACGGGTGCGGATCTGTTGCAAATCCAGCAGGTCGGGGCGCGAGCTGGTATTGCCGACGGCGCCAAGGGTGATCAGCGAGCGACAGAGCTGAGAGCGTACTCCGGCGACGCGGCGATCAATGCCACGGCCTTCCGGCTTGACGTCAAGGCCGCAGGGGAAATGCTTGCGGTCTGGCGTTCCTCCTTGAAGCTGGATCGATACCAAGGTCAGGATCTGGCCGATGCGGTCAGTTACCTGGGCAGCAGCGGTCTGGACGCAAAACCTGCCGATATCGGCGCGGTCGTTCAACGCTCTGGCGAGAGCGCTGTTGCATCGGGAATGACACCGGAACAGGTCGCAGCATTTGCCACTGCGCTGTTGAACAGCGGGGCCGACAAGGACGCCGCCAGTACGGCGTTGAAGAGCTTTACCTCGGTCTTCGGCAAGGAAAATACTGCGTCAGCCGAACAGCGTTCGGCGATGACCCGGTTGCTCCTGGACCCCGAATCATTGCGTGAGAAGATGCGCACGGATGCGCCGGGTGCAATTGATTCGGTACTCGCAGCACTTGGCAAACAATCCGTACCCGAACGTGCAGCCACGGCGAAGACGCTGTTTGGCGAGAGCAGTACCAGTATTCTTGAGTTGCTGAAGAAGCCCGACGACGTCAAGACCGCTTTCACTCGGGTGTCCGACAAGCACCAATACGCAACGTCGGAACTGGGTTCCGGCGCCGGTGCCGCGACGAAAACGGCCGAAGCCTTTGGCGATACGTCACAAGGGCGCTGGAATGCGCTGGATGCGAGTCTTAATCGTTTGTCGACAGCGGTGGGAAATGCACTCGCGCCCATGACTGACGCGCTGGCAGTGTCGCTAACGGCTGTGGTCAATGGCTTGAGTTCAGCTGCTGAAGCACTGCCGTTCCTGGCGGCTGGCCTCACGCTGGCCGGTGTGGCCGCCATGCCGTTCGTCGGTGGTGTACTGAAGACCGGGGTCGCCTCGGTGCTGGATGCGGTCAACTCGAAACTGTTGCGTCTGGCGACGGCGCGATTGCCCGCTGATATTGCCGATGTGATCAATGGCGGTGACGACGGCGGCGGCGAGGGGCCTAAAAGAAAGCGCCCCGGTCGACGTGCACCGTCCAGCGCGCGGTCTCGTGTTCCTTCCTCTGGCGCCGGTCGAGGCGGACGTTTGAGCACGATGACGGCCAGAATCGCGCCGATGTTTGACGATGCGATAACCCGCGTGAAAATGGTCGGCGAGATGGCCAAAAGCATGCGCCCGAGTTGGCTCAGCGGCGCGACTGCCAAGCTCATGCCGCTGGTCGATGGCGCCAAATCCAAGCTTCTACCGCCGCTGGTCAAATCATTGCCCGCCTTCAAGATGGGCGCTCCGCTGGCGATTGGTCATGCCGCTTACGCAGGTTTGAAGGGCTGGCGTGACGGCGATGATCAAGCTGTCAAAGGTGCTGCCGGCGAGTTGGCTGGAACGGCGATTGGTGCCACGATCGGCTCGTTCATTGCACCTGGTATTGGCACATTCATCGGCGGCACCCTGGGCGGAATGCTCGGCTCCTATGTTGGGGAACAATGGGGGAAACCTGCCGATGACAAACTCGCGCCCCCCGCGCAAGTGGCCAAGGATCTGACCAGCGCTCAGACGCAACTGTCCAATTACACCTACTCGCCGTTAGTGCAGATCAGCGGCGGTGATGTGCTCAATGCCGAAAAAATCGGCGATGTGGTTTCGCAGGTTATGCGCAACCATTTCGATACCGCATTCACACCCGCAGTAGGCACCAACGCTCTCGCCACCCGCCGTGACGCAGCCCTGACCGATGGAGTCGCCTGATGAAACAACAAATGGCGCTGGGCAGTTTCATCTTCGGCCTGTCGCGCGACTTCGCCTACAGCTCGCTGGCGCGCAAGTCCGATGGAGGCTGGAGCGAAATCCAGATTCTCACCAGCAAACCCAAGTCCAGCCAGACCGGGCAAAAACCGGAAACCCTGACCATCACCGGCAAGTCGATGTATGCCGTGGCCATGGATCGGCTCGACGAATTGCGCGCGTTGCAGGCCCAGCGTATCCCGCTGCCGTTGATTGACGGCATCGGTCGCAACTGGGGGCTGTGGCGAATCAACAATATTCAGGAAACCCAGAGCCAGATCATCGATGACGGCACGGCAATGGTCGTTGACTGGGTCATTGAGCTAGCGGAGTTCAACAATGCGTAAGGTACGAAGCGTGGCCGGTGACTCGGTGAATCTGTTGCTGTACCGCGAAACCGGGCGCAGTGATGACACCGCCGAAGAGGCCCTGTGGACACTCAACCCGACCCTGGCCGAACACGGCCCGATCCTGCCTGCGGGCGTCTGGGTCACGTTGCCGGAACTCGACTCGAAACCGGCCACGATCAAACCGCTCACGGCGTGGGATTAAGGAGGTTTGCATGGCTCTGGGTTTCACCCCGGCGGTAAGACTCTACGGGGCCCATTCGGCCCTGCTCAATCAACGCCTGATCAGTTGGGAACACATCGACGCTGCCGGTTTCGAGTCTGATCAACTGACGTTGACCATCGATCTTGAAGGCCTCGAAGGGCTGCCGGATCTGGGCGGGAAAATCGGCTTGGAGGTCGGTTATCTGGAGTCGGGGCTGGTCGACAAGGGCCAGTTCAAAGTGACACGCCTGACGCCGACGCTGTTCCCGTTTCGCCTGACGCTGGTGGCCACGGCGGCGCCGTTCAGCAAGGAGGATGAGACGGGCTTCAAGCAACGTCGCACGGCCAGTCATGGCCCGACTACATTGGGTGCGCTGTTTCGCAAACTGGTGTCGAGCCATGGCTTTTCACCGCGCGTCGCGCCCGAGGTGGCGATGATCAGGATCGAGCACGTCGACCAGTCCAACGAAACCGACATGAGCTTTCTGACGCGCCTGGCGAAAAAGTACAACGCGGTGACCAAACCCTACAACGACGTGTACGTGCTGGCCCGTCCCGGCCAGACCAAATCGTTGTCGGGCCAGGTGCTGGCGGACGTGACCTTGTCGGTGACCAGCAACAACCGTCCTGGCGATCACGCATTCATCAGCGCCACGCTGGAGGAGTCCGCCCGCGAGCAAACCAAGGGTTGCAAGACCTGTTTCGTGGAGGCTGCCACAGGTTTGTTGCAGTGGGTCGAAACGGGGCTTGCGCCGTTCAAGATCATCCGCCAGAAGCAACCCAGCGAAGCCGATGCGATTGCCGTTGGCGAAGGCGAAGTGCGCAAGATGCTCCGGCAGAAGTACAAGGTGAAAATCACTTGTCCCGGCAATCCGCTGCTGGCGGCCGAAGGGCTGGTGCTGCTCGATGAGACCTGGCCGGACTTCATGCGTGGGCGCTGGTCGATCGAAAAAGTCACCGCCAGTGGCAATCGCGAGAACAGCTATCGCTGCGTGATCGATGCCAGCGGCCTTGATCCCAAGGCCGCAGCCAAGGACTGATTCCCCGCTTTGTCACTGCGATGAAGATCCCTGTGGGAGCGGGCTTGCCCGCGAAGAGGCCAGCCCATTCAAAAGAGATGCCGGTTGATCCACCGCCATCGCTGGCAAGCCAGCTCCCACAGGTTTTGCAGTGTTCTGCAGACCGCTTTTCATTCAACTCTGGAACACCACCATGAAGATCACCCCGATCCTCACGCAGCTGCGTGGGCAATGCCCAAGCCTTGCCAACCACATTGCGGTGGGTGTCGATCTGGCCTTGCTGCAAGGCAATGCTGATCTGCCGACACCCTCGGCTCATGTTCTGCCCCTGGCGGATCTCGCCAGCACCAGCACCGCACAAAACCTCACCGCGCAACCGATCCGCGACCGCTTCGAAATCGTCCTGGCGCTCGACGCCACGGACGCTACAAAAGCGCTGGATCTATTGCACGACCTGCGCGCCGAACTGTGGCGCGCGCTGGTGGGGTTCAAGCCGGGCAATGACTACAGCGCCATCGTCTACGACGGCGGCGAGATGGTCTCGATCAACAGCAGCCGCGCCTTTTACCGGCTGCGCTTTTTTGCCGAGTTCCAGCTCGGCCGCAATCTGCCCGGTCAGCCTGCGGAGAGTTGGCACGAACGTGAACTGGACGGTTTGTCGTCCTTTACCGGGGTCACCGTGCGGGTCGATGCGATCGACCCGGCCGACCCCAATCTGAAACACCCGGGCCCTGACGGGCGCGTGGAACTGACTTTCTCTGGAGACGTAACCCCATGAGCAATCGCATCACCGTACTGCCGGCCGCTGGCCGTGCCGTGCCTGACCCGGAAGCGGGCGATCTGCTGCCCAAAGAAGGCCGTGAAGTGCTGGACAGCGCCTGGTGGCGCCGACGTCTGGCCGACGGCGATATCACTCTCAAAACTGTAAAAGTCAAAGCACAGGGAGCCAAATAATGGCGATCGGATTCAGCAACATCCCTGCGGACATTCGTGTACCGCTGTTCTATGCCGAAATGGACAACTCGGCCGCCAATAGCGCGACTTCGGCCATGCGCCGTCTGATCGTCGCTCAGGTCAACGACAACATTGCCCCGACTGAAGTCGGCAAACTGATGCTGGTCTCCAGCGTTTCGCTGGCAAAAAGCATCGGTGGTCAGGGCTCGATGCTCGCCTCGATGTACGAGACCTTCCGCAAGGCCGACCCGATCGGCGAGATCTGGTGCCTGCCGCTGCACAACACCGAAGGCGCCATCGCCAAAGGCGTGCTGACCCTGACCGGCACCGCCACTCAGGCTGGCGTGCTCAACCTGTACGTCGCTGGTGTGCGTGTGCAAGCCACCGTGGTCAACGGTGCCACCGCTGCTCAAGCGGCTACCGCACTGGCACAGAAAATCAACGCCACCGCCGATCTGCCAGTCAGCGCTGCGGCTGCTGAAGGTGTGGTCACTCTGAGCGCCAAATGGACCGGCGACAGCGGTAACGACATCAGCCTGCAGTTCAATCGCTTGGGCAAGAGCAACGGCGAAGAAACCCCGGCCGGCCTGACCACCGCGATCACCGCCATGACCGGTGGCGCCGGTGTGCCGGACCAGGTCGCCGCCGTGGCGGCACTGGGCGACGAGCCGTTCGAGTTCATCGCACTGCCGTGGTCGGATCTGTCGACCCTCAACACCTGGCAAGCAGTGATGGATGACAGCACCGGTCGCTGGTCCTGGGCCAAGCAACTGTTCGGTCACGTCTACAGCGCCAAACGCGGCACCGTCGGCACCCTGGTTGCTGCTGGCCAGGCACGCAACGATCAGCACATGACCATCCAGGCGCTGGAGCCGGGCGTCCCGCAACCGTTCTGGGTACAAGCAGCAGCACTGGCTGCGCGCACCGCGGTGTTCATCTCCGCCGATGCCAGCCGTCCGACGCAAAGCGGCAGCCTGCCGGGCGTTGATCCGGCGCCGGCCAGCGAGCGTTTCACCCTGACCGAGCGTCAGTCGCTGCTCAACTACGGCATCGCCACTGCGTACTACGAAGGCGGTTACGTGCGCATCCAGCGTTCGATTACCACCTACCAGAAAAACGCTTACGGCCAGGCCGACAACTCCTACCTGGACAGCGAAACCATGCACCAGTCGGCGTTCATCGTGCGTCGTCTGCAAAGCGTGATCACCAGCAAATACGGGCGCCACAAACTGGCTTCCGACGGCACCCGTTTCGGCGCCGGCCAGCCGATCGTCACTCCGGCGACCATTCGCGGCGAGTTGATCGCGCAGTACGCCAAGCTGGAACTGGAAGGCCACGTGGAGAACGCCGAGCTGTTCGCCGAGCACCTGATCGTCGAGCGTGACGTGCAGGATCCGAGCCGCGTGAACGTGCTGTTCCCGCCGGATTACATCAACGGTCTGCGCGTGTTCGCACTGCTCAACCAATTCCGTCTGCAATACGACGACGCGGCTTGATCGCCGCGTTTGGCCGTAAGCATTCAGCCCACCTCGGTGGGCTTTTTTATTTGAAGGGAGTAACACCATGGGTCAAGTGATTGCAGGCACCTGCTACGTCAAAGTCGACGGTGCACAACTGACTATCAACGGCGGCTGCGAAGCCCCGCTGATGGCCGTCAAACGCGAAACCGTCGTACCGGGTTTCTACAAGGAAACCGATGTCGCGCCGTCGTTCAAAGTGACCGCGCTGCACACCGCCGACTTCCCGCTGAAGAAGCTGATCGAAGGCACCGACATCACCGTTACCTGCGAATTCAGCAACGGCAAAGTCTACGTGCTGGCCGGTGCCTATCTGGTCGAAGAGCCGGTATCCAAAGGCGATGACGCCACCATCGAACTGAAATTCGAAGGCATCAAGGGGACCTGGCAATGAGCGGCGCCGTGAAGCTTCAGGTTGCGATCGAAGCTCACGGCGAGCCCCTGACCGAACTCGTCCTGCGCCGTCCGACGGTGCAGGAAGTGCGAGCGATCAAGGCGCTGCCGTACAAGATCGACAAGAGCGAAGAAGTCAGCCTCGACATGGACGTGGCGGCCAAATACATCGCCGTGTGCGCCGGCATCCCGCCGTCGTCGGTCAACCAGCTCGATCTGGCTGACCTCAATGCGTTGAGCTGGGCCGTTGCGAGTTTTTTCATGAGTGCGGCGTCGGAGCCATCACCGACCTGATCGCAGTCGCCTATGACCTGGCCTGGTTCTGGAAGGTTGACCCCGAACAGATGATGGCCAGGCCACTGGATGTGCTCCGCGAGTCGCTGGAGCACGCGCAACGGATCAATGCGATGCAGCAGGTGCAGTGATGGCAGACGAAGAAAAGCAAGTCAAAACACCGGTGCTGATCACGGGCATCGATGAACTGTCGCCCAAACTCGGCGCCCTGCGAGTAAAGGTCGAGAGCTTCAAGAAAAATCTCGAGCAGACCGGCCTCGGCAAACTGGACATCAGCGGTCTGTTCAAGGGCGGCAGTGTGATCACGCCGTTCGTGGACGGGATCAAATCGGCGGCGGCGTTTCAGGGCAAACTGACTGAAGTCAGCGAGACGGCGAAAACCGTTGATCTGCCCGCCGCACCGCAAACCGCCGCGCAGAACATGAACGTGTTCAGTGCGTCGATGGAAAAGGTTTCCTCCGCTGTCGACGCAGCGCTGGTGCCGGCGGTGGGGGCGTTGGTGATCGGGCTTGAGCCGATGATGACTCAGGTCGGCAGCCTGCTTGCCGACAATCCGAAACTGGTTGAGGGGCTGGCGGCGGGGGCCATCGCCTTTTCGGCGATGCAAACCGCAGTCACTGGCGCGACGCAAGTGTTCGATGTCATGAGCATGGTGCTCAAGACCAACCCGATCATGCTGATTGCCATGGGTATCGCGGTGGCGGCCGGTTTGATCTATGCCAACTGGACACCGATCAGCGCGTTCTTCACCGGGATGTGGGAAGGCGTCAAAAACGTCGGGGCGAATGCCATGGCGATCTTGCGTTCGGTGCTCGACTGGCGCCCGCTCGATGCGCTGGCGGCGCTCTGGCAACCGGTCACGGGATTTTTCTCGGGGATCTGGGACAAGGTCAAGGCGGTCACCCGCCCGGTGATCGACTTCTTTAAAACAGTTTTCTCCTGGACGCCTTACGGCATGATCCTGGACAACTGGGGGCCGCTGACGGGACTGTTTTCGGCGATCTGGGAACTGCTCAAGGCCTTGAGTGTGCCGGTGATGGCGTTCCTCAGAAATCTGTTCGATTTCTCGCCGATGCAGATGATCAACAGTGCGTGGGGCGGTGTTGTCAGGTTCTTCGAGCCGATGTTCGATGGCCTGCGAAAAGCCGCGCAGCCGGCCAAGGCGTTCCTGGCTTCGTTGTTCGACTTCTCGCCGATGCAGATGATCACCAGCGCCTGGGGCGGTGTTGTTGCGTACTTCCAGCCGCTGTGGACGACGCTGCAATCGGCTGTGCAAAGCACCCGGGAAACATTGCGGACGTTGTTCGATTATTTCCCGATGGAAATGATCACCAGCGCCTGGAGTGGTGTCGTGGGGTACTTCGAACCGATCTGGACGGCCCTGCAAACATCAGTGCAGCGGGTCCAGGGCTTTTTTACCAGCCTGTTCGAGTGGTCGCCGCTGGAGCAGATTGCGCAGTACTGGCAGCCGGTCGGCGAGGTTTTTTCAGCGCTGTGGGATGTTGTGCTGGCGGTGTCTGCGCCGGTCGTGGACTTTCTGCACACGCTGTTCGAATGGAAACCTCTGGATCAGCTCATCGAGAGCTGGGGGCCGATCGTCGGGTGGTTCGGCGAGTTGTGGCAAAAGCTGCAAACCGTCATCGCGCCGATCAAGGAACTGTTCGACGGTGGTTTTGCCGGGTTGATCGCCAAGGTCACCGGCAAGGTCGAAACGCTGACTGAGGCGCAACGCCAGACCAATGCCGAAGGCAAGGGTGAACTGGCGCCGGCGTTCTTTGGCGCGAATCCAGCGCCTGCTGGAAACGGGACATTGCAAAGCGGTTCGCTGCCGCAATCCTCCAGCGCCCTGATCCAGCAAAGTGCGGCCAACAACCGCACGCAACTCGAAGGCGGCCTGACCGTGCGCTTCGAAAACGCACCGGCGGGGCTGCGCACCGACCAACCGCAAACGAATCAACCTGGCCTGGCGCTGTCTTCGCGCATCGGCTATCGCTCGCTGTCGGCAGGAGGTTCCAATGAACTGGCGTGACCGCTTGTTGCCGGCATCGTTTCGCGGTGTCGGGTTCTGGATCGATCAGGCGAAAACCCCGGTCGGTCGCAAAGGTCAGTTGCATGAGTATCCGCAACGCGACCTGCCGTATTTCGAGGATCTCGGCCAGCAGGCCAAGACCCACGACCTGACGGCGTTCATCATCGGCGCCGATTGCCTGGAGCAGCGCGACAAGCTGCTCAAGGCCTTGGAGGCGGGCAGTGGTGAACTGGTGCATCCGTGGCTCGGACGCCTGCAAGTCAAGGTCGGCGAATGCGACATGACCCACACTCGCCAGGACGGCGGGCTGGTGACATTCAGTCTGAAGTTCTATCCCGACCGGCCGCTGCCGTTTCCGACTGCCACGGTCAGTACGCAAAAAGTCCTGTTGGCCAAGGCTGACACGTTGCTGGGGTCAGCCGTGTCGCGTTTCGAGGAGGTGATTGTCCGGATTCAAGCGGCGCGGATCGGCATCAATAATCTGCGAAACAGCCTGACCGGGGTGTTCGATGTCATCAAGGAACAGCTGAAACCGCTGATCGCGCAATACAAGGAAATCACTGAACTGGTCAGAGCCGTCAAGGAATTGCCCAAGGAAGTGGCAGCGGAGTTCAAGGGCTTGCTCGGCGATATCAAGGAACTCAAGGCATTCGCGAAGGAGGGCTACCGTGGCGTGATTGCCGACGTGTCCCAACAACTCGAAGCCATTCGCAAGGCCGATGCGCCGAAGATCACCACCGGCAAGGACACCAACGCGGCGGCCCAAGCCATGGCCGATCTGGTGCAAGACACCCTGATCGTCAAAGTGGCGCAATGGGTCGCCTCGATGCCGGTGGCGTCGAAGCCAGTGAAGCTGGCGTCGACGCCTTCGCTTGATCAGCAATCGAAGCAGCAGGTCACGCGTCAGGACGTGCCGGCCACGGATGATTTGCAGGCGCTGCAGAACAACCTGGTCGAGGCGCTCCAGATGGCCAAAAACAAAGCCGGCCCGGCGCACTATCAAGCGATCAGCGATGTACAGGATGCTTTGGTCGCGCACCTCAAAGCGGTAGCGTCTTCGGGTGTGCGTCTGGTCACCAAGTCGTTTCAGGAGAGTTTTCCGGCGCTGGTGGTGGCGTACAAACAGTTCGGAGATGCGACGCGCGTTACCGAAGTGATCCAGCGTAACGCGGTAACCAACCCGTTGTACCTGCCGCCCAATGACGTGAAAGTCTCCCGGGAGTAGTCATGAGCGAGATAGACAACCGCGTCACGCTGACCGTCAACAACATGGAATACGGCGGCTGGAAAAGCGTCGAAATCACCGCCGATCTTGAGCGCCAGTTCCGCACCTTCAAACTCGACATCACCTGGCAGTGGCCGGGGCAGACGGTGGATCAACGGATCAAACCGGGTGACCCGTGCGAAGTGAAGATCGGCCAGGATCTGGTGCTCACCGGCTACGTGTTCAAGGCGCCGATCCGCTACGACGGACGCCAGATCAGCCTGAGCATCGAGGGCAGTTCCAAGACTCAGGATCTGGTCGATTGCGCAGCCACCAACCGGCCGAACCAATGGCAGGAGCAACCGCTGCTGAGCATCGTCCAGGCTCTGGCGGCGGAATACTCGCTGTACGTGGTCAACGAAATTCCCGAGACCGCGCGGCTCGCCAAGCACACCATCGTGCCGGGCGAAACGGTGTTCCAGTCGATTGACCGTCTGCTCTCGCTGTTCCGGGTGTTTTCCACTGATGACGAGCAAGGCCGGCTGGTTCTGGCCAAGCCCGGTAGTGGTGGTCGGGCCAGTGACGCGCTGGAGTTGGGCAAGAACATTCTGTCGGCGAACGCGCCGATGGATCAGAGCCAGGTGTTTTCCGAATACCGAGTGATCGGTCAGCAGAAAGGCTCGGACAAGAAGAGCGGGGCGGCCGTCAGCGAGGTTCAATCCAGCGCGGCTGATCTGAGCTTCAAGCGCCGACGTACCACGATCATCAACGAAGGCACCGCGCTGACGTTCGAGTTGGCCCAGCAACGCGCCCAATGGGAAAGCGCCACCCGCATGGGCCGGGCGCAGACCACCACCTATCAGGTGCAGGGCTGGCGTCAGTCCAATGGCGATCTGTGGCGCCACAACACGCTGGTGAAGGTCACGGATCCGGTGCTCGGTTTTGACGGCGACATGCTGATCTCCAAAGTGACGTATTCGCTGTCGGCGCAAGGCTCGGTGACCACGCTGCAAGTGGCGCCACCGCATACCTTCGATCCTGATCCCACGCCCCCGAAAAAAACGCCGGCCTGACACCGAAACCGAAGGGCATCACCTGATCCTGTGGGAGCGGGCTTGCCCGCGATAGCGCAGGTTACCGCAAACACTTCTTTGCCTGACACGCCGCCATCGCGGGCAAGCCCGCTCCCACAGGTTTTGTGTTGGCAAAGTATCGAGGATCAATTCATGAGCCTACTGACACGCCTGCTGGCGCGCGGCACTGTCGTGCTCGCCAGCTCGGCATCCAAGCTGCAATCGCTGCAAATGCGCCTCACCGCCGGTGAAGTGAACGACGATCTGGAGCACTTCGAACCCTACGGTTTCACCAGCAATCCGCTGGCCGGCGCCGAGGGCATCGTCACGTTTCTCGGCGGCGACCGTTCCCACGCCATTGCCCTGGTGGTCGCCGATCGCCGTTATCGCCTGCAGTCGCTGGCCTCGGGCGAAGTGGCGATCTACACCGATGAGGGCGACAAAATTCACTTCAAGCGCGGGCGGATCATCGACATCGAGACTGCCACGCTGAACATCCGCGCCAGCAGCGCGGTGAACTTCGACACGCCGGTGATCAACCAGACCGGCAAGATCGTTTCCACCGGCGACCAGCTCGCTGGCGGCATCAGCCAGATCAAACACGTGCACGTTGGCGTGCAGGCCGGCAGCGGCCAGACCGGTGCGCCGGCAGGAGGCCAATGATGTTCATCAGCCAGAACCTCCACGCCGCACTGACCCGCGCCGTGCTCATCAGCCTGTTCACATGGCGCCGCGCCGCCGATGACGACGCCCTCGACGACGAAGAGCGCTTCGGCTGGTGGGGCGACAGTTTTCCCACCGTCGCCGACGATCGCATCGGTTCGCGGCTGTGGCTTTTGCGTCGGGTCAAGCTGACCCGACAGACCCAGATGGACGCCGAGTTCTATGCCCGCGAAGCCCTGCAATGGCTGATCGACGACGGCCACTGCAGCGCCATCGACATCATCAGCGAACGCCTCGACGCCCAGCGCCTGAACCTGCGCACGGTCCTGACCCTGGCCGATGGCGAACGTCTGGACATCAACCCCGATAACAGTTGGCAGGTGATCTATGCCGTTTGAAACTCCTTCGCTGCCGGTGCTGATCAAGCGCACCCAAAGCGACCTGGCCGGCGATTCGCTGCGCCAGTCCGATGCGCAAGTGCTGGCCCGCACCCTCGGCGGTGCCGCTTATGGCCTGTACGGTTATCTCGACTGGATTGCCGAGCAGATCCTGCCGGACAAGGCTGACGAATCGACCCTGGAACGCATCGCCGCGCTGCGCCTGAACCAGCCGCGCAAACCGGCGCAAGTCGCCACCGGCAGCGTCAGTTTTACCGCCACTGCCGGCGCGGTGCTCGACGTTGACACGCTGCTGCAAGCAAGCGATGGCCGTACTTACAAAGTCACCACCGCGCGCACTACCGTCAATGGCAGCAACACCACCACGATTGCTGCGCTCGATGCCGGCAGCCTGGGCAATGCTGACGCCGGTCTGGCGCTGAACCCGGTGCAGCCGATCGCCGGCGTAGTCGGCAACAGTTTTGTGGTGCTCGCGCCCGGCCTCAGTGGTGGCGTGGCGCGAGAAAGCCTGGAGTCGTTGCGCTCGCGGGTGATCCGCTCTTATCGCGTGATCCCCCACGGCGGTTCGGCGAGCGATTACGAGACCTGGGCGCTGGAAGTGCCGGGTGTGACGCGGGCCTGGTGTCGTGGCGGCTTGCTCGGGCCAGGCACAGTGACGGTATTCATCATGCGTGACGAAGACCCGCAACCGGTGCCCAACGACGAACAACTGGCGGAGGTTCAGGCGTACATCGAGCCGCTGCGCCCGGTAACGGCGGAAGTGCACGTGCAGCGGCCGATTCAGGTGCCGGTGGTGTACCGTTTCAAGAGCGTCAATCCGGACACCACCGCTGTGCGCGCCGCCGTGGAAGCGCAGCTGCGCGACTTGCACAACCGCGAGGCCGACCTCGGTGTGGCGCTGCTGATCAGCCATATCCGCGAAGCCATCAGCAGCGCCGGCGGTGAGTACGATCACACGCTGACCGCACCGGCCGCTGACGTGCCTGCCGGGCAAAGCGAGCTGCTCACCTTCGGAGGTTGCGTATGGGGGGCATAAGAACCGCCGCGCAATACCAGGCGCAACTACGCGCCTTGCTGCCGAGCGGCCCGGCATGGGATCCGGAACGCGTCCCGGAACTCGAGGACGTGCTGCAAGGCGTCGCCGTCGAGCTGGCGCGCCTCGACGCCCGCGCCGCCGACCTGCTCAACGAGATGGACCCGGCAGGCGTCAGCGAACTGGTGCCGGACTGGGAGCGGGTGATGGAACTGCCCGACCCGTGCCTGGGCGCCACGCCGCTGTTCGACGACCGCCGCCTCGCCGTACGCCGCCGCTTGCTCGCGGTCGGCAGCCAGGCTGTCGGTTACTACCTCGACATCGCCAAAAGCCAGGGCTACCCCAACGCCAGCATCACCGAACACGAAGCCCCACGCATGGGCCGCTCGCGTTTCGGCGCAGCGCACTGGGGCACCTGGGAAGCGCAATTCATGTGGACCCTCAACACCGGCGGCCGGTTGCTGCTCGGTCGGCGCTACGGCGCGAGCTACTGGGGCGAGCGCTTTGGCGTGAACCCGGGCTCGGCGCTTGAATGCCTGATCCACCGCAGTGCGCCGGCGCATACCAAGGTGCACATCAACTATGACTAGGGAGGAATGACGGGATGGACTATCCGAAAAGTGTGCCCAGCGCTGGTCTGGTGAATGGGAAATTTGTCGATGAAAACCCGCTGACCGGGACGCCAGGGTCGCTGATTCCTGCAGACTGGGGCAACGGGGTTACGCAGGAAATTCTCAACGTGATCAAGGCCGGGGATCTGACCCCGGACGAAAAGAAATACGATCAGTTGTTGCAGGCGATTCAGAGCGTTTCGGCCAAGGGCTGGAATCTGGATTCGGCGTTGCCGATCGGCTCCTTGCCGACCGCTACGGTGGCAACGCCAGACGGTCGCCTGGCGATCACGCCAGCAGCAGTTGCCACCAGTGGCGGGCGAGTCTCGATTCCGGCGGGCGTGCTGATCAGCCTCGGTCAGGAAGTGGTGGCCGGGCAGTTGGGGCGTTCGCGCACGTTCACCACACAGTTGTGGAGCAGTCCCGATCTGCTGCCAAGCACCGGTTATTTCTTGCGGGCCCAGGTGATCGGCGGTGTGCTGACCTTTTACATGCAACGCGGCACGATTTATGACGCTGCACCGGAAGGGTTGAAGGGTACGGTCAATGGTGCGGCGGGCGGTGGTTTCCAGTCTACGCCGCTGGATCTCTGTCTGGCCTGGGTCGTCACGGCAGGACCGGGTTCGATGCCCACTGTCAGAGCGATCTACAACCGTAGTCGGTTGTCGTGGACGCAAACGGTTAACGGCAACGGTGTGGTTTATCTGCCACTTGATCCGCATGCCCGTGCGGCACGGTTGGTGGTGGGGAATCCAACCCCGCATCCGACCGGTATTACCACGGTGGCCTTCGCTCCGGGAGGATGGCTGGGGGGCAACTATTCTTACCTGAATCCGACGGTTACTACTTCCAGTAACTGGGATGGCTGGAGCACCGTCGGTGCTTCGGTAGGGATCTTCACGAGTAACGTTGTCAACGACACGACGGTTTCCGCGCTATCAGCCAGTTTCGACCATGCAGAGTTGCGTTCGCTTTGGCAGGTTTATCAAAGCGAACACACCCTTGGCTCGGGAAATGCCTCAAGTGATGAGTTGTTATTTGGTATGGGAATCAAGGGTTTTTCTCAAGCCGATTACGCCAACGGTATTGCGATCAACTTTACCTCAGCCATCAATGTGCATTTTTCCTGGGAGCTGATCCGATGATCATCATTCAAGAGCTGCATCAGTTCGAGGAAGGCTTGCGCCCGGCCCAGCCGTCCAGTGCCCATGATTGGGATGGAGAAAAATGGCAGCTGAATGCGTCCAGAGTTGCCGAGCTGGAACTTCAGGAAGCCGAACAGCTGTGTTCCAAGGTCGACGCGGCCGCCGACAGTGCCCGCACCGTTTTGGCCGGGGACCCGCTCAAAGCCATGGAGTACGCCCAAGCGGCCGCCGACGCACAGGCCTATCAGGACGCCGGTTATCCCAAAAAAGAGGTGCCGTTGTCGGTTGCTGCGTGGGTAGTCAAAGGTCGTACTGCCAAACAGGCAGCCGAGCAAATCCTGAGCAAGGCCGAGCAACTCACCGACCATCTGCTGACCCTGCGCACCTTGCGCTTGAAGGCCAAACAGCAGATCCGTACGCACGCGGCCAAAGGCAATCTCGATCTGGCGCGCAGTGCTGGCGATGACACCTTGGCGGCGATTCGCGAACTGGTCAGCGGCCAGACTTTCTAGTCGCCACGTCTGCGTGCTGCATCACCCAAGCCCACTTCACCGTGGGCTTTTTATTTTCAGAAAACAGACCGCCGCTGGCTCGTACTCGCGATCGCCAAGACGCGGTTCATTTGTTATTTCAGAGGAACGAAAGACCTATGGATTATCCAAAAAGCGTCCCCAGCGTCGGCCTGGTCGATGGCCGCTTTGTCGATGAAAACCCGGTGGCGGGAACCCCGGGTTCGTTGATTCCGGCGGTGTGGGGCAACAGCGTGACTCAGGAGATCCTGAGTGTGATTAGCGGTGGTGGGCTGGTGCCGTCCGAGGCGGATACCGGGCAGCTGTTCAGGGCCATTCAGTCGATTGTCGGCAAGGCCAGCCCGATGCGCTCGCAGATCACTCGTATTTCTGCTTCCAAGCTGCTTGAAGCGCAGGAATTGGGGATGGTTCTGATTGATGGCAGCGCGGCGGCGATGAGCGTCACGCTTCCTGCTGCGGATGCCGGGCTTGGCGTGCGCGACGTGATTGTTCGCCGTGTGGACAACACAGTTAACCGATTGGTAGTCCAGGCATCAGGCGGTGACCGGATTCGTTTTCATACACACCTGTCGGCGAGCGGCTATCCGTTTCTGGTGCTGATGGGCAGTGGTGACTGGTGGCAGTTGCGAAGTGACGGGGCGGGTAGTTGGTGGCCGGTCGGTCGTTTCGACAATACCCCTCTGGGCCAGACCTCATTCGAAACCTCAATGGCGCTCAATCCCGGCGGCTATGGTCTGCTCAACGGCTACTTTTTCAAGCGTGCGGAATGGCCTTGGTTGTGGGACTTCGCTCAGGCTTCAGGAGCTCTGACGACAGAAGCGGCGCGATGGAATCGAGAAGGTGCGTGGACCAGTGGCGATGGTGCGTCGACCTTTCGAATTCCAGAAGTTCGCGGTGAATTTCTGCGAGCCCTCGATGAAAACCGGGGCGTGGATACAGGACGAGTCGTCGGCAGTTTGCAGAACCATGCACTGCAAAGCCACAACCACTACTTGCCCACCGGTACAGGGTCTTCCAATCGACCGGCGCCAGCTATCCCGGATCCTGTCTGGAACGTTTCAAGCGACGTCAATTTCTATCCAACCAGCGGAACCATCGCGACCACTTACCCCAATCCTGCGTTCGACTCCGATACCTACATTGGCACCATCGGGAATTTTTCGACGGAAACCCGGCCGCGAAACATCGCTTATCCCGCACGAATCAAACTGATCTGAGGTGCACATGTTCAATTACTTAATAGACGACGCCGGCGCGTTGACCGGCCCGGTGGAATTTCTACCCGTGCCGGGTATCGGCCTGCAACTGCCAGGTAATGCTGTCACGTTAAGCCTCGAACTCGCTCCGGCACCCAGTGGATTTGCGTGGGCCTACGACAATGGCTCATTGCAGCAGCGAGTAGATTTACGCGGTGATGTCTATCGCACCGACACGGGAATCCGCGAGACCTGGACAGCATTAGGTGATCTGCCTGAAGGCTTCACCACGCAGCCATGGCCCGGTGGATTTCATTCGTGGGTCGATGGTGTCTGGAAAATCGATGAAGCAGCTGCATTGACGGACCGCAAGCAAGTCACTCTGACCAAGCGCGATGAGCTTCTTCGCGACGCGGTCCTGCGCATCGCTCCGCTGCAATACGCCGAAGACATCGGCGATGCCAGCCACGACGAACAACTGCTGCTGATCGAGTGGAAACTCTACAGCGTGGAGCTGAACCGTATCGAAAAGCAGGCCGGTTTCCCCGATGAGATTATCTGGCCGGTCGCTCCCGGCGCAGCCATAACCAACTGATTTTCAGCACAGGGAGCAGTGCAATGGATTATCCGAAAAGCATGCCCGGCGTTGGCCTGGTCAACGGCGGCTTCGTCGATGAAAACCCGCTCGCCGGTTCACCGGGCTCGTTGATCCCGGCCGCGTGGGGCAACAGTGTCACGCAAGAAATTCTCAACGCGATCAAGGCTGCCGGCCTGACGCCTGATGAAGCGAAAACCGATCAGTTGGCAACGGCTATCGGCGCGTTGGTCGACTTCAACAAACTGAAAAATACCCCGACCACGTTGGCCGGTTACGGCATCACCGATGCGGTGGGGCGGTTGCTGGCGGTGCGGCAGATCGAGACGCTCGGGATCACGGTTTACAAGCCCAATCCCAGGGCCAAACGGATTCGCGTGCGTCTGGTTGGCGCGGGTGGTTCGGGAGGCGGCTGTGCGCCGGTGGCAGCGGGTTATCACAGTATTGGAGGTGGCGGTGGTGGTGGCGCCTACGCCGAGAGCTTATATGACGTGACAGCAGAAATGATGACCGGCGTTCCTGTTTCTCTGGGGGCTGGTGGCGCCTCACGTAACTCGATGGGGCAGGCCGGCGGAGGCGCTTCTTTTGGCAGTTACCTGAGCGCGTCCGGTGGCCTGGGCGGGCAGATACTGACCTTTCCTGTGACCGCCACGGCAGTCGGCTTCGTTCAGGGGGGCGCTGGAGGACAAACCGTGACGGGTGGCAATCTCGCTAACGCACGTGGAATAGGCGGTGGCTATGCCATGTACAACGCCAATTGGGGTGTATTGGCCGGTGGCGGAGGCGCGAGTCCGTTTGATGGCGGTGGCCCGTTGATGGGCCTCAGTGGCGCTGGAACTTCAGGAAACCGAGGGTCAGGTGGCAGTGGTTCATGTTCGACCAGTGCCTCCGCGTCAGTCCTCAGCGGCGTCGGCGGAAACGCCTTCTGTGAAATCTGGGAGTACGAATAATGGCCCGTTATGCACGAGTGGAAAACGGCGTTGCGGTCGAGGTGATCGATACCGGCGACTACCAGATTACCCAGCTTTTTGCCCCGTCCTTCGTCGAGTCGATGGTGCCCGTACCGGAGGGCATGCAGATCGAAATCGGCGCACCTGTCGGCGAACTGCGCGAGGAGATTGCGCCGTTGCCGGTGATGGAAAGTCCGGTCGTTATCTCTGACGTCGTCGTAGAGGAGCAAGACGCTATGGCGGCAGCACGCACCTGGCGCCAGTCCAGCCTGTCGGCCACCGAATGGTGGGTGACGCGGCATCGCGATGAGCAAGAGCTGGGGCGCGGGACGACGCTCAAGGCTGCGCAATATCTGGAATTGCTGGAGTACCGTCAGGCGCTGCGCGACTGGCCTGAAACAAGTCAATTTCCTTCCGCAGTTTCCCGGCCTTCGGTCCCCACGCGGTTAGCCGCACTCATAGGCTGAGACCAGCCCCAAATATTTCGGATTAAGGAGACAACCCTTGGACTATCCCAAGAGTGTGCCCAGTGTCGGACTGGTGAATGGACAATTTGCTGATGAGGACCCGGTTGCCGGCAAACCTGGTTCGCTGATTCCGGCGACATGGGGCAATGGCGTTACGCAGGAAATTCTTAATGTGGTGCAAGCGGCCGGCATGACGCCGAATGAGTCAGCCAATAATCAGTTGCTCGCTGCGCTGCGCAGCCCGACGCTGTTCAACACAGCACCGCAGTTTGATAGCGGACGCTCGGCGGCAACTGCGCAATTTGTACAACGAGCGTTGGGCAGTCATGCGAGTGCTCGCGGGATATCCGCAGCGACTCAGTTGACGCTGGCCGATGTCGGTTCCTCGATTGGTCTGGGCGGCACAGTGACTTATACCGTGACGCTTCCGGACGCAGCCTCGGCGCCGGATGGCGCGACGATCAGTCTGCATTGCCGCAACGCAGGCTCGGTCATGGTAGCCAGCAAAACCGGCTCACAAATCAGCCCTCAAGGGGCTTACGTGGCGTCGATCGTGATGAACGCCGGTGAGAGTGCGAACTTCGTCAGGGAGTCTGGTACTTGGGTGGTTTATGGCACGGCTACGTTGAAGCACTGCGCCTCCTACGGCGCTCAGTTCACCACGCCGGGTTATCAGAAATTCCCCAGCGGATTGATCCTGCAATGGGTCGTCGGTGGCTCTGACGCCAACGGCAACATGACGCTTTCACTGCCGATCAAGTTTCCGTCGGCCATTTTGGGTGGCGTCGCCAATGAGGCAAATCCGACAGGCTGGAGTGCCGCAAATGCGACCGTCTGGGCGTTCGATCTGGGGTTATCGACCACCACTCAGGTGGTGGCGCGGGTTCGCAACATTGATTCCACAGGGATCAAGCCATCGACGGGAATTTCGGGTCGCATTCTGGTTTGGGGAGTTTGACCATGGCTATTTACTTTTACGCACAAACGCTTGGATTTGACCGGGTTGAAAATCCTGGAGCGGAACCTCCAGCAGGCGCAGTGGAAATCACTCAGGCCCAATACATTGAGCTATTCGCCGGGCAGGCCGCAGGCAAAGTCATCAGCGCCACTGCCACAGGTCAGCCAGTCCTTGGCGAGCCGCAAGTCTCCCCAGTGGCGCTGATTGCCCTGGAGCGCGGCTGGCGCAATAACGTTCTGCAGAGCACTCAATGGCTGGTTCTTCGCGATGCCGAAGAACTGGAAATGGGCGAGGGCACCACCCTGCGCAGCGAAGAATTCAAACAACTCCTGACGTACCGTCAGGCACTGCGCGACTGGCCTGACAATCCGGATTTCCCGAACATACGTTCGCGGCCGGTTGAACCTGACTGGCTGGAAGGCTTGCTGCAGGCCAATGGTTGAGCGGTTTGCTGAGCAACCGAGGATAAATAAACATGGATTACCCAAAAAGTGTCCCGGGCTCCGGCCTGGTCGACGGCAAATTTGTCGACGAAGACGCCATCGCCGGAACACCGGGATCGCTGATCCCGGCCAGTTGGGGCAACAGTGTTACTCAGGAAATACTCAACGCCATCACCGCGGCCGGTTTGAAACCGGATGAAGCACAAACCGATCAGTTGGCGCAGGCCATCCGCCAATTATCGAAGCCTGACCCACTGCAGCAGTTTCCGGTGCAGGTCTATCGCCGGAATGTGCTGATCAATGGCGGCTTCGATATCTGGCAGCGCGGAACGACCAACCAAGGCCCCAATATCGGTGGGTATGTAGCCGATCGTTTTCGCTGTGACTGGAATGGCAATGCTGCCGTGGCCATTTCTCGCCAGGATTTTGCCCCTGGCCAGACAGACGTGGCAGGTGAGCCGAGCTATTTCTTGCGCTGGCAGCAAACCACGGCGGGCGTTGGCGCTACCGAGCACAAGATTTCCCAAGGCGTTGAATCGGTCAGGACTCTGGCTGGAAAAACCGCCACCGTGACATTTTGGGCGCGCTCCGACGCCGCGCGCCCGTTGAAGGTAACCATCGGTCAGTACTTCGGCAACGGTGGTTCGGAAGCCGTCGTCAAAGTGGTCGATGTCTTTGCATTGAACACTGCATGGACCAAATACAGCGCGACGTTTCAGGTGCCAGTGATCGCGGGAAAAATGCTCGGCACCAATGATTACTTGCGGTTGGCTTTTGATCTGCCACTTAACGTTTTGCAAACCGTGGATCTTGCACGGGTTCAACTCGAGGAGGGACCGGTTTCCACGCCGTTCGAATATCGTCCTGTTGGTGAAGAGCTGATGTTGTGTCAGCGCTACTTCGAGAAGTCGTTTGCCAGTCGTTTACCGATTCGTGCAAACAATGGTGTCGTAACCTGCATCGTTACGTTCACTCAGGCTGCGGCCGGGAATACCGGTCAATACGGCATGGTTATAGACATGCAGGTTCAGAAGAGAGTGCAACCCACCGTCGTCCTGTATTGCCCCGGAAATGAAAGCAGTCAGGTCTGGAACTACTCGCAGGGTGTGGCATGCACGGGGACCACGGTGCAAAGTGTGACACAGCGAAGTTTCGCCATCGGCACCGTGACGCCTGTGAGCAGTCAGCCCGGTAACGGATTGCAGATTGAATGGACAGCGGACGCTGAAATCTAGGGGTAGCTCATGACATATCAACTGACCGCCTGTGGTGTATTGCGCGTTGAAGATGCCGCGTTTATTCCACAGGACACGACCAATCGCGACTGGCTTGAGTATCAGCAATGGCTGTTAACCGGCGGACAGGTGCTGCCATCGAATGACGCACTCGAAGAGTCTGTACCCAACAACACCCTGACAACTCTGGCAAAAAAATGGCTGGGGGCCGTTGCTCGCCAACCATGATTCAATCGGAGCATCCAGGGAGGATTACGCATCATGCAAATAACTGAAGACAACCTTAAAACCATCATGCCCAACGCCCGCTCCCAAGCGGGCGTTTTTGTTTCTGCACTAAATAGCGCAATGACTCGCCGCCATATCGACTCGCCAAAACGTATCGCTGCGTTTCTCGCGCAGATCGGTCACGAGTCCGGCCAGTTGCAATACGTGCGCGAGCTGGGCAACAACCAGTACCTGAGCAAATACGACACCGGCACGCTGGCCTTGCGTCTGGGTAACACGCCCGAGGCTGACGGCGACGGGCAGAAGTACCGCGGTCGCGGGCTGATCCAGATCACCGGGCGCAGCAACTATCGCCAGTGCAGCCTCGGCCTGTTCGGCGATGAGCGTCTGCTGTCCTTGCCTGAGTTGCTTGAGCAACCGCAATGGGCAGCGGAATCGGCGGCATGGTTCTGGGAACAGAACGGCCTGAACGATCTGGCCGATCGCGATCAGTTCAACAGCATCACTCGCCGAATCAACGGCGGGTTGAATGGTCTGCAGGATCGGCTGGATATCTGGGCGCGGGCGAGGGCGGTGCTATGTCCATCTCCTGGCGCCTGATCGGCATTTTGCTGCTGGCTGCGGTGGCCGCTGCGCTGGCCTGGCAGTTTCAGGACTGGCGTTACGGGCGACAACTCGCGGAGCAGGCGCGGTTAAACGCCGACACTCTCAATCAGCTGAATGTGGCCGCAGCCAGCGCGCAGCAGATCGAGCAGGATAAACGTCTGGCCCTCGAGCGACGCCTGGCGGCCAGTGAACAAACCCACTATCGAGCCATGAGCGATGCACAACGTGATCAAGATCGCCTGCGCGATCGTCTTGCCACTGCTGATCTGCGCCTGTCAGTCCTCATCGACGCCGGCGACGCTGCCCAAGGCTGCGGGGTGCCAGCCACCGCCGGCCCCGGCGGCGTGGATCATGCAGCCGTACGCGCCCGACTTGACCCGGCGCATGCTCAACGAATTATCGCCATCACCGACACCGGCGACCGCGGACTGATTGCTCTGCAGGCCTGTCAGGCCTATGTCAGAGCGCTGGCGCCCGAACATTTTGAATGAGTCTGTGTATTGAAAGCGCAACCGGGTCGTGTACGGTGGTAGTCATTCCACCCGATTCGGAGCGCACCGTGAAAGAGATCACTCAACTGGCTGCCGAGCTTGGCCGACGTTTGCAGTTGCTCAACGCCCACGTCACCACGGCCGAGTCGTGTACCGGTGGCGGGATTGCCGAGGCGATCACGCGGATTCCCGGGAGTTCGGCGTGGTTCGAGGCCGGTTACGTGACCTACTCCAACCGGCAGAAGACCCAGCAACTGAATGTGCCCGCCGACTTGTTCGGTACGGTGGGTGCGGTCAGTCGCGAAGTCGTCGAGTCGATGGTGCGGGGCGCGCAGAAAAACAGCCTGGCGCGGTTTGCCGTCGCCGTCAGCGGCGTGGCCGGGCCCGATGGCGGTACACCGAACAAGCCGGTGGGCACGGTGTGGCTGGCGTGGGGCGTGGGCGATGCGATTTCCAGCGAGGTTCAGCACTTCCCCGGCGGCCGCGACGAAGTGCGCCGACAAACGGTGAAGGCCGCGCTAGAGGGGCTGTTGCGACTAGCGGCACGAGAAATCGAAAATCAGGGGTAGGCGATCCGCGAACGCTGTGGAATAATACTGGCTACTTATACAGGTGTTGGCCGTCAGGCCTTATTGATTACGTGAGGACTTTAATGGACGACAACAAGAAGAAAGCCTTGGCTGCGGCCCTGGGTCAGATCGAACGTCAATTCGGCAAGGGTGCCGTAATGCGTATGGGCGATCAGGACCGTCAGGCGATCCCGGCCATCTCCACCGGCTCTCTGGGTCTGGACATCGCACTCGGCATCGGCGGTCTGCCAAAAGGCCGTATTGTTGAAATCTACGGTCCTGAATCTTCCGGTAAAACCACACTGACACTGTCCGTGATCGCCCAGGCTCAAAAAGCCGGTGCGACCTGCGCCTTCGTCGACGCCGAACACGCCCTCGACCCTGAGTACGCCGGCAAGCTGGGCGTCAACGTCGACGACCTGCTGGTTTCGCAGCCGGACACCGGCGAACAGGCTTTGGAAATCACCGACATGCTGGTGCGCTCCAACGCCGTCGACGTGATCATCGTCGACTCCGTGGCGGCACTGGTACCGAAGGCTGAAATCGAAGGCGAAATGGGTGACATGCACGTGGGCCTGCAAGCCCGTCTGATGTCCCAGGCGCTGCGTAAAATCACCGGTAACATCAAGAACGCCAACTGCCTGGTGATCTTCATCAACCAGATCCGCATGAAGATCGGCGTGATGTTCGGCAGCCCGGAAACCACCACCGGTGGTAACGCGCTGAAGTTCTATGCTTCGGTCCGTCTCGACATCCGCCGTACCGGCGCGGTGAAGGAAGGCGACGAAGTGGTCGGCAGCGAAACCCGCGTCAAGGTTGTGAAGAACAAGGTGGCTTCGCCGTTCCGTCAGGCCGAGTTCCAGATCCTTTACGGCAAAGGCATCTATCTCAATGGCGAAATGATCGACCTGGGCGTGCTGCACGGTTTCGTCGAGAAGTCCGGCGCCTGGTATGCCTATGAAGGCACCAAGATCGGTCAGGGCAAGGCCAACTCGGCCAAGTTCCTGGCAGACAACCCGGAAGTCGCTGCCAAGCTCGAGAAGCAGCTGCGTGACAAACTGCTGTCGCCAGCAGTGATTGCGGACTCCAAGGCCTCTGCGGTCAAAGAGACCGAAGATGACCTGGCTGACGCTGATATCTGATCGCAGCGATGACCACCGCTGTACTGGATACCCTCGTCGCGGTGCGGCGAACCGCCATGGACCTGCTTGCTCGACGCGAGCACGGTCGAGTTGAGCTGACGCGTAAACTGCGTCAGCGCGGCGCTGAGGCGGAAATGATCGAAACAGCCCTCGACCGGTTGACGGAAGAGGGGCTGCTTTCTGAATCCCGTTACCTTGAAAGCTTTGTTTCCTACCGTGCCCGCTCCGGTTATGGCCCCTTGCGCATTCGCGAAGAGCTGGGTCAGCGTGGTTTGCAACGCGCCGACATCGAACTCGCACTGCGTGAGAGCGGTATCGACTGGCAGGAGCAGCTTCGGGATACATGGCAGCGCAAGTTCTCCGGACATTTGCCGATTGATGCCAAGGAGCGTGCCAAACAAGGTCGATTCCTCGCCTATCGGGGCTTTTCGATGGAGATGATCAACCGCTTGTTCAGCGGCAGAGGGATGGACGACTAAGTCGGTTTAAATAGAAACGGCCCGCTATGAAAATAGCGGGCCGTTTTTTTTTGCCTTCAAATAACCTTCGAAGGTTCGCGTGTGCGATGTGTGGTCTGCGGTTTGCTATGGGCCCAATTTTCCGGAAGGTTGATGTAATCCACCAGTTCCCTGAGTCGGCCGTGGTCCCGGGCGTTGAAGGCGAACGCCAGCCGCACCAGATGGCTGTACTGCGCTTCGTCGTGTTCTTCACCGCTGTAGGCGTGTTGATGGAACTGGTCGCTCAGACACAGATCGGCGAAAGCCTCCTGCATATGCGCCAATGCCTGGTCGCTGAGCTTATGGTGCATACGAATAACGAACTGACGCTTGAGCCAGCGGCTGGAGTGGAAGTTGCTATAGAACTGGTTGATTTGCTGCACCGCCTCATCGACGTTATAGACCAGTCGCATCAGTTTCAGGTCGGTGGGCAGGATGTAGCGGTTTTCTTCAAGTTGCTGGCGAATGAAATCCAGTGCTCCCTGCCAGAACGTTCCACCCAGTGTATCCAGCAATACCACAGGCACCAGAGGACTTTTGCCGGTCTGGATCAATGTCAGGACTTCCAGTGCTTCGTCCAGTGTTCCAAACCCGCCAGGGCACAGCACCAGCGCATCGGCTTCCTTGACGAAGAACAGTTTGCGGGTGAAGAAAAAATGGAACGGCAGCAGGTTGCCTGTGCCGTCCACAGTCGGGTTGGCATGCTGTTCGAAGGGCAGGGTGATATTGAATCCGAGGCTGTGGTCACGTCCGGCACCCTCGTGCGCGGCTGCCATGATTCCGCCACCAGCGCCGGTGATGACCATCATGTCTGAACGTGTCAGGGCCGCGCCGAGTTCCCGGGCCATTGCATACAGTGGATGCTCGACCGGCGTGCGTGCCGAGCCGAACACGGTGACTTTGCGTCGCCCCTTGAATTGTTCCAGCACCCGGAACGCCTGCTCCAGTTCGCGCAGGGCCTGCAGGGTGATCTTGGCGTTCCAGCGGTTGTGATCTTCCTGGGCCATGCGCAGCACGGTCAGGATCATGTCGCGATAGATCGGCAGGTTCGGGCTGTTGGGAGAAACCTGGTTGAGTTGTTCTTCGACCTTGTTGATGAGGTCGGGAAGTTGTTCCTGAAAATGCCGGCTGAGCAGGTCATTCGGTTGGTAAGGCATTCAACGTCTCCTTCTGCACAGAGCTTGTGGCCCTGACGTGCGGCGTCAGTGCCGCGCTGCAAAAAAACACACACTCGGCAGCTCCTTGTCCTGCCGTGAACAGATGATCGGGAATACTTTGAATCTAGACCCTCGCGAGCCATTGCGCTGAGTTGATCATTACGCCGCGCAGTCTTTTTCTGGCAGCCGTTGGGTGTCATTGGCAAAGAATGTTCACCGCTCGTCCGAACGTACGCCGTAGAGCAATCGCTCTGATTTACTAACTTACAGGCACTGTACGACAGCTTGGAGTCAGCCGCCGTACGCAGGGTGCGCGCTTTTCAGGGATTCGCGGGTAGCAGGCAAGGAGGCGGGATAGATGGCCAGAGTGGTTCTGGAAATCGATACGCAGCTGTATCGGATGTTGAAAGCATCAGCCGAGGCCAATCAAGTCAGTCTCGAAGAGGAGTGCTGCCGACGTCTGGCAGGTGGTGAACGGCGTTCACGCTATTTACAGGCCCTGGTGGCCGAATTGCGCGCCGAGGATGAACAGCGGCGCGCCAATACCCGGTGATTACTTCTTCTTCGCCGGGGCTGCTTTCGGGCAATCGGAATCCTGATAGCTGGCCGAGCCGATGGCTTTGTTGGTTTTATATTCAGTGAAGTCGTAACGCATGACCGCGCCTTTGGCCATCAGCTTGCGGTACGACGGGTTATTGCACACCGAAGCACCCAGCTGGAAATACACCGCTTTTGGATCAGCGCGCATCTTTTCGGCGTGGCTGGCCTGTACGCTCAGGTGGTTGATCAGGGTGATGCCTTCAACGGTGTAGCCCTGATCGAGAATGTCTTCGTTGATCGCCCGTGGCGTACCAACGCTGCTTTGTTCGGCGATGTTGCGCAGTTCTTTGTTCAGATTCTGCTCTTTCAACGACGCCGCTTGTGCGCTGAAGGACAACGCCAGCGCGATGGCGGCGGTGGGAACGATTAGGCGCAGCATGAAACTCTCCTGATTCAGTGACTGGTGGTTCGACCAGCCCTGTGGCTGTGCGTTCAGTGGCGCCGGATTATAGGGGAGCCGGTCGGGACGGTACAGGTTTGCGCTCGCCGCTCTGGTAAACTGCCGGCCTTTATTACCTTGCCGAGTGCTGTGCGTGTCGAGTTTTCCTGCTGTGGTGCGTTGCCTGTGATCAAACATGCCCCCAACGCTGTAGCCCGTTTGCGCGACCAGCGCGAGGACGAGGGCATCAAGCCGATTCAGGCCCGAGGTTTTCGCTCCGAACGTTGCCGCGACTGCCGGGTGATCATCAGCCATTGCCTGTGCGCCTGGCGACCAACGGTCGAGTCCCGTTCCGGCGTGTGCCTGATCATGACCGGCAAGGAAGTGTTCAAACCGAGCAACACCGGCTGGCTGATTGCCGATGTGGTACGCGACAACCACGCGTTCATCTGGTCGCGCACCGAGCCTGACTCGCAGATGCTCGCGCTGCTCAACGACCCGCAATGGCAGCCGTACCTGGTATTTCCCGGCGAATACGTAGAACCGTCACGGGTGACCAACACCGTCGCCGTCGATAGCAGCAAGCGTCCATTGTTCATTCTGCTGGATGCGACTTGGACCGAGGCGCGCAAGATCTTCCGCAAGAGTCCGTATTTCGATCGCTTGCCCATTCTCAGCCTGTTGCCCGACAGACTCTCGCGTTATCGCCTGCGTCGCTCCACCCGTAGCGAACACCTGTGCACCGCCGAAGTCGCGGCGTTGTGCCTGGAGCTGGCAGGGGACAGCGATGCGGCTTCGGCACTGGACGCGTATTTCGATGTGTTCAGCCAGCATTACCTGGGCGCCAAACAACAGCTGGACATGAACGAGTCGACCCCGGCGCACGCCGAGTTGTTGCCTTATATACGAAAGCCGCAGGCAGTGTTGGCGCCATAGTGGCCCATACTTCACGCAGCGGCGGCCGTGCTGCTTGACCACCCCGGCTTCGCTGGGCATGCTTGGCGCCGATTAGGGTGCGGCCAAGGTTTGAAACGCCGTGTTTGCTTGTGATTGGCGTTGAACGTGCCCCTGTGGATAGCGCTGTGCAGCGCTCTCTTGAGTTGCTTTGGCGAGGCTCGAATGCGTCGGGTCTGCCATCAAAAAACAGGATCATTTGAAAAATGGCCACATACGACATCCTGATTGCCGATGATCACCCTCTGTTTCGTAGCGCACTGCATCAAGCGGTGACGCTGGGCCTTGGCCCGGATGTACGACTGGTGGAGGTGGCGAGCATCGCCGAGCTGGAAGCACGCCTGACGGAAAAATCCGACTGGGATCTGGTCCTGCTGGACCTGAACATGCCCGGCGCGTTCGGGTTTTCCGGTCTGGTCATGTTGCGCGGGCAGTACCCGCAGATTCCGGTGGTGATGGTCTCGGCGCAGGAAGAGGCCTCGGTCATGGTCAAGTCCCGCGAGTTCGGTGCCAGCGGCTTTATTCCCAAGTCCAGCGACCTGAGCATGATCCAGCAAGCCGTGCGCAAGGTGCTCGATGGCGATGTGTTCTGGCCACCGCAGGCGTTCGAAGCGGTCAGTGTCTCCGCCGAAGCCAAAGCTGCCAGCGACGGCCTTGCCAGCCTGACCCCGCAACAGTTCCGCGTATTGACCATGGTCTGTGAAGGCCTGCTGAACAAGCAGATTGCCTATGAGCTGAACGTGTCCGAAGCGACCATCAAGGCTCACGTTACAGCGATCTTTCGCAAGTTGAACGTACGCACCCGGACACAGGCTGCATTACTTCTGCAACAACTTGAGTCAATTCCGAGCCAATAAAGGCTGGCGTCTTCACGCTTTTTTGACTTTTGTTGCTCTAGCTTTCCCACTCCTTTCTGGTTGGTTTTTACCTTATGTCACCTTTCAAGGGCCAGACCGGCCTGAAACGCATCCTCAACGCTTCCGGTTACTCGCTGGACGGCCTGCGCGCAGCCTTCACCGGCGAAGCGGCATTCCGCCAACTGGTGCTGCTCAATGTGGTGCTGATTCCGCTGACGTTCTTCCTGAATGTCAGCCGCGTCGAACAGGCAGTGCTGATCGCCGTCTGCCTGCTGGCGCTGATCGTCGAGTTGTTGAACTCGGCAGTAGAAGCGGCGATTGACCGCATTTCCCTGGAACTTCACCCACTGTCCAAGAATGCCAAGGACATGGGCAGCGCTGCGCAATTCGTAGCCCTGAGCATGATTGCCCTGGTGTGGGCGGTGATTCTGCTTTAAGCGATACTTGGCAAGACGATCTCGTCGCTGCGCTGCACCCCGGCGGTGAAAGCGCGGCACAGATCGAGAAATTCGCGCATGGCCGACGTCTGATATTTCTGCTTGTGCCAGATGAAGTAAAACTGTCGCGCCAGATCCAGATCAGGCGTTTCCACCGCCACCAGGCTGCCGCGCCGAAACGCATCGCGCAGCGCCAGCCGCGAAATACAGCCAATCCCCAATCCTGATTCCACCGCGCGTTTGATCGCTTCAGTGTGTTCCAGCTCCAGGCGGATATTCAGTGCACTGCGATGGTGACGCATGGCCTGATCGAACGTCAGCCGCGTACCGGAGCCTTGTTCGCGCAGAATCCACGCTTCGTGTGTCAACTCTTCCATGGTCGCGCTGCCGCGTTTGGCCAACGGATGTTGCGGTGCGCAGAACACCACCAGCTCATCTTCGACCCAGCTCTGCACTTCGATGTCCGGATGGCTGCAGTCACCTTCGATTAGACCCAGATCAATTTCGTAGTGAGCGACTTGATGCACGATATTGGCCGTGTTCTGCACATGCAGCTTTACCTGGCTTTCGGGATGACGCTGCATGAAGCCGCCGATCAACAGGGTCGCCAGGTAATTGCCGATGGTCAGGGTGGCACCCACCGACAGTGAGCCGAAACCGGATTTGCCATTGAGCAGGTCTTCGATTTCCTTGGACTGATCAAGCAGGGCCACGGCTTGCGGCAGCAGCTGTTTGCCCAGCGCGTTGAGGCTCAGGCGTTTGCCGGCGCGGTCGAACAGCTGGCAGCTGGACTGGCGCTCCAGTTCGGTAATAGAGGTGCTTGCCGCCGATTGCGAGAGGTTGAGCAGACCCGCAGCACGGGATACGCTTTCCTGCTGGGCGACGGCGACGAAGACTTGCAGTTGACGAAGAGTAAATCGCATATCGATATAACCGATAACCCTTATCTTAATAATCCAGTTAACAGATATTGTCGTCGCTATTAGAATGCGTTGCAATTGCGCACTGTCGGCCGCAACGGCGAGCGCAGACCCAATATCCAGGAGTCCCACGTACATGAGCAACATGAACCACGAGCGTGTCCTCAGTGTTCATCACTGGAACGACACTCTGTTCAGCTTCAAGTGCACCCGCGATCCGGGCCTGCGCTTCGAGAACGGTCAGTTCGTGATGATCGGCCTGCAACAGCCAAATGGCCGCCCGCTTATGCGCGCTTACTCGATCGCCAGCCCGAACTGGGAAGAGCATCTCGAGTTCTTCAGCATCAAAGTGCCTGATGGTCCGCTGACTTCGCAGCTGCAGCACCTGAAGGAAGGCGACGAGATCATCATCTCGAAGAAGCCTACCGGCACCCTGGTACTGGACGACCTGAACCCGGGCAAGCACCTGTATCTGCTGAGCACCGGCACGGGTCTGGCGCCGTTCATGAGCGTGATTCAGGACCCGGAAACCTACGAGCGCTTTGAAAAAGTGATCCTGGTGCACGGCGTGCGCTACGTCAACGAAGTCGCCTATCGCGAGTTCATCACCGAGCACCTGCCGCAGAACGAGTTCTTCGGTGAAGCGCTGCGTGACAAGCTGATCTACTACCCGACCGTGACCCGCGAGCCGTTCGAGAACCAGGGCCGTCTGACCGACCTGATGCGCAGCGGCAAGCTGTTCAGCGACATCGGCCTGCCACCGATCAACCCGCAGGACGACCGCGCGATGATCTGCGGCAGCCCGAGCATGCTCGACGAGACCAGCGAAGTGCTCGACAGCTTCGGCCTGAAGATCTCGGCGCGGATGCGCGAGCCGGGTGATTACTTGATCGAGCGCGCGTTCGTCGAGAAGTAAGCCCCAAGAAAAAGCCCCCATTGCCGGCGAAGGCAATGGGGGCTTTTTCATGCCCGAAATATTTTCTTCCTTCCTGCCTGCCACAATCCATGTAGGAGCTGCCGCAGGCTGCGATCTTTTGATCTTGAAAAGGCAAAATCAAAAGATCGCAGCCTGCGGCAGCTCCTACATTGAGCGAGGTCTCAGGTGTTGGCCGGGATGACTTCCAGTACGCAAATCTGCTCCGGCGTCGGGTAATGCCAGCGCACGTCCAGATCCCAGAACTGCGCACCGTACTCGCGCTCCGGCGCCGGCGTCTGATACGCCGGGCGCGGATCCTGGGCCAGACACTGCTCGATCAACTCGACCAGAGGCTCGTCAAGGCGCTGAGCATGGCCGTGCGCCTGTTGCAGCGCGGCGTCTGTCCACTGCACGTCAATCAGCTGTGGCGCGGCGCTGGCGATGCTGTTGGAGGCTTCGGGGATGATATCGGCGTAAGGCACATAGGGTTTGATGTCGAGGATCGGCGTGCCGTCGAGCAGGTCGATGCCCGAGATGAACAGCCGATGCGCCTCGACCTTGTCCAGCTTTACCACCGACTGGCCGATGCCATTAGGACGGTGAGTGGCGCGGGTGGCGAACACGCCCATGGACTTGTTGCCACCCAGACGTGGTGGGCGCACTTTCAGGCGCGGCTTTTCTTCCAGCGCCTGATGAAACAGGAACAGCAGCCAGACATGGCTGACCTGCTCCAGCCCTTGCACGGCGTCTCCCTGATCGAACGGCGCCACCAGCTCCAGCACGCCACGGGCGGCGGGGGCCAGTTGTGGCTGGCGCGGAATGGCGAACTTCTCCTTGAAGCAGGAGCGCACAAAACCAATGGGGGAGACGCTGTATGTCATGTTGCGTGATCAGCCACGAACGCGCAGGGTCAGGCCCTTGAGGAAATTGCGCAGCAACTGATCGCCGCACGGGCGGTAGTTGGTGTGGCCGACCTTGCGGAACAGCGCGCTCAGCTCAGGCTTGGACACCGGGAACTCGGCAGCCTTGAGGATCGCGTGCATGTCGTCTTCCTTCAGTTCGAAAGCCACGCGCAGCTTTTTCAGAATGATGTTGTTGGTCACCGGCACTTCGATCGGCTGCGGTGGACGACTTTCGTCCTTGCCACGCTTGAAGATCACCAGGCCATCGAGGAAGTGCGCCATGACCTCGTCCGGGCAGCGCACGAAGCCTTCTTCGTCTTCTTCTTTCTTGTCGAGGTACGCGACGACGTCTTTCAGCTCCACGTCCATGCCGCCGAGCTTGATGATCTCGATGACTTTCTTGTCGCTGATGTCGAGCATGTAGCGCACGCTGCGCAATACGTCGTTATGAATCATGTGGGTCATCCTGATAATCGTTGTGGGCAACGTGCAGGCACGCTGCCGGAATGTGTGGCGGCAACAGAGGTGTCAGAACTTCTCTTTGCCGGACAGGTAGCGCCATTGGCCCACCGGAACCTTGCCGATCGACACGCCGCCGATGCGGATGCGGCGGATGCCGACGACCTTCAGGCCAACCGCTTCGCAGAACTGCGCGATGATCCCCGGCTGCGGGTTCTTCATGGCGAAGCGCAGGCGGTTTTCGTTCTGCCAGCTGGCCTTGACCGGCGGCAGCTCCTTGCCCTTGTGGGTCAGACCATGCTGCAGGCGATTGAGGCCGTGGGCAACCATGTCACCGTCGACCTCGACTACGTATTCTTGCTCGATCTTGGCCGCATCGGCAGTCAGTTTGCGCAGCACTTTCCAGTCCTGAGTGAATACCAGCAGGCCGCTGGCCTTGGGCTGCAGGTCGGCGCTGGCGGTCAGGCGCAGGAAGTGTCCGCGCAACGGACGTTTGCCGTAGCGGTGCTCTTCGCTGAGGGTGTCGGCGCTGAGCGATTGCATGGCGGTGTCGACGTCCATACCGGCCGGCACGTTGAGCAGAATCGTGACCGGCTCCGGCGCGGTGGCCTTGGCGTCCTTGTCGAGTTCGACCTTCTGGTCGCCGACCTTGAACTGCGGTTCGTCGATCACTTCGCCGTCCACGGTGACCCAGCCGCCCTCGATGAACAGCTCGGCCTCCCGGCGGGAGCAACCGACCAGTTCGATGAGGCGTTTGGAGAGGCGAATCGGGTCAGTCATGACAGGGCCGTAACAAAAAAGGGGTGGGCATTGTACCTGCCTGGCGCCGGTTAAGCCCGGTTCCATTTGTAGGAGCTGCCGAAGGCTGCGATCTTTTGATCTTCACAAAGCAAAANTCGCAGCCTTCGGCAGCTCCTACAGTGGGATTGTGGTGAGTCAGGCATGGCTTGAGCGCTGCTGGTTCTGGCGCAAGCGCATATGCAGCAGCGGATACGGCTGGCCCATGCCGTCGACTTCCGAGCGGCCGATCACTTCAAAACCCTGTTTGAAGTAAAACCCCAGCGCCTGCGGGTTCTGTTCGTTGACGTCCAGTTCATCGGCATTCAGATGTTGCATGGCGTAGTTGAGCAGTTTCTTGCCCAAACCCTGGCCGCGATGCTCGGGATCGATGAACAGCATTTCGATCTTGCCCGCCGCCACGCCGGCAAACCCGGTGATGCGCTGGTTGGCGTCCTTGGTACAGATCAACATCACCGCATCCAGGTAACGGGTGAGCACCAGATTGCGCAGCAATTCGATGTAGCTGTCCGGCAGAAAGTCATGGGTCGCGCGGACCGAGGCCTCCCAGACCCGGGTCAGTTCCTGATAGTCGCTGAGTTTCGGCGTGTGAATGACCGAATGCTGACGCATGCCCGTCGCCTCTTTCCAGTGGATAAGCGGGATTCCTTCCCACAGCAAACAATAGCCGTAAAAAAGCCCCGCATCTCGTAAAAAGTGCGAGGCTTTTGATATCTGCGCATTCCCTGTAGGCGCTGTCGAGTGAAACGAGGCTGCGATCTTTTCAAGATCAAAAGATCGCAGCCTTTGGCAGCGCCTACGGGTGTGCGGCGTTTAGATCTGCTCAGCCCACAGGTCGTATTCGTCAGCGTCAGTCACCTTGCACCAGACCTTGTCGCCCGGCTTGAGGTTGCTGCCGTTGTCGATGAACACGTTGCCGTCGATTTCCGGGGCATCGAAGAAGCAGCGGCCGACGGCGCCTTGCTCGTCGACTTCGTCCACCAGCACTTCGATCTCGCGGCCGATGCGCATTTGCAGGCGTGCCGAGCTGATCGCCTGCTGGTGCGCCATGAAACGCTCCCAACGGTCTTGCTTGACGTCGTCCGGGACCACTTCCAGGTCCAGGTCATTGGCCGGCGCGCCATCGACTGGTGAGTACTGGAAGCAACCGACGCGGTCGAGCTGGGCTTCGGTCAGCCAGTTCAGCAGGTACTGGAAATCTTCTTCGGTTTCGCCCGGGAAGCCGACGATGAAGGTCGAACGGATGATCAGGTCCGGGCAGATCTCGCGCCAGTTCTTGATCCGCGCCAGCGTCTTGTCTTCGAACGCCGGGCGTTTCATCGACTTCAGGACTTTCGGGCTGGCGTGCTGGAACGGGATGTCCAGGTACGGCAGGATCTTGCCGGCGGCCATCAGCGGGATCAGCTCGTCAACGTGCGGGTACGGGTAAACGTAGTGCAGACGCACCCACACGCCCAAGGTGCTCAGCGCTTCGCAGAGTTCGGTCATGCGGGTTTTCACCGGCGCGCCGTTCCAGAAACCGGTGCGGTATTTCACGTCGACACCGTAGGCGCTGGTGTCTTGCGAAATCACCAACAGCTCTTTGACGCCGGACTTGACCAGGCGCTGGGCTTCGTCGAGCACATCACCCACCGGACGGCTGACCAGTTTGCCGCGCATCGACGGGATGATGCAGAAGCTGCAGCTGTGGTTGCAGCCTTCGGAAATCTTCAGGTACGCGTAGTGGCGCGGGGTCAGCTTGATGCCTTGCGGCGGCACCAGGTCGATCAGCGGGTTGTGGTCCTGTTTCGGCGGCACCACTTCGTGCACCGCGTTGACCACTTGTTCGTACTGCTGCGGACCGGTCACGGCCAGCACGCTCGGGTGTACGTCGCGGATGTTGCCTTCTTCCACGCCCATGCAACCGGTGACGATGACCTTGCCGTTTTCCTTGATCGCTTCACCGATTACTTCCAGCGACTCAGCCTTGGCCGAGTCGATGAAACCGCAGGTGTTGACGACTACAACGTCGGCGTCCTGATAAGTGGACACCACGTCATAACCTTCCATGCGCAGCTGGGTCAGGATGCGCTCGGAGTCGACCAGTGCTTTCGGGCAACCCAGAGATACAAAGCCAACCTTTGGATTGGCCGGCGCAGGAGTGGTGGACATGTCTAACCTCGGTGTTTTGTGACGTCGCTTGCCGTGTGGGAAAGTCGACGGACGGGCGCTCAGGGTGCGCCTCTGATCAAAAAGTGCGCAATTCTAGCGATGAGCAACGCACTTGACCAGCTTTATGCAGGGAAATACGACGAGTGCTGCGCTATGCTTCGCGCCGTTGAGCTTTACCGTTTTTTTACAGTCAACAAAACGACTGTAACAACAGGTAAAACAGCGCATGCTGCACCACAAAGCATAGTGCTTCATTCAAAGAAGCCGGTTTGAGAATCAGGAGTGTTGGATGGGTCAGGCAAGTAGTCAGGCGGCGGGCGCCGAGCATTCGGCTGCAAAACCGCTGAGCATGCTGGTCGCGGCAGTCGGGGTGGTTTACGGCGACATCGGCACGAGCCCGTTGTACACCCTCAAAGAAGTGTTTTCCGGCGCATACGGCGTACCCGTCAATCACGATGGAGTGCTGGGCATTCTGTCGTTGATCTTCTGGTCGCTGATCTGGGTCGTTTCAATCAAATACATGATGTTCGTCCTGCGCGCCGACAACCAGGGCGAGGGCGGCATCATGGCGCTTACCGCGCTGGCACGTCGTGCGGCGGGCAAGCGCAAGCGGTTGCGTTCGTTGCTGGTGGTGTGCGGGCTGATCGGCGCGGCGCTGTTTTACGGTGACAGCATGATCACCCCGGCGATTTCCGTGTTGTCGGCGATCGAAGGCCTGGGCCTCGCGTTCGACGGCATTGACCACTGGGTGGTGCCGCTGTCGCTGTTGGTGCTGGTCGGCTTGTTCCTGATCCAGAGCCACGGTACGGCGCGGATCGGTATTCTGTTCGGGCCGATCATGGTCACCTGGTTCCTGGTGCTCGGCGCCCTCGGGGCGTATGGCATCAGCCATTACCCGGAAGTGCTGCATGCGCTGAACCCGGTCTGGGCGGTGCGTTTCTTCATGGTGCACGCCGGAATGGGCGTGGCGATCCTCGGCGCGGTGGTACTGGCGCTGACCGGTGCCGAAGCGCTTTACGCCGACATGGGCCACTTCGGCCGCAAGCCGATTGCCCGTGCGTGGTTCCTGCTGGTGCTGCCTGCACTGGTGCTGAACTACTTCGGTCAGGGCGCCTTGCTGCTGGAAAACCCGGAAGCGGCGCGCAACCCGTTTTACCTGCTGGCGCCAAGCTGGGCACTGATTCCGCTGGTGGGGCTGTCGACCCTCGCGACTGTCATTGCCTCGCAAGCGGTGATTTCCGGCGCGTTCTCCCTGACCCGTCAGGCGATCCAGCTCGGTTACATCCCGCGCATGTACATCCAGCACACTTCCAGCGATGAACAAGGCCAGATCTACATCGGCGCGGTGAACTGGTCGCTGATGGTCGGCGTAGTGCTGCTCGTACTCGGCTTTGAATCCTCTGGCGCCTTGGCTTCGGCGTACGGTGTGGCAGTAACCGGCACGATGCTGATGACCACCATTCTGGTGTCGGCCGTCATGCTGCTGCTGTGGAAATGGCCGCCGATTCTCGCGGTGCCGGTGTTGATCGGTTTCCTGTTGGTGGACGGTTTGTATTTCGCCGCCAACGTGCCGAAAATCGTGCAGGGCGGTGCGTTCCCGGTGATCGCCGGTATTGCCCTGTTTGTGCTGATGACCACCTGGAAGCGTGGCAAGCAATTGCTGGTCGAACGCCTTGATGAAGGCGCGCTGCCGCTGCCGATCTTCATCAGCAGCATCCGCGTGCAACCGCCGCACCGCGTGCAGGGCACTGCGGTGTTCCTCACCGCACGCTCCGACGCCGTGCCGCATGCGCTGTTGCACAACCTGCTGCACAATCAAGTGTTGCACGAGCAAGTGGTGCTGCTGACCGTGGTCTACGAAGACATCCCGCGCGTGCCGCCATCGCGGCGCTTCGAAGTCGAGGCCCACGGCGAAGGCTTCTTCCGGGTGATCCTGCACTTCGGCTTCACCGACGAGCCGGACGTGCCGCAGGCACTGAAGCTATGCCATCTGGATGATCTGGACTTCAGCCCGATGCGCACCACTTACTTCCTCAGCCGCGAAACGGTGATCGCCTCGAAACTCGAAGGCATGGCCCGTTGGCGCGAGGCGCTGTTCGCGTTCATGTTGAAGAATGCCAACGGTAACCTGCGGTTCTTCAATCTGCCGCTCAACCGGGTGATTGAGTTGGGGACGCAGGTGGAGATGTAGCCGCGCCCTAACTGGAAAGCCCCCGTCGGCCCTTTGGCTGGCGGGGGCTTTTTTGTGCCCGCACATAAACCTCAAGTCCACCACAAATCCCCTGTGGGAGCTGGCTTGCCAGCGATGAGTCCGGCACATCAAGAATCAATGTCGACTGACTCACCGCCATCGCTGGCAAGCCAGCTCCTGCAAGGTTATGAGGTGCATTCAGGCAGATCGGCTTCGGATTCGGTTATCGTCCGCGCAGGTCGTGGGCACTAAACATCTGGCACTGATTTCCTGTGGGAGCGAGCCTGCTCGCGAAGGTGTAGTGTCAGTCGACGAATATGTTAACTGACTCACCGCTTTCGCGAGCAGGCTCGCTCCCACAGGGGATTTTGGTGGCGGCTGGAATGTAAAAAGCCCCCGCAAGCGTAAGGCTGCGGGGGCTTTTTGTTTGGCCGGCTCAGATCACTCTGCCGGCTGATCCTTGCTCTGACGCTTCTCGATCAAGTCCACCAGGCGCTTGGCCAGCGCCGGGTAGTTCTCGTCGAAGTGGTGGCCGCCGGGCAGTTTTACCGCTTCGCCGACGGCAGTCTTGTCGGTGCAGCCGCTTTCGTCGGTCTCTTCGGCGCCGTAGATGCACACCACTTTGGCGGCGGGCAGCTTGGCCATTTCCGGGCCGGTGGCGGCTTCTTTGCCGGCGTTGCCGAGCCAGCCTTCGACTTCGATTTCGAAGCTGCCGGTGCGGGCGAAGGCCAGCAGGATGATGGCGTCGACGCGTTGCTGCTCGGTGTCTGGCAGGCGGTTGTAGATCGCCGGCAGGACGTCGGCACCGAACGAGTAACCGGTCAGGATGAAGCGCTTGGTGCCCCATTTCTGCCGGTAGTGTTGCATCAGTTCGGTCAGATCCAGCGCGCTTTGCTCAGGGCTCTTGTGCTGCCAGTAGTAGCGCAGGGTGTCGATGCCGACCACCGGGTAGCCAATCTTGGCCATCTCGCCGGCGACGTCGCGGTCGAGGTCGCGCCAGCCGCCGTCACCGGAGAGGAACAGGGTCACGGTGTCCTTGGCCTGACCGGCTGGCACTTCAACCACCGGGATCGCCAGACCACCATTGGCCTTGTCGCCGCCGACGAGGATCTTGCGCAGTTCGTTGTTCAGCACCTGCGGCAGGTTGATGTCGTAGTCGCTGATGCTGGTTTCGGCGTTCGGTTGATCGCGCACGAAACCGGCGCTGGTGTCGTCCGGGTTGTCGTTCCATGCCACCAGCCAATGGCCATGAGCCGCGGACTTCGGCAGCAGGTGAGTGCAGCCGGGTTTTTCCAGCGCCAGGTCGACCGAGATCGCCTGGGCCTTGTCGTCCTTCTGCTCGGACAACCAGCGCCAGGCCAGCACCGCGCCAGGGCCGATACCGCTGACCAGCGTGGCCGGGCCATTCAGTTCGCGCAGGCCGGTTTGCAGGGCGCGGCTTTGTTGCAGGCAGTCCTTGGGCAGAATCACCTGAACGATCTGCGCCGAGGCGCTGCGGCTCAGAGTGCTCAATTGGTTGTCGGTCAGCTTCTGGTCGTCATTGACCGCGACCAGCACCTGAGCCTTGGGCTGGGTGCCGGGAATGACGCGGGTCATGATCGTGCCGTCGGCAGCCGTCAGTGGTTGCAGTGTCGGTTGCGGTGCCGGGCGTTTGAGGTACCAGTAACCGCCGCCGGCAATCACGGCCAGCACGATCAGTGCGGCCAGGATGTACTTCAGGGAGCGTTGAATCATCAGCGTTTCACCAATCCAGTCAAGCCGCCCGCGATCAGGGCAGCAGTATCGGCCAGCGCCACCAGCGGATCGAGTCCGGCGGGCACTGCCATATAACGGGGTTCCCAGTCAGGCTGGAACTTGTCTTTGAAGCGGCGCAAGCCTTGGAAGTTGTACAGCTGCTCACCACGGCGGAAGACCATCGAGCCCAGACGCTGGGTCAGCGGTGCACCTCGCCGGGGTTGCAACCCCGACAACGGCACCATGCCCAGGCTGAAGCGCGCGTATCCGTGACTCTTATAGTGTTGAATCAGGCCGACCATGAGGAACTCCATGGTCAGCTTAGGGGCGTCCGGGTGCGAGCGCATCAGATCGAGGCTGGCCAGGTCATGGCTGTAAGTCTCGAGCAGGTTGGCGAACGCCACCGGGCGGCCCTCGAAGCGAATCACCGCAATGCGGAAATGCTTCAGATAATCGTCGCTGAAACGGCCGAGGGAGAAGCCTTTCTCGCGCACGTTCTTGCCGGTCAGCCACGCATCGGAAATCACTTTCAACTCATCCATCGGCGCCTGGCCCGGCTCATGGATTTCCAGCGACAGACCGTCGCGGGTGCCACGGTTCCAGGTGTAGCGCAGGTCTTTCATCTCCTTGCCCTTGGCTTCCAGGTCAAAGCGATGCAGATCGACCCGGGCTTCTTCGCCGAGCTTGATCGCGGTCAGGCCGATGTCCATGTAGTACGGCAGGTTCTCGGCGCGCACCTGATAGAACACCGGACGGGTGTGATGGATGTCGCACAGGTCGCGGAACTGCCAGATCATCTCGGCACGCTGCTGGCCGGGGCCGATCGGGTCGTACAGCGCCACCAGGCTGCGGCCGCGACGGGCGTACATCAGGAACGCCTCGTCGTTGGGGTGAAACAGCAGCGCCTTGTCACCGGTCAGGGCGAGGCCGCCATCGGGTTGCGACGAGGCCATCAGGATTTTCGCGGCGCGATCCAGTTCGTCCGGGGTGGGCAGATGAATCACCGGGCGTGCGGTGCGCAGCAGCCAGGTCAGGGCGATCACCAGCAACAGCACCGCCGCGCCGAGCAGCGAGCGCAGGCCGCGCGGGGCGTCAGCGTCGAGGGTGAACTGCCACCACAGTTGATGGCTGTACGGCACGTCCTGATAGGCGAACAGCAGCAGCCATGTCGAAGCGCCCAATACACACAGGCTGGCCACCAGATACAGCGGCGAGAACGGCAGTTCGGTCAGGCGACTCGGACGATAGAACGAACGGCGGAACACCCCGAGCAGCGCCGCGGTGAGCGTCATCAGCGTGGCTTCTTCCCAGTCGAAGCCTTTGAGCAGCGACAGCAGGGCGCCGACCAGCAACAGAATAGTGGTCAGCATCCACGCCGCTGACAGGCGACGGCGCAGGCCCTGAGCGAGCAACAGACACAACACGCCAATCAGGCTGGCGCCGAAGTGCGAGGCGTCGACCAGGCGATGCGGGATCAGAAACCCGATGTGTTCAAGGCGCGTATCGATCTCCGGGGTGGCACCGGAAAACAGCAGTACCACGCCGGACAGGAACACCAGCACCGCCAGAATCGGCGCGGCCAGACCGGACGCTGCGCGCATGGTCTGGGTCTGGAACAGGCGCTGGCCTTCGTTGATCAGCAAAAACAGGCAGGCCACCAGCAGCGGCAGCACCACATAGATCAGGCGATACAGCAGCAGGGCGGCGGCCAGCGGCGCGGCGCCGAGGGTGTCAGCGAAAGCGGCCAGCAGGATCGCTTCGAAGACCCCGACCCCGCCCGGCACATGGCTGAGGACGCCGGCGGCCAGGGCCAGCAGGTACACCAGCAGGAAAGCGCCGAACGGCGGGGCTTCCGGCAGCAGCAGATAGAGCACGGTGGCGGCGGCGGCGACGTCGAGGGCGGTGATGATCAGTTGCAGGAAGGTCAGGCGCCGGCCCGGCAGGCGCAATGTGCGGCGACCGACCCTGACCAGCAAGTTGTCGCGGTATGGTTGCTCCGGCAGGCGGCGGCGATAGATGCCGACGGCCAGAATCGCGCCAAGCCCCAGCACCACCGCGGCGATCGTGCCGAGCAGGCCTTCTGACAAACCCAATGCAGTGGAGGCGGCGGGCAGATCGCTCAGGGTCGCGAGGGCGGCCAGCGGAGGCAAGGCGCAACCCAGCGACAGGCTGGCGAACAGCGTCATGTGCGCGACTTCCGATGCCCCCAGACCATGTCGTGCATATAAACGGTAGCGCACCGAGCCGCCGGACAGCAGCGACAGGCCGATGGCGTTGCCAATCGCAAATGCGGTGAAGCCACCCAGCGCCAGAGTGCGCGGCGGTAGTGTCACGCCGGCATAGCGGCTGGCCGACCATTCATAGCCCAGCAATATGATGAAGCCGACTACCGTAGCAGCCACTGCGCCGAGCAGGGCCGGTTTCGGCACCGCCAGGATCGAGTCATGCAGGGCATACAGATCGAGTTCGCTCAGCAGATGGCGGCAGGCAATCAGCGCAATGGCAAACAGCAGCAACGTGACCGCCAGACCGATCGGCTGGCGATATTTGCTCAACCGATCCAGCAAGCGCAGGCGCTCGGGTTTGATCGGATGTTCTGCTGTGACGGTGTCTTGTGAATCAGACGAGTTGGCGCGCATCAATCACCTCTTGGATTGTGCGCGACAGGATGGAGGTATCCAGCCAAGTTACCAATCCCTGTAGAAAAAAATAATCACAAAATACTACGCCTCTCATCCGGGATCGGCGAGGGCGGGTCATGGATTGCAGACGTCTTGCCTGCGACTCAAGCATAGTCGCAACTGGGCGGGTCTGATGATCCTGAGCGTTTCACTGCAGCGTGACAGATCATTGTTGCGAAAGGACTTTTTCCACAGATACAAAAAAGGCCACTCTTTCGAGCAGCCTTTTTTGATGTTTGGTTGCGGGAGCCGGATTTGAACCGACGACCTTCGGGTTATGAGCCCGACGAGCTACCAGACTGCTCCATCCCGCGTCTGTGTGGCGGCATTCTACAGGCGAACGGCGAGGTGTCAACCGCTAATCCCGTAAAGGGTCAAATAAGTGTGAATTTGCGTCAAACGGTCGCAGCGCAACGGTAAGTTTCGGAAATGCAACGAATTCCTGTTTGCTCGACTGCGCGTTGATTGAAAAACAGACGCGCACAAAAAAGGCCACTCTTTCGAGTAGCCTTTTTTGATGTTTGGTTGCGGGAGCCGGATTTGAACCGACGACCTTCGGGTTATGAGCCCGACGAGCTACCAGACTGCTCCATCCCGCGTCTGTGTGTCGGCATTCTACAGAGGATCGCCGGGGTGTCAACCTTGAATCTGGATAAATCTGTTCCTGTTCAATCGGTTAGCGCTTTTTGCAGTGCAGGAGAAGGGCGCGCAGGGCAGGTGGGGCAAGGCTTTCAGCTCTATCGGTCGGTGATTCTCGATTGAGAAAATAAATTCATGGTTGTTTTCCTACAACCTGAAAAGAACCTTCAGACCACTGGTGCTATATACAGGTGTGAGTGAGATACTGCGTTTCCGGCTCGCCATGTTTCCTTTTCTGTCATGACCCAGCGAAAAATCATCCACGTCGACTGTGACTGTTTCTACGCCGCCATCGAGATGCGCGACGACCCGAACCTGGCCGGCAAGCCATTGGCGGTGGGTGGGTCGGCGGATCGGCGTGGAGTGATTGCAACCTGCAACTATGAAGCGCGGGCCTACGGTGTGCGCTCGGCAATGTCATCAGGCCATGCCTTGAAGCTGTGCCCCGACCTGACCATTGTCAAGCCACGCATGGACGCCTATCGCGAAGCCTCGAAGGAAATTCATACGATCTTTCGCGATTACACCGACCTGATCGAACCGCTGTCGCTGGACGAAGCCTATCTCGACGTCTCCGACAGCGCGCATTTTGGCGGCAGCGCCACGCGTATCGCTCAGGATATTCGCCGGCGCGTATCCAATCAGTTGCACATCACCGTGTCTGCGGGTGTGGCGCCGAACAAGTTTCTGGCCAAGATCGCCAGTGACTGGAAGAAGCCCAACGGGCTGTTCGTCATTACTCCGGATCAGGTGGAAGATTTCGTCAGTGGTCTGCCGGTGAGCAAATTGCACGGCGTCGGCAAAGTCACCGCGGACAAGCTGGGCAAACTCGGCATCGCCGATTGCCTGCAATTGCGCGAGTGGGACAAGTTGGCGCTGGTGCGCGAATTCGGCAGTTTCGGTGAGCGACTCTGGAGTCTGGCCCGTGGGATTGATGACCGGCTGGTGCATAACGACAGTCGCCGTCAGTCAATCAGCGTGGAAAACACCTACGACGTCGATCTGCCGGATCTGCGAAGTTGCCTCGACAAGCTGCCGGAACTGCTGGACACCCTGAAAACCCGCATGGAGCGGATCGACAGCAGTTATCGCCCGGGCAAGCCGTTCGTCAAAGTGAAGTTCCATGACTTTACCCAGACCACACTGGAGCAGGCCGGGGCAGGGCGCGATCTGGGCAGTTATCAGTTGATGCTGACGCAAGCGTTCAACCGTGGCGGGAAACCGGTGCGATTGTTGGGCGTGGGGGTCCGGCTGGAGGACTTGCGCGGCGGGTTTGAGCAGATGGAGTTGTTTGAGCGTTAAAAGTCAAAAGATCGCAGCCTGCGGCAGCTCCTACATTGGAATGCGTTCCNTGTAGGAGCTGCCGCAGGCTGCGATCTTTTAAGGCTTAATTCGGTCCAGGATCAGCCACCAGGCGCCCGGCATCCTTGGTCAGCGACTTGAGAAACTCGGCCTGCAATTCAGGATCGTTACGCGTCAGTTCGATCAGGCTTTGCTCCAGTTCGCTGGCTTCTTCTTCCAGACCCAGCTCCGACAGGCGCTTGACTCGGTGGACCCATTGGCTCACTTCGTCGTCTTCCAGATCGTCATAAATCAACCCGTGGGCTTCGAGCAACTTGCTGCGCAAATGACTGCTGATCGCCAGGGACGAATCGCTGTGCACGTCATCCTTGCCGTCTTCGACGCTGATCTGCAGTTTGCCGATGTGATTCAGGTCATTTTCGGCGAACGGACTGTCCAGCAGGTTCAGGCGCAGCACGCCGTTGCGGTCAGTGGTCATGTCGAAGGTCTGCTTGCCGGCCTTGACCTGCACCGGGCGCTCGCTCCACGGCAGGCTCGAATATTCCGTGCGCTTGTCGCGCTGGACTTCATCGATACCGGCCAGGTTCTGTTGTGCACGACCGTGAGACTGCACGTTCATGAACGGGTTGACCCCGGCAATGCCGTAGTTCAGCCAGTCCTTGGTCACGCTGTCCGGCAGATTGCCCAAAGCGAACACGTTGACCACATTGGCACCGATACCAGCGACCACCGCCACTGCACCCAACGGAATCTCATAGATTTCGCGCCAGGGCTGGTAAGGCGTGTAGCGGTCGTAACGGCGTGTGACTTCGAACTCGGTGACTTCGAAGGTCTTCTGTTCGTTGATCTTCACACGTCGTTGCGGCAGCTCGAGCACCTTAGGCTCACCGACATCGATCTGCAGGCTGTGGTCGAGCAGTTTGCGCTCGACCCGCTCTTCGTGCTCGCTGCGCTGTGACATCTGATTGGCACAGCCGCTGACCAGCAGGGCGCCGCACAAGGCGGCGCCACCGAGGCCCAAGGTGTTTCGCTTGAACATGAGGTCTCTATCTGGATTCAGCGGCGGATACGGGCCTGAAGGAAGGACAGCACATCGGCGACCGGCAGCGCTTGCGCTTCGGCCTCGGTGCGGCTCTTGTATTCCAGGTTGCCTTCGGCGAGGCCGCGGTCACTGACCACGATCCGGTGAGGAATGCCGATCAGCTCCATGTCCGCGAACTTGATGCCCGGGCTGGTTTTCTTGTCGCGATCGTCCAGCAGCACTTCGAAACCGGCCGCCGTCAGTTCTGCGTACAGCTTGTCAGTGGCTTCGCGCACCTGCTCGGTTTCATAGCGCAGCGGTACCAGGGCGATCTGGAACGGCGCCAGGGTGTCGCTCCAGATGATGCCTTTGTCGTCGTTGTTCTGCTCGATGGCGGCAGCGACCACGCGGGATACGCCGATACCGTAGCAACCCATCTCCAGCGTGACCGGCTTGCCGTTCTCGCCCAGCACTTCGCACTTCATCGCCTTGCTGTACTTGTTGCCCAACTGGAAGATGTGCCCGACTTCGATGCCGCGCTTGATTTCCAGCGTGCCTTTGCCGTCCGGGCTTGGGTCGCCGGCCACGACGTTACGCAGGTCGGCAACGGTCGGAACCGGCAGATCACGCTCCCAGTTCACGCCGAAGTAGTGCTTGTCGTCGATGTTCGCGCCGATGCCGAAGTCGCTCATCAGTTCGACCGAGCGATCGATGATGATCGGCAGTGGCAGGTTCAGCGGGCCGAGGGAACCGGCGCCGGCGCCAATGGCGTCACGCAGTTCGGCATCGGAAGCCATGACCAGCGGGCTGGCAACGCCTGGCTGGTTGGCAGCCTTGATTTCGTTGAGCTCGTGGTCGCCACGGATGATCAGCGCAATCAGCTTGCCTGGTTCTTCGGCGTGGACGATCAGGGTCTTGATGGTCTTTTCAATCGGCAGATTGAATTTTTCCACCAGCGCGGCAATGGTCTTGGTGTCCGGGGTGTCGACCAGGCGCAGCTCTTCCGCTGGTGCCGGACGCGAGGTTTCGCGTGGCACGGCTTCGGCTTTCTCGATGTTCGCCGCGTAGTCGGAGCCGTTGCTGAAGACGATGTCGTCTTCGCCGGACTCGGCCAGTACGTGGAACTCGTGGGAGCCAGCGCCGCCGATCGAACCGTTGTCGGCCTCAACCGGACGGAATTTCAGGCCCAGGCGGGTGAACACGTTGCAATACGCCTGATGCATGCGGTCGTAGGTGACCTGCAGCGAAGCCTGATCGGCGTGGAACGAGTAGGCGTCCTTCATGATGAATTCACGGCCACGCATCAAGCCGAAGCGTGGGCGGATTTCGTCACGGAATTTGGTCTGGATCTGGTACAGGTTGATCGGCAGCTGCTTGTAGCTGCTCAACTCGTTGCGCATCAGATCGGTGATCACTTCTTCGTGGGTAGGGCCCGCGCAGAAGTCGCGACCGTGGCGGTCTTTGATGCGCAGCAGCTCAGGGCCGTATTCTTCCCAGCGCCCCGATTCCTGCCACAGCTCGGCCGGTTGGGTGCTCGGCATCAACACTTCAAGAGAACCGGCAGCGTTCATTTCTTCGCGAACGATGGCTTCAACCTTGCGCATTACCCGCAAGCCCATCGGCAGCCAGGTGTACAGGCCCGAAGCGAGTTTGCGGATCATGCCGGCGCGCAGCATCAGCTGGTGGCTGACGACGACCGCATCGGAAGGCGTTTCTTTCTGTGTGGCGAGCAAAAATTGACTGGTGCGCATGGTTGGCCGTTGTCGGTTGCTATGACTGGAAATGACGGAGCAGTGTACCGGCGAGATTTGCCGACGTACAGGATTGCGCTCGGCGGTGAGGCGCTACGGCGGGAATCCTCCCGCCGTATCTGAAATGTCCTACGACTCTTCGACGACGGAGGTTGGTGCAGGCTCGGGCGTTGGCGTCGGGCCCGCGCGGCGATTTTCCTGGAACCAGTGCAGGGCGATCAGCAGCAGTGTCGGCACGCCGAGCAGTGCGGTGATCATGAAGAAGTTGTGGTAGCCGAACTTCTCGACCATGACACCGGAGTAACCGCCCATCAGGCGCGGTAGCAACAGCATGATCGAACTGAGCAGGGCGTACTGTGTCGCCGAGAACTTGAGGTTGGTCAGGCTCGACAGGTAGGCGACGAACGCCGAGGTCGCGAGCCCGGAACTGAAATTGTCGAGGGAGATGGTGACCACCAGCATCTGCAGGTTCGGCCCCATGTCGGCCAGCATCACGAACAGCAGGTTGGTCGCCGCCGAAGCCGCGCCACCGATGAACAGGATCGGCAGGATGCCGAAACGCACGATCAGCAGGCCGCCCATGCCGGCGCCGACCAGGGTCATGATCAGGCCAAAGATCTTGCTCACGCTGGCGATCTGATCCTTGGTGAAGCCCTGGTCGATGTAGAACACGTTGGCCATCACGCCCATCACCGTGTCGGACATCCGATAGGTGGCGATCAGTCCGAGCAGCAGCAACGCCTGCCAGCGGTAACGCAGGATGAAGTCGTTGACCGGCGTCAGCACTGGCGCCAGGCCGCGACGGCCCATGGTCGACAGGCACAGGCCGGTGAGCAGGGTATAGAGGATGGCTCGCAGGAAGGCGCGGTCTTCGAGCAGCAGGTCGAGCGGACTCATCTGACCGAACAGTACGCTGGCGAAATCGGTGTTGTAGAGCTGGGTGAACATTGCCGGAACGGACACCAGCAACACGATCAGCACGAATACCGAGGCCAGCTGATGGACGAAGCTGTAGCGGCCGGCCTGCAACTGCGTGCGCAATGGCACGGGCGGTTCGCGCATCAGCAGCGAGGTCAGCAGGGCAGGGACCATCAACACCCCGAACAGGGCGTAGGTGCCGGTCCAGGCTGAATGTTGGTAGTTGAAGCCGGTGGAACCGAAGCCTTCGGCGAAGAACAGCGCGCCCGCCGTGGCCAGCAGGGCGGCGACGCGGTAGCCGGACATGTAACTGGCGGCCAGTGCGGCCTGACGGCTGTCGTCGGCGATTTCCAGGCGATAGGCGTCGACCGCGATATCCTGGGTGGCGGAGGCAAAGGCGACGATAACGGCAATGGCGATCAGCCAGGACAGGTGTTTCTGCGGATCACAGAAGCCCATGCCGATCAGGCCCAGAATCACTAACGACTGCGAGAGCACCAGCCACGAACGGCGGCGGCCGAGCTTGCCCAATAAAGGCAGGCGCCATTGGTCGAGCAGCGGTGACCAGACCCATTTGAAGGCGTAGGCCAGACCGATCAGGCTGGCGTAGCCGATGGTTTCACGGGCAACGCCGGCTTCACGCAGCCAGACGGACAGCGTCGAAAACACCAGCATGTACGGCAGGCCGGCAGCAAAACCGAGCAACAACAGCACGAGCGTCGAAGGACTGGCATAGGCGGCTAGCGCGGCGCGCCAGGTTTTACGGGGCATGGGCTGAAGTCTGCCTCAAGATTGCGAAAACAAAGCGCGCACTCTAACCGCTGTGCTCTATCGGACGCCAGCCATGGCGCTGAATATCCACACGATTGTTCAGGATGGTGACGCCTTCAGAACGTAATCGTGCCCGTTGTTCGTCTCCCGAGGGGCTGCCCAGCGGCAGGCTGATCCGACCGCCGGCACCCAATACCCGGTGCCACGGCAGTTTGGTATCGCCGGGTAGTTGGCTGAGGGTCCGGCCGACCCAGCGGGCGGCGCGCCCCAGACCCGCGAGTTCGGCCAGCTGACCATAGCTGACCACTTTGCCTTCAGGTACTTGGGCAAGGGTGGAATAAAGCGCCGTGCGTCGGATTTGCGCTTCGCTTTCATCGGGAGGGTTCGGCTCTTTCACCGGTGCGGTTCCTGAACATCGGTCGTGTGGATGGGCTTAAGCGTAATCGCTCGTCGGCCAGATGAGAAATGAACTCAATGGAAATCGTCCGGTCAGTCCTTGTCAGGGTCTTATTCCTACGGATAATGCCGACCTTTTTTCGCAAACTTGAGCCCTTGAACTGCTTATGCTGTCCAGAACCCTGCTGTGCCTTGCTATTTTCAGTGCATCCACGCCCCTGCTTGCCGACACCGTCTGGTTGAAGAACGGTGACAAATTGAGCGGCAAGATTTCCGTTTTCGATGGCGGCAAATTGCTGATTCAGACCCAGTACGCGGGTGCGGTCACCATTGACTGGAAAGAGGTCAAGACCCTGCAGAGCGATCAGGAACTGCTGGTGAAACAGGACGCCTACAACGGTGAAAAGGCCAAGTCGCTGACCGCCGCCGATGACGGCAAGGTCACTCTGGCCAACGGCGAGGCGCCGAAAACCGTCGAGCTGGCGAGTATCCAGCAGATTCTCAAACCAAAACCGGTGGTCGAGGATCTGGTGTGGAAAGGCAATATCGGCCTGGCGATGGACTATCAGCGGGCGGAAAAGGACACCGACGATTACGACATCGACTTCAAGACCACCGCACGTCATGGTCGCTGGCGGCACACTGCCGAGGGCGAATACAACCGCGAAGTGCAGGACGACGCAGTCACCACCAATAACTGGCGCGCTGAATACGCGCTCGACCGTTTCCTCACCGACAAGTGGTTCTGGCAGGGGCGCCTGAACTACAAGCGTGATTACGTTGAAGAGCTGTCACGTCAGCGCGTGGTCGGTACCGGTCCGGGTTACCAGTTCTGGGACGACGAGCTGGGGGCGTTCTCGCTCGGCTCGCTGCTCAACCGCACCGATTACGAGTACAGCGATGGCGGCAAGGACAATTTCTATTCGGTCGCGATGAAGTGGGATTACAACCGCTACCTGATCGGCAAGAAGGTCGAGTTCTTCACCAACGGCGAACTGGGCAAGCCGCTGTCGGACGTGGCCAACTACGCGCTGGATGCCGAGATGGGCCTGCGTTACAAGGTCACCGACTGGGCGTCGCTCAATCTCAAGGCCGAGCGCGACATCATCAGTGGCACGAAAGACGCAGATTTGAACAAGACCCGCTATACCGCAGGGTTCGGCGTGGCCTGGTAAGGCACCAGCAAAAGATCGCAGCCTGCGGCAGCGCCTACAGGGGAATGGTATTTATCCTGNTGTAGGCGCTGCCGCAGGCTGCGATCTTTTTTTGCGTCTGGAAAACAGACACCCACAAAAAAGCCCCGCTTTTGAGGGCGGGGCTCTTTTCTAAAGAAGCTACAAGTTAGATAACTTGTACTTCTTCAGCTTGCATGCCTTTCTGACCGCGGGTAGCGATGAAAGAAACCTGTTGGCCTTCTTTCAGGCTTTTGAAGCCGTCGGATTGGATAGCTTTGAAGTGAACGAACAGGTCGTCACCGGATTGTGGAGTGATGAAGCCGAAGCCTTTTTCATCGTTGAACCACTTAACGGTACCGGTTTGGCGATTAGACATGGTGTAACTCCTTGAACAAAGATAACTGCGACTCAGGAAGAACCCTGGCCGAGACTGAGTGCAAAGAGCAGGAAAAATTCTTGTAGATGGTTGGATCGAAATTCAACATATCGTGTAGAGATTCTCAGTGACACAAGCAGCACAGTGGCGCCACCTTAACCCTTTTTCCGGAACGTGCCAATGCTTCTTGCGAAGGTTTCTCTGTTTTAAGGATCGGCGGTGTGACGCTTCGTCGCCAGGGCGCGTATTTCCAGCGTGTTCGCCGAGAATTGCAGCGCACACTTTGAACCCGGCGGCGCGCCCGGTAAGATGCCGGACAGATTTTTTCCACCTCGCTATTCAGGACACCCGCCATGAGCATCAAATCGGACAAGTGGATTCGCCGCATGGCGCAGGAACACGGCATGATCGAGCCTTTCGTCGAGCGCCAGGTGCGCGGCAGCGACGACAGCCGTGTGATCTCCTACGGTGTGTCGAGCTACGGCTACGATGTGCGCTGCACCAACCATTTCAAGGTGTTCACCAACATCAACTCGGCGATCGTCGACCCGAAAAACTTCGACGCCGGCAGCTTTGTCGACATTCACAGCGATGTCTGCATCATCCCGCCGAACTCCTTCGCTTTGGCCAGCACCGTCGAATACTTCCGCATTCCGCGCAACGTATTGACCATCTGCCTGGGTAAAAGCACCTATGCGCGTTGCGGCATCATCGTCAACGTCACCCCGCTCGAGCCTGAGTGGGAAGGTCATGTGACCCTGGAGTTTTCCAACACCACCAACCTGCCGGCGAAGATTTACGCCAACGAAGGTGTGGCGCAAATGCTGTTCCTCGAATCCGACGAACAATGCGAAGTTTCCTACAAGGATCGCGGCGGCAAGTATCAAGGCCAGCGTGGCGTGACCCTGCCGCGTACCTGATCCGTCCGGCAGTTCGCGGGAATTCTTTGGCGGGCAGACACTCTATGGGGTGTACTGCCCGTTTTTGCTTCTGGCAAAACGGGCCTTCGCCGAGGAGGTTGCATGAAGATCGATCCGCATATCACCGCCGAACTGGCAAGGCTTGAGCCCAATCAGGTTGGCGTTTTGGCCTGGTCATTGTTGGCACACCCGGCTTTCCATATGGCTGGCGGCATTCCCGGTCAGCCTGATCCCGATACTCCCAACGAACAACCGACCGAACCGGGCGAGCCGACGCTGCCGGACGAGCCGCCACCCGCTCCAGTGGCTTGAGCCGCTGCCCGATAATGGCCAGTTGGCCGAGGTGTGCCCTATACCTCAGCTGACTGGCCATATTTCGTTGTCGCCGACGACGAAAATCCTGCAGGTGTCATCCTTCTCCACCGCAAAGCCGCCGGTAAACGCGCCAAACGCTGGCAACAGGCTCAAACCCTCGCCCAGCCGGAAACACGCCAGACGCAAACGCTGCCGCCCTTTGCCGTTAAGCCGATAGACGGGATGCACGTGCCCGGCCAGCACATGCCGTTCCGGGTGCGGGTCGGGTTCGTGTTGCAAGGCGAACGGCCCGAGCAGCATCGGTTCCGGAACCACGCGAATATTCAGTGCCGCCGGCGGGTCCCCGGCGCGCTTGTCGTGGTTGCCGCGAATCAGTGTCATCGGCAGATCCGCGTGACGTGCGCGCCATTCGGCCAAGGCATTCAGCGTACCCGCCGCATGCGAACCGGGACCGTGCAGAAAGTCACCGAGGAAAATCAGCTGCCGGCAGGGCAGCCTCGCCAGCAAGCGGTCGAGCACTTCGATGTTCGCCGTCGTGGTGCCTTGTGGCACTGGCTGGCCGAGGCTGCGGTATGCCGCAGCCTTGCCGAAATGCACGTCGGCGATCAGCAGCGCTTGCTGCGCCGGCCAGTACAGAGCCTTTTCCGGCAGCAGCCAGAGTTCCTCGCCGGCCAGGCGCACGGGATACGCTGCACTCATGAGGCTTGACCCTTGTCGGCGGATTGCTCCAGATCACCGACCATGCGCCGGATGCGGTCGGCGAGTTTTTCCGAGCTCATGCTTTCACGCATGCGCTCCACCAGCAATGGAAAGCCCAGCGGTGTAGGCCGTTTGATCAGGTGCATGTCCAGTTTCATCCGGTTGATTCGCGCCAATGTCTGTTCCAGACGACGAATATCCAGCTCTTCGCGCAGGACTTCTTCTCCGGCCTGGGCCAGCAGCAGGTTGTCGGCGTCGTATTGCTTGAACACCTCGAAGAACAATCCGCTGGAGGCCTGTACCTGGCGGGTACTTTTCGGTGCGCCGGGATAGCCGGCGAACACCAGCCCGGCGATTCGCGCAATTTCGCGAAAGCGCCGCAGCGCCAGCTCCCCGGCATTCAGGCTGGCGAGCACGTCGCGCAGCAGATGCTCGGGGCTGAGCAGCGCTGCATCGAATTGCCCGGACCAATCGACCGGTGTGGCGCTGAGCAACTCCAGCCCGTAATCATTGACCGCAATCGAGAACGTCAGCGGCTGACGCTGGCTCATGCGCCACGCCAGCAGGCTGGCGAGCCCCAGATGCACCTGGCGCCCGGCAAACGGGTAGAGGAAAAGGTGCCAGCCTTCGCGGGATTTCAGCACCTCTGCCAACAGACTGTCGGAAGTGGGCAGACCCGACCAGCGCGCCTGGGTTTGCAGCAACGGTTGCAGCGCGTGCATTTCCGGGCTGGCGAACTCACCGCGCGCGGCCGCTGTGAAGCGACTGACCACGGCAGCGGCCAATTCGTTGGAAAGCGGCATCCGCCCGCCATTCCAGCGCGGCACGGCGGCTTTCTTTGCGGTGCTGCGTTTGACATACGCGGTCATGTTTTCCACCCGCACCAATTCCAGCAAACGCCCGGCGAACAGAAAGCCGTCACCCGGTTTCAGCCGCGCGATGAAACCTTCCTCGACGCTGCCCAATTGCTTGCCGCCGCCACCCTTGCTCCAGAATTTCAGATGGATGCTCGCATCGCTGACGATGGTGCCGATGCTCATGCGATGGCGGCGGGCGAGCCGTGCATCGGAGACGCGCCAGACGCCGTTTTCGTCCGGTTCGACCCGGCGGTAATCCGGATAGGCCGTCAGAGACAGCCCGCCGTGACGTACGAACTCCAGCGCCCAGGCCCAATCTGCCAGTGTCAGATCACGATAAGCCCAGGCTCCACGGACTTCTTCGTACAGTTCTTCGGGAGTAAAGCCACCACCCAGCGCCATGCTGACCAGATGCTGCACCAGCACATCCAGCGGTTGGTGCGGCGACAGGCGCGGTTCAATGTGGCGTTGCGCCACGGCATCGCGTGCGGCGACGGCTTCGATCAGCTCCAGGCTGTGGGTCGGCACCAGCGTCACTCGCGAGGTGCGCCCCGGCGCGTGACCGGAGCGCCCGGCCCGTTGCATCAGTCGCGCCACACCCTTGGCCGAGCCAATTTGCAGCACCCGCTCGACGGGCAGAAAGTCCACGCCCAGATCCAGGCTCGAGGTGCAGACTACGGCTTTCAACTGCCCGTCCTTCAACGCTTGCTCGACCCAGTCGCGGGTCTCGCGAGACAGTGAACTGTGGTGCAGCGCGATCAGTCCGGCCCAGTCCGGCCGCGCTTCGAGCAACGCCTGATACCAGATTTCCGACTGCGCGCGGGTGTTGGTGAAGACCAGGCTGCTGGCGCAGGCGTCGAGTTCGGCGACAACCTGCGGCAGCATCTTCAGACCGATGTGCCCGGCCCACGGAAAACGCTCGATGGCGGGTGGGATCAAGGTGTCGATCTTGAGTGATTTTTCGCTGTGGCCCTGCACGCTGATCCCGCCGCCCTGTGGGATCAGCACCTGTTCGGCGTGGGCTTGATTGCCGAGGGTGGCGGACACGCCCCAGACGATCAGCTCGGGTTGCCAATGGCGCAGGCGGGCGAGGGCCAGTTGCAGCTGTACGCCGCGTTTGTTGCCGAGCAGTTCGTGCCATTCATCGACAACGATCATCCGCAGGCTCGACAACGCAGTCCTGGCGTCGGCTCGGGCAAGCAGCAGGGTCAGGCTTTCCGGGGTGGTGATCAGCGTAGTCGGCAGGCGCCGGCCCTGACGCGCACGTTCGGCGCTGCTGGTGTCGCCGGTGCGCAGACCGATGCTCCACGGAATCTGCAAATCGCTGACCGGCGCTTGCAAGGCGCGCGCGGTGTCGGCGGCGAGGGCGCGCATCGGCGTGATCCACAGCACGGTCAGCGGTTCGCTCTGGGGTTTGCGTTTGCTGGTCGTGGCTGCGGGGGCGGCTGAACGGGCGAAGCGGTTGAGCGCGGCGAACCACACCGCATAGGTTTTACCGGCGCCGGTGCTGGCATGGAGCAACCCCGACTGACCTTGTTTGACGGCGGCCCACACCTGCTTTTGAAAGGCGAACGGCTTCCAGTTGCGTGCGCTGAACCAGAGTTTTGCGAAGTCGGTGGAGGTCGGCATACCGGCGGCGTGCGCTCTGAACGTGTTCCTTCAGTGACCGCGCCGACTGGCGAAAGGTTTAATCACGCCGCAATCCCCTGTAGGAGCTGCCGCAGGCTGCGATCTTTTGATCTTGAAAAGCAAAATCAAAAGATCGCAGCCTGCGGCAGCTCCTACATTGGAGATCCGGGTTACTTGAGGTTACCGCTGAGGAACTGTTTCAGCCGTTCGCTTCGCGGATTGCCCAGCACGTCTTCCGGCGCGCCTTCTTCTTCCACCAGCCCTTGATGCAGGAACAACACCTGGCTGGAGACTTTGCGGGCGAAGCTCATTTCATGGGTCACCATGATCATCGTCCGGCCTTCCTCGGCCAGCCCCTGAATCACCCGCAGCACTTCGCCCACCAGCTCCGGGTCGAGTGCCGAGGTCGGTTCGTCGAACAGCATCACTTCCGGCTCCATCGCCAGCGCCCGGGCAATCGCCACCCGCTGTTGCTGGCCGCCGGAGAGAAACGCCGGGTACTGATCGGCGACGCGCGCCGGCAGGCCAACCTTGTCCAGGTAACGGCGGGCGCGGTCTTCCGCTTCCTGTTTGCTGCAACCCAGTACCCGGCGCGGGGCCATGGTGATGTTTTCCAGCACGGTCATGTGGCTCCACAGGTTGAAGTGCTGGAACACCATGGCCAGTCGCGTGCGCAGGCGTTGCAGTTCATTCGGGTCGGCGACATGCATGCCGTGGCGGTCGGTGACCATGCGGATCGCCTGGCCGTCGAGGCTCATGGCGCCATCGTTGGGTTGTTCGAGGAAGTTGATGCAGCGCAAAAAGGTGCTTTTGCCCGAGCCACTGGCGCCGATCAGGCTGATCACGTCGCCGGTTTTGGCATTGAGCGAAACGCCTTTGAGTACCTGATGGTCGCCATAGCTTTTGTGCAGACCTTCAACCGTCAATTTGTACATGGGACAGACATCCTCAAGGCGAAAGTAGATAGCCGCTGCGATAGGCTTCGGCACCCGCCACGTGGGCGATCACCATGCCGGCAGTGGCCATGCGCCGCAGCGAGCGGGCGTACATCACGCCGGCAGCGGTGCAATGAATGGGGGTGACCCGGTCGTGGATCGGGTCGATGATTTCGGCAATCTGTTGCCCGGCTTGCAGGTATTGCCCGGCCGTGGCGGTGTACACCAGCAAGCCACCGACCGGCGTGGTCACCGGTTCGACACCGGCCAGCGGTGTTGCGGGGAAGGGCAAGGGCGGTTGCGGCCGGGTCTCGCCGACGATCGCATCGAACTGGATCAGGTAATCGATCAAGGCCTGGCAGTCACGGCTGGCCATCGGGTGATTGACGTCACCCTGGCCGCGCAACTCCACGGTCACCGAAAAACTGCCCAGCGGAATCTCGAAGTGCTCGCCAAAGCGTTCCTGCAGTTGCCACCACAGCAGGGTGAAGCATTCGTCGAACGACTGGCCGCCGGAATCGGTGGCCAGCAAGCTCGCCTGGGCTTCGATGTAACGCGCCAGCGGCTCGACCTGTGGCCACGCCTCGGGCGTGGTGTAGAGGTGAACCACCGATTCGAAATCGCAATGCAGGTCCAGCACCATGTCGGCATCACACGCCAGCCGTTGCAGGGTCAGGCGCTGGGATTGCAGTTGTGTGGCGGGCGTCTGGCGGGCGAGGGCGTTGCGCAGGCTGGCGCGGATCAGCTCAAGGTTGCGTTGCGGGTCGTCGCCCAGTTGGCCCTCGATGTCGTTGCCGATTTCTTCGCTGAGGTCGACGAACCAGCGATTGAAGTTCTGCCCGCTCTCCAGCTCGTAACGGCCCAGCGGCACGTCCATCAGCACTTGTTCAAGGCCGACCGGATTGGCCACCGGCACCAGCACGATCTGACTGCGCAGGCGCCCGGCGGCTTCCAGCTCCGCCAGGCGCTGCTTGAGGTGCCAGGCCACGAGCATGCCGGGCATTTCGTCGGCATGCAGCGAGGACTGGATGTAGATCTTGCCTTGGGCCTGCTCCGGGCCGAAGTGGAAGCTGTGGATCTGGCGTGCGGTCCCCGGCACCGGGGCCAACAGGTCATGGATCTGGTGTCGCATTACAGGGTTTCCTAGTGGGTCGGCCCGAGGAAGGCCAGCCATCGGCGTTCGGCGAGGCGGAACAGGCCGACCAGCGCAAAGGTAATGGTCAGGTAGATCAGCGCGGCGATGCCGAACGACTGGAAGGTCAGGTAGGTCGCCGAGTTGGCGTCCCGTGCCACTTTCAGGATGTCGGGGATGGTCGCGGTGAAGGCCACGGTGGTCGAGTGCAGCATCAGGATCACTTCGTTGCTGTAATACGGCAACGAACGGCGCAGCGCCGAGGGCATGATCACGTAGGCATACAGCTTCCAGCCGGTCAGACCGTAGGCCTTGGCCGCTTCGACTTCACCGTGGTTCATGCTGCGGATCGCCCCGGCGAAAATCTCCGTGGTGTAGGCGCAGGTGTTCAAGGCAAACGCGAGGATTGTGCAGTTCATCGCATCGCGAAAGAAACTGTCGAGCAACGGCTGCGCGCGCACGGCGGCCAGGCTGTAGATCCCGGTGTAGCAGATCAGCAACTGGATGTAGAGCGGCGTGCCACGGAACAGGTAGGTGTAGAACTGCACCGGCCAGCGCACATAGAAGTGCGAGGACACCCGGGCAATCGACAGCGGGATCGACACCAGGAACCCGATGAAGATCGAGGCGCTGAGCAACCACATCGTCATCGCCAGCCCGGTGATGTTGGTGCCGTCGGTATAAAGGAAGGGTTTCCAGTATTCCTGCAGGAGTTCGATCATCGTACGGCCTCCCGGGCACCGGCGGCGTAACGACGCTCGAGCCAGCGCAGGATGACGTTGGATGCACTGGTGATCAGCAGATAGATCAAGGCGGCGAGTACCAGGAAGTAGAACAGTTGATAGGTGCTTTTACCGGCGTCCTGCGCGGCTTTGACCAGATCCGCCAGACCGATGATCGACACCAGCGCGGTGGCCTTGAGCATTACCATCCAGTTGTTGCCGATGCCTGGCAGGGCGAAGCGCATCATTTGCGGGAACACCACGAAGCGAAAGCGCTGGCCGCGTTTGAGGCCGTAGGCGGTGGCCGCTTCGACCTGACCGCGCGGTACGGCGAGAATCGCGCCACGGAAGGTTTCGGTGAAATACGCACCATAGATGAAGCCCAGGGTGATCACCCCGGCGGTGAAGGAGTCGATTTCGATGTAGTCCCACTCCATGACGTCGGTCAGGGCGGTCAGCCAGGTTTGCAGGCTGTAGAAAATCAGCAGCATCAGCACCAGATCCGGTACGCCGCGAATCAGCGTGGTGTAGAGCTGGGCAGGCAGGCGCAGCAGTTTGGATTTCGACAGTTTGGCACTGGCGCCCAAGAGACCGAGCAACACGGCCACCAGCAGCGACAACGCCGACAATTTGATGGTCATCCAGGTGCCTTCCAACAGCAACGGACCGAAGCCCTTGAGGCTGAAGGCGGAGAGCCCCAGATTTTGTAAGAGGTTTTCGAACATAAATCAGCAACCTGAGCGGATGGAAAAGGCGCCCATCGAGTGATGGGCGCCAGGGCATTATTTACCGCTGTACAGATTCAGATCGCCAAAGTGTTTCTTTTGAATCTCGGCGTATTTGCCGTCATCGTGTAACGCTTTGATACCTTTATCTAAAAGTGCCTTCAGCTCTTTGTTACCTTTCTTAATACCGACAGCGGTTTTGGCTGGCAGCAATTCGCTGTCGACCGGCTTGCTGACTTCGTAGTTGGCGCCATCCGGCGACTTCAAAAAGCCCAGTTCGGCTTGCAGCATGTCCTGGATCGAGGCGTCGAGACGGCCGTTTTTCAGGTCGGCGTAGACCTGGTCCTGGTTGGCGTAAGCCTGGATTTTCACCCCGGCCTTCTCCAGTACGGCCTTGGCGTAGGCTTCCTGGATGGTGCCTTGCTCGTAACCGACGGATTTGCCCTTGAGAGAGGCGACGTCATCGCTCAGGCCGGAACCCTTCTTGAACACGTAGGAAGTCGGGCCGGAGAACAGCTCGCTGGAGAAATCGATCGCCTTTTCACGGGCCGGGGTCACGGTCATCGACGAAATCACACCGTCGAATTTGTTGGCGTTGAGGCCCGGAATCATGCCGTCGAAGTCGCTTTCAACCCATTTGCACTTGACCTTCAGCTCGGCGCAGATCGCGTTGCCCAGGTCGATGTCGAAGCCCACCAGGCTGCCGTCGGCCGCTTTCGACTCGAACGGTGCGTAGGAAGGATCAACGCCAAAACGCAGCTCTTTGTATTCCTTGGCCAGCGCGGAGCCGGCAGCCATGCACAACGCCAGTGCAGAAAGGGTCAGCAATGCTTTTTTCATTATTCAATCCCTAAGAACCAATATGAGCGCTTGTGGCGCAGAATTATTGTTACTGGAACGCGTACGACCTATAGAAAGTAGCAATTTCCGAACCAGAGTCCCGAACAAGTGTTTTAAAAGGTTGGGGGAGGGGAGAGAGAAAGGGATTGGTGCACGGAACCGGGCGGCTGTTGAAGGCTGCACCAAGTTGGGTCGAGGCACGCATTTTTTAGTGATTCAGAATACTTGTAGCGAGGGGATTTATCCCCGATCGGCTGCGCAGCAGTCGCAAATCCGGTACACGCGGTTTACTGAAAGTAATGATGGGGAGCCGCTTCGCGCCCATCGGGGATAAATCCCCTCACCACAAGATCTCCTCACCAGAAAATCCACTCACTACAGGATGTTCATTCAGCACGATTGGAGGTATGTCCCGGAAAACCGGGTCAGGCCAACAAATCCTGCAACGTTGCCAGGCTATCTGCCTCATCCACCGTCTTGTCCTGCCGCCAGCGCAGCATGCGCGGAAAACGCACGGCAATGCCGCTCTTGTGCCGTCGCGACAGGGCGATCCCTTCGAAACCCAGTTCGAACACCAGACTCGGTTTGACGCTGCTCACCGGGCCGAATTTTTCCACGGTGGTCTTGCGTACGATGCTGTCGACCTGACGCATCTCCTCGTCGGTCAGCCCCGAATAGGCCTTGGCAAACGGCACCAGCGCTCGTTGGCTGGATTCGGGCGGGCCATCCCACACGGCGAAGGTGTAATCGCTGTACAAACTGGCGCGCCGGCCATGGCCGCGTTGGGCGTAGATCAATACCGCATCGACGCTGAACGGATCGACCTTCCACTTCCACCACACGCCCATGTCCTTGGTCCGGCCCACGCCATACAGGGCGTCGCGGGCCTTGAGCATCATGCCCTCGACCCCCAGTCGCCGTGAGGCTTCACGCTGCCGGGCGAGATCCAACCAGTCACTCCCGGTGAGAATCGGCGAGGCCAGTAACACCGGGTTGTTACCGTGGGCGATGACCTGCTCCAGTTGCGCACGCCGTTCGGCCTGCGGACGGTTGCGCCAGTCTTCGCCCTGCCACTCCAGCAAGTCGTAGGCGAGCACCACCACCGGCACTTCTTCGAGGATTTTCTTGTCGAGGGTTTTGCGCCCGATGCGTTGCTGCAGCAGGGCGAAAGGTTGCACCGCTGGTGGCGCGCTCGATTGCGGATCGAAGGCGTCTTCGGTGCTCGGATGGGTACTTTTCCAGACCACGATTTCGCCGTCGATCACCGTGCCGTCGGGTAACGCGTGGATCAACGTATCGAATTCGGGAAAGCGTTCGGTCACCAGTTCTTCACCGCGCGACCAGACCCACAACCGCCCCTCACGTTTGACCACCTGCGCGCGGATGCCATCCCACTTCCATTCCACCTGCCAGTCGCTCGCCGGGCCCAGCAATGTTTCGAACTCCTCCACCGATTGCGACAAGGCATGGGCGAGGAAAAACGGGTAGGGCTGACCGCCACGCTGAGCGTGTTCGTCGGCGGATTCCGGAGCGATCAGTTTCAGGTAGCTGGCCGCGTTCGGCCGGTTCGACAGGTCGGTGTAACCCACCAGTCGCTGCGCCACACGTTTGCTGTCGAGGCCGGCCATCGATGCCAATGCGCGAGTGACCAACAGTTTCGACACGCCGACGCGAAAGCTGCCGGTGATCAATTTGATGCACAGCATCAGGCTCGGCCGGTCCAGCTGCGACCACAGTGCGGGCAGTTGGCGGGCGAGATACTCCGGGGTTTCACCGCGCAGCGGCAGCAGCTTGTCTTCGATCCATTCGGCCAGGCCGGCCTCGGAGCTGTGCAGGTTTTCTGGCAGCACCAGCGAAATGGTTTCCGCCAGATCGCCGACGGATTGATAGCTTTCCTCGAACAGCCACGGCTGCAACCCCGAGACCTCCACCGCCAGTTCGCGCAGGATGCGCACCGGCACCAGTTGTCGCGGGCGCCCGCCCGACAGAAAGTACACCGCCCATGCCGCGTCTTGCGGTGCAGCCTGGGCGAAGTAGGCTTGCATGGCGGCCAGTTTGGCGTTGCTGGACGTGGTGGCGTCGAGTTCGGCATACAACTCGGCGAAGGCTTTCATGCTTGCACCTCGGCGATGGCAGGTTCGGCGTCAATGTTTTCCTCTTCATCGTCGCCGTATTCGGTGTTGAAGCCTTGCGCATCCAGGCCTTGTTCACGCAGATGGCGCACCAGCACGCCGATCGAGCCGTGGGTGACCATCACCCGTTCGGCGCCGGTCTGTTCGATGGCCCAGAGCAGGCCCGGCCAGTCGGCGTGATCCGACAGCACAAAACCACGATCCACGCCGCGCCGCCGGCGGGTGCCGCGCAGGCGCATCCAGCCGCTGGCGAAGGCGTCGCTGAAATCACCGAACCGGCGCATCCAGGTGCTGCCACCGGCCGAGGGCGGGGCGATGACCAGCGCCTGACGCATGATCGGGTCGGATTTTTTGATGTCGCCGGCGTAGATCGTCGGCGGCAGGTACACGCCGGCCTCGCGGTAGACCCGGTTCAACGGCTCGACGGCGCCGTGGCTGAGGATCGGGCCGAGGCTGGCGTCGATACCGTGCAGGATCCGCTGAGCCTTGCCGAATGAATAACAGAACAGCACGCTGGCCTTGCCCGCCGCGATGTTTGCCTGCCACCACTGGTTGATCTCGCTGAACACCTGCGCCTGTGGCTGCCAGCGGTAGATCGGCAGGCCGAAGGTCGATTCGGTGATAAAGGTGTGGCAGCGCACCGGTTCGAACGGCGCGCAGGTGCCGTCGGGTTCGATCTTGTAGTCGCCGGACGCGACCCAGACTTCACCGCCGTATTCCAGACGCACCTGGGCCGAACCGAGCACATGCCCGGCCGGATGGAAACTCAAGGTCACGCCGTGGTGGGTCAGCCGCTGGCCGTAGGCGAGGGTTTGCAGGTTGATGTCCTGACCCAGACGCGCGCGCAAAATCCCTTCGCTGGCGCTGCTGGCAAGGTAGTGCTGATTGCCGTTACGGGCGTGATCGCCGTGGGCATGGGTGATCACCGAGCGCTCGACCGGGCGCCACGGATCAATATAGAAATCCCCGGCAGGGCAGTACAAGCCTTCGGGGCGGGCGATAACAAGGTCCATGTCGTTACCAGAATGGAGGGCTTGTTAGCTATGAGGTTGGCGCGAGTCCGGAAGTTCTATCGGGTTTTTATGTGGGGCGAAAAGCAAAAGATCGCAGCCTTCGGCAGCTCCTACAGGATGTTCACCATTCCCATGTAGGAGCTGCCGAAGGCTGCGATCTTTTGATCTTGCTCTAGCGTTTATTTGCCCGGGGTGAGGGTCAAACGCGTCTTGCCATACACCCGGTCAAAGTTCTGCGGCTGCATCGGCAGACCGATGTACTGACCCTTGAGCCACGCATCAACGCCATTGAGGTAATTCGGGCTGGCCGGGTTGCCGGACTGGCCGGTACCGTTCTGCCCCATCAAGGGTTCGGTCTGGCTGAAGTCGACAATGAAACGCATCGACGGCGCCCGCGTGGTGTTGAAGTCCTGACCCCAGGCAAATGCCGAGGTATTGAGCGTGGTGTGATCGCCGCCGGCTGCCAGTGGGCCGCGAACGGTCTGGCCGTTGGCGTTTTTCCATGTGTAGCTGTGCAGTTTGCCCCACTGCCAGGCCTTGTGATCGCCACCCAACTGACTGTCGCCAGCGTTGATCGCGGCGGCCAGACTGCGCGCCAGAATCACGGCTTTGTCTTCTTTCTGCGGGGTACGCAAGTCATCCCAGAACGGGCTGTCCTCGCGCCCGAGCAGGTGATCGGCCTGCGCCGCGTAGGACAAGTCGCCATTGGCAACAAAGGCTTTCCACGCCGGGCTCGACTCGGGGCCGAGCTCATCGAGGAAGATCTGCTTCATGCTTGCTTGCAGGAACAGCTCATAAATCGCCGCATCCGCCGAGGTCGAGCTGAGTTTGCCGTCGAACGCCATCAAGCGGCTGAAGGCCTCGCGCGCCTTGCTGCGATCGGCTTCCGGCAGAGCGTCGATCGCCTGCTTCAGCGGCTGCTTCATGCCCGGCGCTTCGAACATTTTCTTCAGCTTGGCGGCGAAGGTGGTGGTCTGGTCGTACTGCATGGCGATCACGCTGCGACCGTCCTGTTTGCCGCTGCCGGCCAGTTCCGCCAGACGTTCACCGCGCTCCGGCGCCGCCCACGAGTTGGACAGCTGCATGCCGTAGCCGTGAGGAATCACCCGCTGGTTGGCCGTGCCGAGCCAGCCCTGGGGCGGGTCCTGATCGTAGGGGTGGAGCATCGGGTCGGCGTAACCGTCCCAGTCGTAGCGACCTTCCCAGCCCGGCGATGGCAGCAGGCCTTCGCCTTCGCGACGGTTGGGGAAACGCCCGGTGACTTGCCAGCCAATATTGCTGGCGTCGGCGAACACCATGTTCAGGGCGATGGCGCGGATTTCGCGACTGGCGTCCGAAGCGCGTTCAACGTTTTGCGCGCGGGTCAGGTCGAAAAAAGCGTCCAGCGATTTGTCGTCGGTGAAGTTCGGGGTTTGCAGGGCCAGGCCGAAACCGTTGCCCTGTGCCGCAGCCTGGGCACTGTTGAGCAATGCACCGTGACGGGTTTCGTATACCACTTCGCGAATCGGCCGCTGGCCTTTGACGAAATAGGTTTCGTTGCGCACGCCCAGCGGCTGCCATTTGCCGTTGACCTCGTAGGTCAGGCTGCTGCCCTGACGGCGGATTTTTTCCAGGAACAGGTCCTGGTTGTCGCCGAGCACGCTGGTGACGCTCCACGCCACTTTGCCATTGAAACCGCCGAGGACCATCGGCAAACCGGCAACCGTGACACCGGCGGCCTGGTATTTCGGTGCGCGGATCTGCACGAAGGTCCACAGCGACGGCGCGGCCAAGGGCCCATGACTGTCGCTGGCAAGAATGCTCTTGCCGCTGCGGCTGCGTTGCGGGGCGATCGCCCAGTTGTTCGAGGTGCTGGCGCCCAGCAGATTCACCGCCGCCAGTTGTTGGCTGGCGTTGCTCAGTTCGGTGAGGCCAGGAATCTGTCCGTTGAGCTTGAGGCCTTGCAGCTTGTCAGCCTCGTCCAGCGGCAGGTTTTCGTCCGGAGCGGACGGGGTCAGCCAGGCGAGTTTGTCGCTGGTCACGGTCTGCGCCAGCACCAGCGAGGAAATTTCCTCCGGCAGGTTGGCTGACTGGCTGAAGTTCAGCAGCGCGAACAGCAGCGCCGAGTCTTCCGGTTTCCAGTATTCCGGCTTGTAGCCGCTGGACGCGAGGTCGCCCGGCAGTTTGTCGGCGTAGCGGAACAGGTAGGCGTTGACGCCTCGCGCATAGACTTCAAAGAAACGCTTGAGGCGTGGCGACGAGGCCTTGTACAGCTCGTCGGCGCTTTTCTTCAGGTTGACCGCGCGCATGTAGCGGTCAGCGTCGAGCATTGAGGCGCCGGACATTTCCGCCAGACGGCCCTGGGCCAGCAGGCGCAGGGTCACCATCTGGTTGATGCGGTCGCTGGCATGCACGTACCCGAGGGTGAACAGTGCGTCGTGGAAGCTGTTGCTTTCGATCAACGGCATGCCCATCGCATTGCGACGCACCGAAACGTTCTGCGCCAGCCCCTTGAGCGCTTGCACGCCGGAGGTGGGCGGGAGGGTGTCCTGAGCGTTCCAGGTCTGGCAACCGGACAGGCTCAAGACACCGGTCACTGCTGCGGCAACGCCGAACCGGGGAAGAAAATGTGTAAGGGCTGGCGAGGCCATGGCAAAGCTCCTGCGGGGGTAGAGGCTGGGGGCGCAATAAAGCCGCTACGTTAGTGAGCAGGCGGTGGCCGCGCAAGCGGGCGCGGGGGTTATTTGTGTAATTCTGTCGAATGGAGAAGATCGCAGCCTTCGGCAGCTCCTGCATTGGATTGAGTACCCCCTGTAGGAGCTGCCGCAGGCTGCGATCTTTTGATCTTGGAGGGTTGGTCTTATGCACTTGCCTGATACCTGGAGGTGATGCTGAAGTGCGGGAAATTCACTGACCCGCATGAGAAAAAAACGCCATGGAGCTCAAGGCCAACGCTGCACTGATCATCATCGACCAGCAACAAGGCATTCTGCAGCCGCGCCTGGGCCGACGGAATAATCCACAGGCCGAAGAACGCATGCTTGATTTGCTGAGGGCGTGGCGCAGCAGCGGGCGGCCGGTGATTCATGTGCAGCATCTGTCGCGTGAAGCGGATTCGGTGTTCTGGCCCGGGCAGTCAGGGGTGGAGATTCAGCAGCGATTCATGCCGCAGGACGGCGAATGGCTGATCCAGAAACAGGTGCCGGACGCGTTTTGCGCCATGGGGCTGGAGGCACGGTTGCGTGAGGCGGGGATCGGGCAATTGATCATTGTCGGTGTGGCGACCCACAACTCGGTGGAATCCACAGCGCGAACGGCGGGCAATCTGGGATTTGACGCCTGGGTGGCGGAGGACGCGTGTTTTACCTTCGACAAGGCCGATTATTTCGGCACACCGCGTTCAGCCGAAGAGGTGCACGGGATGTCGCTGGGGAATTTGCACGGGGAGTATGCGACGGTGGTCAGTGCTGCGCAGGTTCTGGCAGTTGCCTGAGAAACCTGTGGGAGCTGGCTTGCCAGCGATAGCGGAGCGTCAGGCTACATCGATGCTGGATGCGCCGGCCTCATCGCTGGCAAGCCAGCTCCCACAGTCGACTGCGTTCAGCCAGCGGGAACGCGGTCAACTGTGGGAGCGAGCTTGCTCGCGAAGGCAATGTGTCAGGCGAAGAGTATCTTCACCCGAAACATCAAGCGCCGTGGCACTTCTTGAATTTCTTGCCGTTGCCGCAAGGGCAAGGGTCGTTGCGACCGACGTCTTTCAGGGCGTTGCGCACCGGTTCCTGGTGAGCGTGGCCGCAGTTCGGGCCGTGGACATGGCCATGGTCGTGATCGTGATGATGGTCATGATCGTGGTTGCAGTCAGGGCCATGGACATGAGGTTGCTGAGTCATCGGTTGTGCTCCGGAATTAAATCGGCGGGGATTATCACGCCATTGCGCTCCAGGTGCACGTAGTGGGCGATGAATAAACCGGTTTCCATCTCGCCTTGCAATCGATAGGGCACCTGCTGGTGCGGACTTTTCAGCATTTTCACCACGTCCTTGACCCGCGGCCACAGGTTGGTGCGGATCGGTATCCGATAGAACGCGCTGCTTTTCGGTCCCACGGTGATCCAGTGTTCATGCTCGCCTTCGGCCAACAACAGGTCTGCCAGATGAATGCGATATTCCATGCCGCGCACGGTCAGGTCGCTGTCGTTGGGGTTGTCGATGCGAAAATGCAGGATGAATTTCTGTTCGAGCAATTTGGCCCGCACCACCTCGACTTTTACCAGGTGCACGGCGGGGTCGACGCTGTCGTCGCTGAACCATGAGGCGCAACCGCCGAGGTTCAGGATCAGCATCAATAACAAGCCATGCAGTGTGCGACAGTGACCGAGCATCGAAAAAACTCCCTTTGTGCCCCAGTCTAGTCGGCACTTCCCTTTATGCGCCGAAATACCCCGCACAGCACTTCTTGAACTTCTGCCCGCTGGCACATGGACACGCGTCATTGCGCCCCAGCTTCAACTGCACGGTCGGGTCGATGAAGTACCAGCGCCCGGCGTTCTGCACGAATGAAGAGCGCTCGCGGTGGCTGTGTTCGCCCTGGCTGTCGTGCCAGCGCGCGGTGAAGGTGACGAAGGCGTGCTCGGGCTGGCCGCCGAACACTTCCGAGCTTTCGACCTCAAGGCCGAGCCAGGTGCTTTGCGCGCTCCAGGCACTGATCGACTGGCGATCCAGACCGGCCTGTTGGGCGGGCAGGGTAGTGGCCACCAGATAATCGATCAGCCCCAAAACGTAGGCGCTGTAGCGCGACCGCATCAACGCTTCGGCGCACGGCGCCGGGTGGCCTTCGTGGTAGGGACCGCAGCAGGCCTGCAGCAGGTTGCCGCTGCCGCATGGGCAAATGGCTGTACTCATTGCATTACCACCAGTATTTGCCGAAGTTTTCCGGATTGGCCCAGAACCGCGAGTTGAGCCAGTCGGGGACTTGCTTGTAGTCAAGCAGATCGTAAGTGAACAGGGTCAGTACCTGCTCGTCACGCTGGAAGCGCTCACTGGCTTGCAGTGCCAGCGAGTAGAAATCGGTTTCCTGCCAGCCGCTGGCCAGCAGATCCGCCAGCACGGCGATGCGACTGGCGTTGAGGTTGCGAATCCCGCCCAGCAGGTTCAGGCCGTCACGCTTGGGCAAGTGCTCCAGGCAATCGACCACCAGCGCCAGGTCGAAGCGCCGCGCCGCGAGTTCGGCGGGCAACGCACCGGGTTCGGCGTGGGCCACGCAGCAATCCGGGTGCGCCTGTTTAAAAGCGGCGAGCGCCGGAAATTCGCTGGCGCCGATCAGCAGCAAACGCGCCGGGGCATAGCGATCCAGTAAAGCAGCCAGCGCCTGTTGCGGCGTGCGCGAAGAAATGGCGACGTTCATCGAAGCTCCTCAATCAGATCGCCAAGACTAGCGCGCCAGACGGATCCGGCCTAGACCCCGATTTGTCGCGCGTGGCAAAAGTGCCGAATCCCTGTGAACGCGGTCCCAAATGCCAGTGGCCTATTGCTGGCGGAGATTAAAACTCCGGTCTTTACTCCGTGAATCGGTTCTAAGCCGATCCCTCAGGAGAAAACCAGATGAGCATAGTTCGGACAGCATTACCTTTGATTCTGCTAACCAGTGTGTTGACTGGTTGCGCAGGTTTGCAGAAAACCGATTGGCCGACCTGTGCGGCGGTCGGCGGTGTGGTCGGGGCCGGTCTCGGTGCGACGGAAAGTTCGGCGTGGGCCGGCTACGGCGCACTGTTGGTCGGCGGTACGGCAGCGGCCTATTGCTGGGTGCACGGTGATGGCGACGAAGACGGCGACGGTGTGCCTGACAGCCGCGACAAGTGCCCGCACACGCCTAAAGGCGTGCAGGTCGATGCTGACGGCTGCCCTCCACCAGCCCCGGCGCCTGTGGTAGAAGAGGCGGTTGTGGTCAAGGAAGAAACCATCGTCATCCGCGATGTGCACTTCCAGTTCGACAAAGCCACCCTGACCGGCTCTGATAAACAGGTGCTGGACAAAGTTGCCACGCGCCTGAAACAAGAGTCGTCCACGGCGCAACTGACCGTGACCGGTCACACCGACAGCGTGGGCAGCGATGCCTACAACAAGAAACTGTCGGATCGTCGTGCGCACTCGGTGGTGGAATACCTGATCCAGCAAGGTGTGCCGCGTGCCAGCTTCGTTTCGGTGTCGGGCATGGGTGAAAGCCAGCCAGTGGCGGATAACAAAACCGCTGACGGTCGCGCACAGAACCGTCGTACCGAAATCAAAATCGTCCGCTAGCCCCTCACGCATCCGCGGCTTGTGCAGTCGCGGATGCGCGTCTTTACTCCTGTGTAACCGGTATGGGCCGGTGACACAGGAGCTTTCACAATGACTGTTTTCTCAAGGTCCGTCTTGCCGGTGCTGCTGCTGGGCAGCTTGCTCACCGGTTGCGCCACTCACAGCGACGGCGACGCCCCCCTCAATCAACGTACGTGGCCGATTTGCAGCCTGATCGGCGGGCTGGTCGGTGGCGGCCTTGGCGCCATTGAAAGTGGCGGCTGGGCCGGTGGCGGTGCCGCGCTGGGGATCCTTACCGGCGGGCTGATCTGTTATGCCCAGGATGGCGATGAAGATGGCGATGGCGTGTTCGATCGCCGCGACCGTTGTCCGGACACTCCGGCCAATACCCCGGTCGATCATCGTGGTTGTCCGCTGCCGCAATACCCGGTCACGGAAAAAGCGCCAGAGCCTGCACCGCAATCGGAAGTCATCACCCTCAGCGATGCCGGCAATGTGTTGTTCGATTTCGACAAGTCGGACCTGACCCCGGCCGCGAAAGCCCAGCTCGATACGCTGATGGACAAGTTGCGCAATGCTGACGTGGTCAGCATCAAAGTCATCGGCCATACCGACAGCAAGGGTTCGGAGGCCTATAACCAGGCGTTGTCGGAGCGGCGTGCCAGCAGTGTGGCGGCGTATCTGCTGAGCCAGGGCCTGGAACCGGCCAAACTGACCAGTGAAGGGCGCGGCGAGAGCGAGCCGGTGGCCGATAACGCGACGGACGAAGGGCGGGCGAAAAACCGTCGGGTAGAGTTGCATATCAATCGCTAGGACTTGTCTGTAGTCCGCAGGCTAGAGCTGCCGGGCGACGATCATCGTCGAACCGGCAGCGATCCGACGACTGACAAAAGTTTTTTCTTTTGCCCCTCTGGCTTATCCCCCGCGTAAGCCGTTACTGTGCGCCCAAAGAATAATTCCGAGACGGGGGAGCGTATGAAGGTTTTCTGGGGGCTGGGGCGTTTGCTGACCCTGCTGTTCTGGTGCGTGGTGGTGGTCAATCTGCTGCTGCCGTTTGTGCATCCGCTGCATCTGCTGGTCAATCTGGCCGGCGCCTTGTTGCTGGCGCTGCATGGGCTGGAGTTGCTGTTCTCTCGCCTCAAGGGGCGTGCCAACCCGTGGCGCGATCGTCTGCGCATCCTGCTGTTCGGCGTTTTTCACCTGCAAACCATCCCGGCCCCGGCCGCTCCGGAGGCTTCTTCCCATGCGTAAACTTTGCCTGCTCGCCGCATTCATCAGTCCCCTGGCCTGCGCCCAGGTGGTCAGTGTCGAAACCAATTCCCTGATGCGTTTGCCCAACACGGCCAGCACCCTGCAGCTGGAGCGGCTGGACGTCGCGGACTACGGCACCTTGCTGATTCCTGCCAACGTGACCGAGCTGACCGTCGGCGAATTGCGTCTGGGTCACGAAGCACGCATCGCGATCGTCCCGAGCGAACAGGCGCTGGACATGAAAGTCATCCGTGCCGAACTGTCCGAAGGCAGCCTGATCACCGCGCGCGGTGCGCCGGGCACGTATGAGAAAGCCGCCCGTGCCGGACGCAATCTGAATTTGCAGTTCAAGGCCTTGAGCGCGCCAAAACTGTTTGTGGATGCTCGCGGCGGTACCGGCGCGCCGGGTTTTGTTGGCCTCGATGGCGGCAACGGTGAAGATCCGGGCTGCACTTGGGGCGCGGCCGGTCACGGTTTTGATGGCAGCAACGGTAGCGATGGCCAGCCGGGAGCGCCGGGAGCGCTGGTGCGCCTGGAAGTGCCGCGCGAGTTTCCGGCTGAGCTGATCAAAGTCAATGTCGCGGGCGGCGCCGGTGGCCCGGCGGGTGTTGGCGGCAAGGCGGGCAAGGGCGGCCAGTCCAAGGGCTGCCTGGTGTACCGCGCCGATGGCGGCAAAAACGGCAAGCCCGGAGCGGATGGTCAGCCTGGACCGACGGGTGCGGCGGGGGCGGTGACTGTGCAGCGCCTCTAAACACAGCACTTCTTGATTGTGGTGAGGGGATAAATCCCCTCACCACAAAAAGTGCAGGTCGTCAGAACATCGGCCTTGCCGCTGCAATCGCCACCAGCACCAACCCCACAATCAAATTGATCCCCACCACCCGGCGAATCCGCCCCAGCACTGCCGCACCCACCGGCCATTCCTTGGCTTCAACGGCTTTGCGCAACTCTGGCAGCATCAAACCCTGAATCCGGATAAACAGCGCCGTCATCACCACATACAGTCCGATCATCACCTGCACGTATTTCGGCGCGGTCTCGAAGCCGACCTGCTGCAAGTGCAACATGCCCACGCCGCTGATCGGCAAGAGGATCACCGCGACCCAGACCCAGCGGAAAAAACCTTGAAACACTTCTACCCACAAAGTCAGGCGGGCAGGGCCGTCGAGCGCCTTCACCGCCGCCGGGCGCAGGACCATCCAGGCGAAAAACATGCCGCCGACCCAGACCAGGGCGGACAGGACATGCAGCGGATAAACGAGGCTAAAAGGTGTCATTGGGGTACTCCGTTCTGCGCGGGACTGATTAGCGGGGTATGATAGCGGCCGATCCGAACTACTGAAAATTTATCCAGCGTTTTTACGCCCGACATTCAATGATCAGCACTGAACTCAAAACCACGATCCAGGGCGCCTATTCGCGTTTTCTTGAAGCCAAGAGCCTCAAACCGCGTTACGGCCAGCGCCTGATGATCGCCGAAGTCGCCAAAGTCCTCGGGGATATCGACACCGACGACGAAGGCCGGCGCAGTGGCGACCCCGCGATTGTCGCGGTGGAAGCCGGCACCGGTACCGGCAAGACCGTGGCCTACAGCCTGGCGGCAATCCCCACGGCGAAGCTGGCCGGCAAGCGTTTGGTGATCGCCACCGCGACCGTGGCCCTGCAAGAGCAGATCGTCTACAAGGACTTGCCCGACCTGATGCGCAACAGCGGGCTGAACTTCAGCTTTGCGCTGGCCAAGGGCCGTGGCCGCTACATGTGCCTGTCCAAGCTCGACATGTTGTTGCAGGAAGGCCACGCGCAAACCGCCACCGCGCAGCTGTTCGAAGAAGAAGGCTTCAAGATCGAGGTCGATGAGGCCAGTCAGAAGCTGTTCACCAGCATGATCGAGAAACTCGCCGGCAATAAATGGGACGGCGACCGTGACAGCTGGCCCAACGCTCTCGAAGATGCCGACTGGGCGCGGCTGACCACCGATCACAGCCAGTGCACCAATCGCCATTGCCCGAATTTTGGCCAGTGCGCCTTTTACAAGGCGCGTGAAGGCATGGGCAAGGTCGATGTGATCGTCACCAACCACGACATGGTGCTGGCTGACCTGGCCCTCGGTGGCGGTGCGGTGCTGCCGGATCCGCGTGACACCATTTATGTGTTCGACGAAGGCCATCACCTGCCGGACAAGGCCATCGGCCACTTCGCTCATTACACGCGCCTGCGTTCCACCGCCGACTGGCTGGAAACCACGGCCAAGAACCTCACCAAACTGTTGGCCCAGCATCCGTTGCCGGGCGACCTCGGCAAGCTGATCGAGCAGGTGCCGGAGCTGGCGCGGGAAATCAAGACCCAGCAGCAGTTCATGTTCACCGCGTGCGAGCAGATTGCCGATTTCAAACCCGGCGAAGACGTTGAAGGCCGCGAGCGGCCACGCCATCGTTTCGTCGGCGGGGTAATTCCCGAGCACATGCGCGAGATGGGCATCGAGCTGAAGAAAGGCTATTCACGTCTCAATGACCTGTTCACCCGTCTGACCGACCTGCTCAAGGAAGGCATGGACGGCGAGGTCAATATCGGCATCGCCAGCAATCAGGCCGAAGAGTGGTATCCGCTGTTCGGCAGCCTGTTGTCCCGTGCCTCGGGCAACTGGGAACTGTGGACCGCGTTCACCGCCGAAGACCCGGAAGACAGCCCGCCGATGGCCCGCTGGCTGACGCTGGCCGAAAGCGGCTCGCTGTTCGACATCGAGGTCAATGCCAGCCCGATTCTCGCCGCAGAAACCTTGCGCCGCAGCCTGTGGAACGTCGCCTACGGCTGCCTCGTAACGTCGGCAACGCTGACCGCGCTGGGCACCTTTGACCGCTTTCGCATGCGCGCCGGGCTGCCGAAGAAAGCCGTCACCGCTGTGGTGCCGAGCCCGTTTCATCATGCCGACGCCGGCGTGTTGCGCGTGCCGGACCTCAAGGCTGATCCGCGTGATGCAGCGGCCCACACGGCGGCGATCATCCGCGATCTGCCGGACCTGGTGGAAGGCTCGCGCGGCAGTCTGGTGCTGTTCTCTTCGCGCAAACAGATGCAGGACGTGTTCGACGGCCTCGACCGCGACTGGCGCAAACAAGTGTTCATTCAAGGCAACCTGTCGAAACAGGAAACCCTGAACAAGCACAAGGCGCGGGTCGATGGCGGCGATTCCAGCGTGCTGTTCGGCCTCGCCAGTTTCGCCGAAGGGGTGGACTTGCCGGGCGCCTATTGCGAACACGTGGTGATCGCCAAGATCCCGTTCTCGGTGCCGGACGATCCGGTCGAGGCGGCGCTGTCGGAGTGGATCGAGGCCCGGGGCGGCAATCCGTTCATGGAAATCTCGGTGCCCGACGCCTCCTTGAAACTGGTTCAGGCCTGCGGCCGCCTGCTGCGCACCGAAGAAGACCGCGGCACCATCACCTTGCTCGATCGGCGCCTGGTCACCCAGCGCTATGGCAAGGCGATCCTCAATGCGTTACCGCCATTCCGTCGTGAAATATCCTGAGACAACGGTGGGCAGTTTTGCCCGCCGCGCTGTCTATCTCTCTGCCATGCTTTTCCATTGGCCTTTTGGTCGTTAGGGAGAACTCCGTTCTTATGATTCGCCGCTCGTTGCCTGCCGTTTTTGCCTTGATCTTTGCCGCTCCGTTACTGGCGGCGCCTGCCGGTCAGCAGACCCTGTTCAACTTCGTCCGTCCTGCCGATGTGGTGAAAGTCGTCACCGAAAACACTGACCTGCCACAAGCCAACGCCGAGCAAACCCCGGAAGGTGAAGTGCTGCGCCGGGTGACGTTCAACCCGGTAGCCCGCCCGACCCTGCGCCTGACCCCACAAACCGGCGCCTGGGACTGGTCGCAGTCGGGCATGATGAGCCTGCGTCTGCAGAGCGCAATGAACTGGGCCGTGACGGTCTACGTGCAAATCCAGAGCAACAACGGTCAGACCCTGACCAGCCGCGTTGACCTGCCGGCCGGCCCTGCGCAAACCCTGCTGGTGCCGCTGGTGGCAACTTCGCCGCTGAGCCAGGGCATGAAGGCCGGGCCGCCGATGCCGATGACCGTCGATGGCCAGCGCATTTTGCTGGCCAGCAGCAGCGGCGAACTGGATCGCAGCCAGGTGGTGTCGGTCAGCCTGTGGATGGATCAGCCGAAAGCCGCGCAAAGCCTGCTGCTCGAACGTTTCGGTGTGCAGGACGGCGATGCCGTGACCCGGGCCGTCTACGGCAATCTGGTGGACGCCTACGGGCAGTCGGCCCGCAGCAAATGGCCGGAAAAAATCAGCAACGACGAACAACTGAAATCTGTGGCCGCCAAGGAACAGCAACAGCTGAAAACCTGGCTGGCCGAGCGCGAAAAATCTTCGCTGGACAAGTTCGGTGGCTGGAATAAAGGGCCGGCGTTCAAGGCCAGCGGCTTTTTCCGCACTGAAAAGCGTGATGGTCGCTGGTATCTCGTCACGCCGGAAGGACATCCGTTCTATTCGCTGGGGGTCAACACCGTCAGCCCGCAGGTCAACCAGACCTACGTGGCCGGGCGTGAGTGGATGTTCGAATCCCTGCCCAAGGCCGATGAGCCGCTCGCCAGTCATTTCGGCGAAGGCGATAACCGTGGCGGCAACGGTGCCGATCAGGGCCGAGGCTATGGCAACGGGCGCTGGTACGATTTTTACGGCGCCAACCTGCAACGCCTGTACGGCGAACCTTGCGCAGCACAGGCGCATGCCGAACCGCCAGCCGCGCCGTGCAAGGCCACGGTCGATCAGCAGAAGTGGGCCACCCACACCCTCGACCGCCTGCAGGCCTGGGGCTTCAACACGGTCGGCAACTGGAGTGCCGACGCGCTCGCCGACGCCGAGCGGGTGCCATACACCTTGCCGCTGTCGATCGTCGGCGACTACACCAGCATCAGCACCGGCAGCGACTGGTGGGGCGGCATGCCTGATCCGTTCGACCCGCGTTTCGCCATGGCCACCGAGCGCGCCGTGGCCATCGCCGCCCGCGATCATCGTGATGATCCGTGGCTGATCGGCTACTACGCCGACAACGAACTGGCCTGGGCCGGTCCGGGCGATGATCCGCAGTCGCGCTATGCCTTGGCCTATGGCACGTTGAAAATGACCACCGACGTGCCGGCCAAACGCGCGTTTCTCAAGCAGCTGCGCGACAAGTACCGCAACCAGGCGGGCCTGTCGAAAGCCTGGGGCATTGATCTGCCGGCGTGGGAGTTGATGGAAGACCCGGGTTTCGTGCCACCGATGCCGAATCCGGAGCACCCGGAAATCGAAAACGACTTCAAATACTTCCAGAAGGTGTTCGCCGACACCTACTTCAAAACCATCTCCGATTCGCTGAAATGGCACGCGCCGAATCAGTTGCTGCTCGGCGGCCGTTTCGCCACCAGCACCCCGGAAGCCGTGGCGTCCTGTGCACAGTATTGCGACGTGCTGAGTTTCAACCTGTATACGCTGAAACCGCAGGACGGCTATGACTTCGCCGCTCTGCGTGCCCTCGACAAACCGGTGCTGATTACCGAGTTCAACTTCGGCTCCAGTGATCGCGGCCCGTTCTGGGGTGGCGTGACGCAACTGGCGAAGGAAGAAGATCGCGGCCCGGCGTATGCCAACTTCCTCAAACAGGCGTTAAGCGAACCGTCGATTGTTGGCGTGCACTGGTTCCAGTATCTGGACCAACCGGTAACCGGGCGTCTGCTTGATGGCGAGAACGGGCACTTTGGTCTGGTGGGGATTACCGATCTGCCGTATCAGGGTTTCGTCGAAGCGGTGCGCAAGAGCAATCTGCAAGCGGTTGATCAGCTCGGCAAAGAGGCCGAGAAGGCGGCCGCCGCTGCTGGTCATGAAGCTGAAGGAGGGCGCAAGGGTGAAGCCGGCAAGGGCCCGGGGGCCGGGCATGCGGGTGGGCATTCGGGGAATGGTCACTGAGGTTTGATGCCTTGAAGATCGCAGCCTTCGGCAGCTCCTACAGGGAATGGAATTTTGTAGGAGCTGCCGCAGGCTGCGATCTTTTGATTTTGCTTTGAAATGACCACCCGGCCCGCAGCTGTTCCCAAATCCTTCAAGGGCTGGAACAATGCGGGCCACTTTGTAGAGCGTTTTCGCGGGGGAGTTGCGGGTGCAGATTCAGGGTCATTACGAGCTTCAATTCGAAGCGGTGCGCGAGGCTTTCGCGGCACTGTTCGACGATCCCCAGGAGCGCGGCGCAGCCCTGTGCATCAAGGTCGGCGGCGAAACCGTCCTCGACCTCTGGTCCGGTACCGCCGATAAGGACGGCGCCGAGGCCTGGTACAGCGACACCATCGCCAACCTGTTTTCCTGCACCAAGACGTTCACTGCGGTCACCGCGCTGCAACTGGTGGCCGAAGGCAAACTGCAACTGGATGCACCGGTTGCCCGCTACTGGCCGGAATTCGCTGCCGCTGGCAAAGAAACCGTCACCCTGCGCCAATTGCTCTGCCATCAGGCCGGTCTGCCAGCGCTGCGCGAGTTGCTGGCGCCCGCCGCCCTCTACGAATGGCAGACCATGGTCGACGCCCTCGCAGCCGAAGCGCCGTGGTGGACGCCGGGCACCGGTCACGGCTATGCCGCCATCACTTATGGCTGGCTGGTCGGCGAGTTGCTGCGTCGTGCAGACGGTCGTGGGCCGGGCGAGTCCATCGTAGCCCGCGTCGCCAGACCGTTAGGGCTGGATTTCCACGTCGGTCTGGCGGACGAAGAATTCCACCGCGTGGCACATATTGCTCGCGGCAAGGGCAACGTCGGCGATGCCGCGGCCCAGCGTCTGCTGCAGGTGACCATGCGCGAACCGACCGCCATGACCACCCGTGCCTTCACCAATCCGCCGTCGGTGCTCACCAGCACCAACAAACCGGAATGGCGGCGCATGCAGCAGCCTGCCGCCAATGGTCATGGCAACGCGCGCAGCCTGGCCGGTTTCTACGCTGGCTTGCTCGATGGCAGCCTGCTCGAAAGCGAAATGCTCGAAGAACTGACCCGCGAACACAGTTACGGCGAAGACAAGACCCTGCTGACCCGTACCCGTTTCGGCCTGGGCTGCATGCTCGATCAGCCGGACATGGCGAACGCCACCTATGGCCTCGGCCCGCGGGCGTTTGGTCATCCGGGGGCGGGCGGTTCGGTGGGTTTTGCTGATCCCGAGCACGATGTCGCATTCGGTTTTGTGACAAATACCCTTGGGCCGTACGTCTTGATGGATCCGCGCGCGCAGCAACTGGCGCGGGTACTTGCCACTTGTCTGTAAAGCGTTACATGAGGTTCCAGGGTTGGAACCAGATCCGGTTTTTTGATTCAAAGCGTCTGTTTATCCGGGCAAAAGAGCTCTGATCTTTCATTACTTCACTTTGTGGATTTTCAATGTCATCCAAAAAAACTCTCGCCCTGGCCCTGTGTGTTGCGATCACCGGTTGCGCACAGACTCCTAAAAACGATGCGGACGGCGGCAGCTGGTGGCCGTTCGGCTCTTCCGACAAAGTGGCGGCCAAAGAGCCGGCCCCAGCCCCGGCTTCTGTCGCAGCCCCAGCCCCGCTCAAACCTGCCGCGACCGCACCTGTGGCCAAGGCTGAAAGCAGCAGCCACTGGTACTGGCCGTTCGGCAGCTCCGATGACGCGGCGGCCAAGGCCGACGTGAAACCCGAAGTCAAACCAGAAGCAAAACCGGCGGTAGTGGCCAAGGCCGATGCTGACACCGGCACAAAGTGGTGGTGGCCGTTCGGCGGCAAGGATCAGTCCACGGCCAAAGTGGTGCCGATGCCTGACCCGAAAGTCACTCAGGCCTGGCTGGATGACTACGAGCCACGCCTGCGTGCAGCGATCAAGGACAGCAATCTGCAACTCGAGCGCCGTGACAACGTGCTGGTGGTGATCGCGCCGGTTGAAGGCTCGTTCAACCCGAAACGTCCAGCGATGCTGTTGCCGGTGACCCTCAGCCCGTTCACCAATGTCGCGAAAATCCTCGAAGCTGACCCGAAAACCGCTGTCCTGGTGCTCGGTCACAGCGACAACACCGGCGCCGCGCCGGCCAACGTCAAGCTTAGCCAGGAACGCGCTCAGTCCGTGGCGGCGATTTTCCGCCTGAGCGGCTTGCAGCGTGATCGCCTGATGCTGCGCGGCATGGGTGGCGATGCCCCGCGTGCGGCCAACGACAGCGCCGAAGGCCGTGCCCTGAACCGTCGCGTCGAACTGCTGGTGACCCCGCAGAACACCATGGTGGCCCTGCTGAGCAAGTACAACATGCCGGCGCCCGCACCGACCACGATGCTTGCCGCACAGGACGTCAAGCCTGCAGCCAAACCGGTTACCCCGGCGCCGGCCGCTTCGAAGGCCGCCGTACCTGCAACCAAAAAGGCTCCGGCGAAGAAAGCCGCTGCCAAGGCACCAGCGAAGAAGGCGGCGAGCAAGGCTCCGGCGAAAACCCCAGCCAAGAAAACCGCTCCGGCCAAAGCTGCGACGACTGACAAGAAAGTTGCCGCCAGCGATACTTCCAAGCAGTGATCCGCTAACGAAAAGGAATGCGCCATGACCCAGGCTCTGGCAGATATGCGTCGTGATTACACCCGGGATGGTCTGACCGAGGCGCAAGCTCCGGCTGAACCCTTTGCGTTGTTCCACCAGTGGTTTGCCGATGCGGTGAAAACCGAACAGGCGCCGGTGGAGGCCAACGCCATGACCCTGGCCACGGTCGATGCGGACGGTCGCCCGCACTGCCGCATTCTGCTGCTCAAGGGCCTGGACGAGCAGGGCTTCACCTTTTTCACCAATTACGACAGCGCCAAGGGCCAGCATCTGGCGGCCAACCCGTTGGCTGCCATGACGTTTTTCTGGCCGACCCTGGAGCGCCAGGTGCGCATCGAAGGGCGTGTGGTGAAAGTCACGCCTGCTGAGTCCGATGCTTATTATCAGGTGCGTCCGCTGGGCAGTCGGCTCGGGGCCTGGGCTTCACCGCAGAGCCGGGTGATCAACGGGCGCGGCGAACTGGAAGAGCTGCTCAAGGCTACCGAGCAGCGTTTCAGCGATACGCAACCGCACTGTCCGGAACACTGGGGCGGTTATCGCCTGCTGCCTGAGCGCATCGAGTTCTGGCAGGGCCGTCCAAGTCGTCTGCACGATCGCCTGAACTACCGTCAGCAGGGTGCCGACTGGATTCTTGAACGTCTGGCGCCTTAAGCAGTCTACCGAGCGGGATAGCTTGCCGCAGCGGCCTCAAGCCACTTCGGCAGGTCCCGACGCTTGATCTTCTGCACGCGGGCATCGGCCAGTCGTTGCAGCATGAAGGCGCGTTTGTCTTCATCCTTGCCCGCCAACGACAGGGCCAGATCACGATCCATCCAGCGTTTGATCCGCACGTACAGCCACCCATGGAAGTACAGACCGGCGACGGTGGTGACGAAAATGATCAGGTAATCCATGAAAATCCTTGGGTTGGCAGGGCGGATTGGGCGATTTGGCGCTACTGTTGGGTGGGTCTGCAGGTGCCTGTACCGGGCCTGAATAAAATCAAGTTTATCCGGGCTGCGTCGTGACAGGCGTCAAGCAGCGGGGTTTAATGAACACCTGTTCTTTTGGAGTTGATGCTATGCGTAAGTCTGTTCTGCTGGTTGCTTCTTTTTCCACGATGGCGATGTTGCTGACCGGCTGCCAGTCGAGCCTGACCGGTGACTCCTACTCCCGTGACGAAGCGCGTCGTGTGCAGACGATTCGCATGGGCACCATCGAATCCCTGCGTCCGGTGAAAATCGAAGGCACCAAGACCCCGATCGGCGGCGCTGCAGGCGCAGTGGTCGGCGGTGTCGGTGGCAGCGCCATCGGTGGCGGCAAGGGCAGCATCGTTGCGGCGGTCATCGGCGCCGTGGCCGGCGGCCTGATCGGTTCGGCCACCGAAGAAGGCCTGACCCGCACCCAGGGCGTGGAAATCACCGTGCGCGAAGACGACGGCAGCATGCGCGCCTACGTGCAACAGGTTCAGGAAAACGAAGTGTTCCGTGTCGGTGAGCGCGTACGCATCTCCACCGTCGGTGGCACCAGCCGCGTTTCGCACTAAGCGGCAACGAGCGGTAAAGAAAAACCCCGATCAGGTGACTGGTCGGGGTTTTTTGTTGTGGTACTCACCACTTGTCGCGGTAGACGAACGCTATCTGATAGTCGAAACGAGTTAAATCAATAACTTGGTTGAAATGTGGTTGAAGAGTATCCGCCCAATGCGAAAGCATATCGAACCCTCCATTGTTCACATTGTTCTCGATCGGCATGCCAAGTGATTCGATGACGGATCCATCGTCACCGAAGTCTTTCGATAGCTCCTCTCCTTCATATAGTTCGGATTTCTTGTCATACCATTCAAGCCTGACTCTAAGTCCCATAGAACCCTCATAGATATTTTTTGATACTGCGTTTCTTCTTTTTCGGTGGATCTAATTGCTTACCGGTTCTATGGTCGAACGATCCCAAGTGCGTACCGTCACTTGCCCGGTATGTTTCAAGTTCACCGTGAAGAAAGTCCCATTCATATATTGTCCTGCCCTTCGCATCTGTCCAGCGATCTCGAAGACCACCCGCGTACGGCGTTTTCTTTTTTGCTCTTCTTAAACCTGGAAATGCAGTGATTTCGCTTGTTTCGGGGGCAGGGTGGTAGATATGGCCGGCCTCGGCTGTACCGTGGCGACGTACATTCAAAACAATGTAAACCGGCTTAACCCCCGAATCCGCCGGAAACACCAGAATGAAATCCCGATACTCCGGCGGATAAACCGGATTCACCAGAATCCCGTCCGCCGCTTTCGTCGGCGGATAAACCCAGATGTGCGGTGCTTGCGGGGCGGCCTCCAGTGCCGGGATGCCGAGAATGTCAGAACCATCCACCGCCGGTGTCCAGATCAATTCGACGCCTTCACCAAGGTTCGCAATGAATTGACTACCACGCGTGCTGAACTGCACGACATCGACCATTTCCCAATCGCGATTCCTGCCGGTATAGAAGCCGTAGCCCCTGAGGCTGCCGTCGGCCTGTTGTTCGACGCGCAGGCGCACGCGGGTACGGGCCTGTTTGAGGCTGCGCAGTTGCTCGTCGCTATAGAGTGCGCTGTCGCCGAGGCTGGAAGGCATGAGCAGCGCCACCAGTCCTGCCAGGGTGGCGGTGGCCGTTCCGGCGGCGATGGCGGGTAGCGCCTCAAAGGCGGCGCCGGCCAGGGCGAAATTGCCGAGCCCGGCGGGAATGGCTGCGGCGCCGATTTTCTTCAGGGCAATGCCGCCGTTCTCATCGCTTTCGCGTGCACCCAGCAGGATCAGCTCGCCGTAATCCTTGAGGCTGTCGGTCGGCACCATCCCCGAAGGATTCGCGTAGTCGATGATCGCGTCCGGCAATTTGCAGGACTTGGCGAACACGCATCCGGCACGCACCGGATCCGGCTTTTGGGCCGCTACCTCGTGGCTGCGCTCGAAGGCCTCCTGCCGCGCCAGCATGGCGTCGTAAGCGTTTTGCCGGGCTTCGCGCTCGGCCAATTCGGTGGCTGTCATGTAACGCCAGGTGACGTGATGTCCGTCGCCCGCCGGTGGGTTGGGAACCCGGGGAATGTCCTTGTTGCGAGCCACTTAGCGTCCTTTCGTTCATCCATCGACAACACTTCGAAAGGGCTGTGCGACGTTAACGAAGCGGACAAATGCTGGCTGTAGGACGGATCTTTGATTAAGTGCGGATTGTTCGCTATTTGTCAGGCAGGGATTCGAGCAGGCCGCTTCAGCGCAGAGAACGGGAGGAAAGGTTCTGCGTCGTTACTGCAAAAGCCTGATACCCATTTGCACAGAACCTGGCAGTTGGTGGATGAATTGAGCCTCAGCTGTATCTGTGAGGCCTGCAGGTTTTTTCCTATGCTTGATAGCTGAGCCTGTGACGAGGCAATTCCTGCCTGAATCAACGAGAACATGACCATGAGCGACACCCGACAGTGGGCCCGTGAAGCGATCCGCATCATCGAAGCGGACTTCCAGCGCAGCGCCGACACCCACCTGATCCCTTTGCCGCTGCCGGGCTTCGCAGGCATCGAGTTGTACTTCAAAGACGAGTCGAGCCATCCCACCGGCAGCCTCAAGCATCGCCTGGCGCGCTCGCTGTTTCTGTATGCGTTGTGTAACGGCTGGCTCAAGCCCGGCGCGCCGGTGATCGAGGCGTCCAGCGGTTCGACGGCGATTTCCGAAGCGTATTTCGCGCGCATGCTTGGCTTGCCGTTCATTGCGGTGATGCCGGCGACCACTTCGAAAGAAAAGATTGCGCAGATTGCCTTCTACGGTGGCCAGAGCCATCTGGTTCAGGATCCGACGCAGATTTACGCCGAGTCCGAACGTCTGGCTCGCGAGCATGGCGGCCACTTCATCGACCAGTTCACCTACGCCGAGCGGGCCACCGACTGGCGGGCGAACAACAACATCGCCGAGTCGATCTTCCAGCAGATGCGTTTCGAGAAACATCCGGAACCGAGCTGGCTGATTTCCAGCCCCGGCACCGGCGGCACCACCGCGACTCTCGGCCGCTACGTGCGTTATCGCCAGCATTGCACCCGGGTGTTGTGCGCCGATGCCGAGCGTTCGGTGTTCTTCGATTACTACCAGACGGGCGACGCGAGCCTGCGCCTGGACTGCGGTTCGCGGATCGAAGGCATCGGTCGGCCCCGGGTTGAGGCGTCGTTCCTGCCGCAGGTGATCGATGCGATGGTCAAGGTGCCGGACGCCTTGTCGCTGGCGGCCATGCATTATCTGGCGCAGCGTCTGGGACGGCATGTCGGCGGGTCGAGCGGCACCAACCTGATCGGCGCGCTGATGGCGGCGCAGCAGATGAAAGCGGCGGGGGAGTCGGGGTCGATCGTGGCGATTCTGTGCGATGGCGGCGAGCGCTATGCCGATACCTATTACGATCAGGACTGGCTGAAGGCGCAGGGCTATGAGCTGGAGGGATTGATTGCAGCGGTGGCGGCGAGTGCCGAACGCGGTGAGCCGCTGCCAACCACAGTACTGCGCGCGAATATCTGATACACCAAAAACCATTGTGGGAGCTGGCTTGCCAGCGATAGCGGATTGTCAGTCAACATCAATGTCGAATCTGAGTCCGTCATCGCTGGCAAGCCAGCTCCCACAGGATTGCGCGTTTTGCAGATTTGGCTGATCAGGCTTCCAGACCGAGGATATCCCGCGCCACGGCCTCGGCAATCCGAATCCCGTCCACACCCGCCGACAGAATCCCGCCCGCATAACCCGCGCCTTCACCGGCCGGGAACAGACCTTTGACGTTCATGCTCTGCAGCGACTCGTTACGCGTGATGCGCAGCGGCGACGAGGTGCGGGTTTCGATGCCGGTCAGTACGGCATCGTGCAGCGAGTAGCCACGAATCTGCTTCTCGAACGCCGGCAACGCTTCACGAATCGCTTCGATGGCAAAGTCCGGCAGCGCCAGGGCCAGGTCGCCCAGGGCCACGCCCGGTTTGTACGACGGCTCGACTTCGCCCAGTTCGGTGGACGGGGTGCCGTTGATGAAGTCGCCGACCAGTTGCGCGGGGGCCTTGTAATCGCTGCCGCCGAGGATGAACGCGTGGGACTCCAGACGCTCCTGCAACTCGATACCGGCCAGCGGGCCGCCCGGGTAATCGACCTCCGGGGTGATGCCGACGACGATCCCGGAGTTGGCGTTGCGCTCGTTACGCGAGTACTGGCTCATGCCGTTGGTGACCACGCGGTTCGGCTCGGACGTCGCCGCGACCACGGTGCCGCCCGGGCACATGCAGAAGCTGTAGACCGAACGGCCGTTCTTGGCGTGGTGCACCAGTTTGTAATCGGCAGCGCCCAGCTTCGGGTGGCCGGCGTACTTGCCCAGCCGCGCACGGTCGATCAGCGACTGCGGGTGTTCGATGCGGAAGCCCACCGAGAACGGCTTGGCTTCCATGAACACGCCACGGCTGTGGAGCATGCGGAAGGTGTCGCGGGCACTGTGGCCGAGGGCCAGGATTACGTGTTTCGAATGCAGGGTTTCACCGCTCGCCAGCTCGACGCCGACCAGTTGGCCGTCTTCGATCAGCACATCGGTGACGCGCTCCTGAAAGCGTACTTCGCCGCCCAGGGCGCGGATCTCTTCACGCATGGTCTCGACCATGCCGGTCAGACGGAAGGTACCGATGTGCGGTTTGCTGACATAGAGAATTTCTTCCGGCGCGCCGGCCTTGACGAATTCGTGCAGGACTTTGCGGCCGAGGAACTTCGGGTCCTTGATCTGGCTGTACAGCTTGCCGTCGGAGAACGTGCCCGCGCCGCCTTCGCCGAACTGCACGTTGGACTCGGGGTTGAGCACACTTTTACGCCACAGACCCCAGGTGTCCTTGGTGCGCTGGCGGACTTCAGTGCCACGTTCGAGGATGATCGGCTTGAAGCCCATCTGTGCCAGCAACAGGCCGGCGAAAATCCCGCACGGGCCGAAACCGACCACGATCGGGCGCTGGCTCAGGTCGCTCGGCGCCTGACCGACGAATTTGTAGCTGACATCCGGCGCCACGTTGACGTTACGGTCGTCGGCGAACTTGCCGAGCACCTTGGCCTCGTCGCGCACGGTGAGGTCGATGGTGTAGATGAAGCACAGTTCGGAAGACTTTTTGCGCGCGTCGTAGCTGCGCTTGAACAAGGTGAAATCGAGCAAGTCATCGCTGGCGATGCCCAGGCGCTGCACGATGGCGGCACGCAGGTCTTCTTCGGGATGGTCGATTGGCAGCTTGAGTTCGGTGATTCGTAACATGGCGAGGATCCGGATTCGCGGGGCGCACAACGGCGCCAGGGCGTTTGAAGGCCGCGATTATAAGCCGCAAAGGCCGGATCCGGTGAGGCTAAAACGCTCAGTCGTTGCGCGATCCGCCGAAATACCCGCAACCACGCTCGACCTTGCCGTCGATGCGCAACTCGGCGCTCATGTGCTGCACGCTGCCGGTGCTGCTGTCGACGCAGCGTTGCGGCGCGACCCACAACTCGATGCGCTGGTTGTTGGCTTCGCTGCTGAGGTTGAAGCGGCCGTCGCCCAGTTGTTCTTCGACATACGGCACGGCCAGCGCCGGTTGGCCTTCACGGTCGATGACCATGCCCTTGCCACTGACTTTGACGTTCCACTCGGGACCGTGGCCGGCGGCGCGCAGGATCAACAGTTTGAAATTCGGGTCATCGCACGCGGTGCCGGAACGCTCGACGCGATACAACTGACCGAGGTCGAGGCGGTCGCCGGCGATCTTCCCGCGTACATCGGCAAACAGCTTGCCCTGCTGATCGGCGAGGGTCGCAGCCTCTTGCAGCACGCTGGTGCCGCCGATGTCATTGACCACGTACTGACGCTGTTCGCCACAGGGCTGGAACACCAGTTTGCCGTCGGCCGCCGTCAATTGCCCCTGCATCCGGGATTGCCCGACGTGGGACGCGCTTTCACGCGGGCCGTCGAGCAACTGGCAGGCGGCGAACAATGGCAGCAGGGCAACAACGATCAACGAACGGGCAACACGCATCTTCGGCTCTCCAGACAAGTGCCGCCACGTTACGCAGGCTGACCGTTGATCACAAGGGTTTAGCCCACGTGAAAGGTCTGACCGGTTTGCAGGCCTTCGACACTTTTCGCGTAGGCCAGCGCCACATCGGCTGCCGGAACCGGCTTATAGCCACGGAAGTACGGAGCGTAGCTGCCCATGGCTTCCAGCAGCACGGTGGGGCTGATGGAGTTGATGCGCAGGCCACGCGGCAACTCGATGGCGGCGGCTTTGACGAAGCTGTCCAGTGCGCCGTTGACCAATGCCGCCGAGGCGCCGGTACGGATCGGGTCGTGGCTGAGCACGCCGCTGGTGAAGGTGAACGAGGCGCCGTCGTTGGCGTATTCGCGGCCGATCAGCAGCAGGTTGACCTGGCCCATCAGTTTGTCTTTCAGGCCCAGTGCAAAGCTGTCAGCGTTCATCTCGCCGAGTGGGGCGAAGGTTACGTTGCCGGCGGCGCAGATCAGCGCGTCGAACTTGCCGGTTTGCTCGAACAGTTTGCGAATCGATGCGCTGTCGCTGATGTCCACCTGGAAGTCGCCGCTGCTGCGACCAATGCGGATCACTTCGTGACGCTGGCTCAGCTCTTTATCCACGGCCGAACCGATGGTGCCGGCGGCACCGATCAACAGAATCTTCATGGGACTGTTCCTCAATGGGTTGAACGAGGTTTCAGTCTAGAGTGGTTTTTTCCGCAGATAAGCGCACTAATAGGCAACCTTTGGTTTTCAAATGGAAACAATCCATGAGCGAAATGGATGATCTGGCGGCGTTCGCGGTGTTGATCGAGGCCGGCAGTTTTACCTTGGCGGCACAGCAACTGGGTTGCAGCAAGGGCCAGTTGTCCAAACGCATCAGTCAGCTGGAAGCACAGTTTTCCGTGGTGTTGCTGCAACGCACCACGCGCCGCTTGACCCTGACAGCGGCGGGCGCCGCATTGTTGCCGCAAGCCCAGGCGCTGGTGGTGCAAGTGGAGCGGGCACGTCAGGCGTTGGCGCGTTTGAAAGACGACATGGCCGGTCCGGTGCGGATGACGGTGCCAGTATCGCTGGGGGAAACGTTTTTTGACGGCTTGCTGCTGGAGTTCTCGCAGCAATACCCCGAGGTGCAGATCGAGCTGGAGCTGAACAACCACTATCGCGACCTGTCCCGGGATGGCTTCGATCTGGCGATTCGCTCCGAGGTGGCCAATGACGAGCGGCTGGTGGCCAAGCCCCTGCTGGCGTGGCAGGAGTTGACCTGCGCCAGCCCGATATACCTTGAACAATTCGGCGAACCGCTGACCCCGCAGGAGCTGGCCGAACACCGCTGCCTGCTCAACAGTCATTACAGTGGCCGTGAAGAATGGCTGTATCACCAACAGCACGAATTGCTCCGGGTGCGGGTGTCGGGGCCGTTCGCCAGCAACCATTACAACCTGCTGAAGAAAGCCGCCCTGGCCGGCGCCGGTATCGCACGGTTGCCGTCGTATCTGCTGCAAACGGAACTGGCTGACGGCCGGTTGCGCTGGCTGCTGCGCGATTTTCAGACGCGCCGGATGCCGATGTATCTGGTGCACCCGTACCAAGGTGGGTTGCCCAAACGCACGCAGGTGCTGGCGGATTATCTGATTGGCTGGTTCAAACGCAGCGGCGAGGCGCTGGATCGCCTGGCGCATTGACCACGATGCCCGTGATACCCGTGATACCCGTGATACCTGTGATACCTCTGGAGCTGCCGAAGGCTGCGATCTTTTGATTTTNAGGTCAAAAGATCGCAGCCTTCGGCAGCTCCTACAGAGACATCAGAGACATCAGACATCAGCGTTTGTAGTACCTGGCGATCATGTGATCGATCGACAATTTCCCCGGCCCGGTCGCCATCAGGTACAGCAACACCGCCGCCCAGGTGCCATGGGTCGGGTAGGCATCGGGGTAGACAAACACCTCGATGACCAGCGTCATGCCCAGTAGCGCCAGCGCCGAAAACCTCGTGGCGAAGCCAATTAATATCAGCACTGGAAAGAAGTGTTCGGCGAACGCTGCCATGTGCGCGGCGATTTCCGGTGACAGCAGCGGCACAGTGTATTCGCTCTGGAACAACGGAATTGTCGAGTCCGCCAAGCGTGGCCAGCCGAGTTGAAAGGTGCCGTCGACCAAGTCGATGGCCAGTCCCTCGACCTTGGTCTGCCCGGACTTCCAGAACACCGCGGCAATCGAGAACCGGGCGATGAAGGCGATCAGGCTGTGGGGAATCTTTTCCATTAGCCCGATGGCGCGAGTGATGAGGTTGTTCATGGCGATACCTTGTTGTTCAGGTCGGTGATGGCATGGTGGCCGATCAGCAGGGCGAGGGTCTGCGGCAGATCGAAGGGCGGGCTGTCTTGCGCCGCTTGCAGCAGCGGTCGGTGATGGAGCAGATGGCGGATGAATACGCTGGCGCCGTGATCGAGGGCAAAGACCTCGACCTCCAGACCGTTGCGCAGCACCAGTGCGTGTTGCCCTTGATGGATATCGATATCCGCCAGTGTGGTGTCTTGCTGATGCGCGGCCCAGATCGAAACCACTGCGTAGGCGGAGTCGAGCAGGTGCAGCGAGGGGTGCAGGGCGATGTGCAGTTCGGCCAGTGTTTGTGGATCGGCCAGTGCAGCGCTGATCTGTTGCGCACTGACCGTCGCGGCATCGGCGGCGTGATAAGCGCGGGTGCGCAAGCGTTCGAGCCGTGCGACATCGGCCAGATACGGCACCTCGGCCGCCGGTTCGAATGCGTCAATGAAGTCCGCCAGACCGTCGCCGTAACGGCTCATCAACGGACTGTGCGGCGGCTGCTGCTGGATGAATATGCCGGCCATGCTACGGAAGAATTCCTCGCCGACCAACTGCTGCACCACCGGATAACTGTCGGCCAGCGCGTTGATCAACGAGCCTTGCACGTTATTGCGATACACCAGGAATCGGCTGGCAGGATCGGCACCGTTGGCGCTGAACAGGCCGGCGGGGCAGGGCAGGCGAGTGTCGAGCAGGGCGGCGCTGAAGTCGGCTTGAGTGTTCATGGCTGACTCCTTGAGCGCCGCAGCAACGCTTCGGCCTGCTGTGCCTCGGCCAGCAGCACGTTGAACGTCGGGAGGTGATTGTCCCGTTCGATCAAGGTTGCCACCGGGCCAACACGTTCGAGTGCCTGTCGGTATAACGCCCAGACGGCATCATCAACCGGCGCGCCGTGATCATCGATCAGCAAGCGGTCGCCGAGGCTGTCGGCGTCTTCGGCGAACCCGGCCAGATGAATCTCGCCAACCGCGTGCAAAGGCAGTGCGTCGAGGTAGGTCAGTGGATCGCGTTGATGGTTAATGCACGAGACGTAGACGTTGTTGACGTCAAGCAGCAGACCGCAACCGCTGCGGCGGATCACCTCGGTGATGAACGCCGGCTCGTCGATGGTCGAGCGCTCGAAGCCAAGATAGGTCGCTGGGTTTTCCAGCAGCATCGGGCGCTTGAGGGTGTTCTGCACTTGGTCGATATGCGCGCAGACGCGGTCAAGCGTCGGCGTGTCATACGCCAGCGGCAGCAGGTCATTGAGGAACACCGGGCCGTGGCTCGACCAGGCCAGGTGTTCGGAAAAGGCTTGCGGTTGATAACGCTCGATCAGTGTTTGCAGGCGTTGCAGGTGTTGCAGATCCAGTGGCCCTTCGGCCCCGATCGACAGCCCGACGCCGTGCAGCGACAGCGGATACTGCTCGCGGATCAACCCGAGAAAATGATGAAACGGACCGCCGTCGACCATGTAGTTTTCGGCGTGGACTTCAAAGAAACCGATGTCCGGTTGGGTGCCGAGCACTTCACGAAAGTGCCCGGTCTTGAGTCCCAGCCCCGCGCGGGGCGGGAGCCCGCAGAGGACTGCCCGAGTGCGCGGTGGGACAGGTTCGTTGAGGGTGAACATGAGCGTCACTCGGGCAGGTCGTGGATCAGGACTTGGCTTTGAAGGCTTCCATCTGACCGAAGCCGGTCGGCGAGGTTTTGCTCTCGGTGGTGGTGCAGGTGCCTTTTGGCACGAACTTCCAGGAGTTGGCCTGGTAATCCATTTTCGCGGTGCCGGCACATGTGGTGCCTGCGCCCGCGGCGCAATCGTTGTGACCCTTCATGGCCACACCGAAGCATTTTTCCATGTTGCTGTTGTCGGCGGCATTGGCGCTGGAAACGGCAGTCATGCTCAGGGCGGAACCAAGAGCCAGAACCAGTGCAGCGGCGGACAGGGTACGAGTGGTAGCAGTCATGATGTTTCTCCAGATTTGAGCTTGGGTTTTACAAGCGAAGTGCGCTTGCTTACCCCACTAGAGAACGCCCATGGCGATGCGTTACAGCGCCACCGAAATTTTTCAGAAAAAAATGCAAAACCCTGTAGGAGCTGCCGCAGGCTGCGATCTTTTGACTTTGATTTTAAAACCAGAAGCCAGATCAAAAGATCGCAGCCTGCGGCAGCTCCTACAGGGGATTTCTGTGGTTGCGCGTCTATAGTCATTGCAACGGCCCCTGTCACAGGCCGATTTACCAGGACGGTATCTCATGACGAAGGATCGATCAGTCCGCGCTGCGCTATTGCGCACGACTTCATCTTTTACGCTCGCCTGCACGCTGCCCCTGCTGTTCGGCACGGCTTGCGCCCAGACGCAGGTTGATCCGCTGGACACGCTCAAGCGCATCAACAGCAACTACAACACCCTCAAGGACGCTTGCCAGGAACCCGATACCGGCGCCGCGCGCGGGCTGTATTACTGCAGCGGCGTGACCCTGCGCATGGTCAATGACGGGCCCTTCAATCCGTGGGATTACAGCCCTTATGCAATCAAGATCGGCGCGACGTCCTACTCGTGGATTCGCAAGGATCTGAGTACGCGCATTCTCATTCACCCGGCCGGTTTCATCCTGCGCACACCCACCGATGCAGCGGCGCTGAAGCTGCCGGTCAAGGAGCAGGGCTTCACCTGCATCTATGCGTTTGATGGCGGTACCGGGCCGGAGCGCAAGTGGTATGGCTGCGGCTTCTTCGACAGCCGCGAACCGCCGCGTGCGGCGCAAGGCACGCTGAACAACCGCAATGCCGCACTGGCCTACGGCACTTGTGCCGAGGCGGGTGTCACCACCGCCGAGCAGTGGACGCAGAAATACACCGGGCTGATGAAGGGGCCGATCCAGTACAGCCAGTGTTCTTGGAACGCGGAAAAACCCAGCGACTGGCACGCGATGATCCGCGTGCATGAGTCGCGCCCGAACACCACCAACAAGGACCCCTTTGCCTTCAGTGCCCAGGTCAACGAGTTCATGTTGAAGAACGCCACCGCGAGCAACGATGGCAGCGAAAACATGAAGTACATCGATGCCTTCATCTACAACGTCAACAGCACGCAGAATTTTGCGACCCGCGGTGATCAGGCGCCGCCGAAACCGGAGAACGGTCTGAACAGCGCGCGCAATTTCCAGAAAAAACTCCAGGCCCAGGGCTACAGCGTGCCGATCCTGCGTCTGGACTTCACCAAGCCAGCCGAACAGCGTTTCAGCTATGTCGCTGCCGATCAGGCGATCGCCGAAATGGTGGTGGGTGGGGCCCCGGTGCCGCAATACATCGCCTCCGCCGACTGGATCAAACGTTACGACCCCGGCACCCGCAAGGATGAATGGAGCCTGAGCATCGTGCCCACCGCGGCGGGGCGCGCCTTGCCCGGTGAGCAGGTCGGCGCTCTGTACGATCAGTTGTTCGCCCTCAAGGGGCCGGACAGCAACTGGCGCGACAACGAAAAGTCCGCTGGCAGCATGCGTCAGCAACTGCGCTGCGTGCTGGTCAATTACCGCAACAAGACGCCATGGAATCTGGAACCGTTCAGGCCGGCGTTGTCGGACAGCGAGACTCGCGCCGCGGGTTGCAACCCGGTCCCGCGTTGAGTGTGTTGGCTAATCAAGGAGATGCAAGCCATGAAGAAACGTTTGAACAGGATCGCCCCGTTGCTCGTATTGCCGCTGTTGGTGCATGCGGCATGGGCCAGTGCCGAGTCATGCGACGAGACGCTGAGGAAGGTGGAAAAGCTCTATAACAATACCGTCGACAGTTGCGGGCAGGACCCCGCATCGGACTGCTCGGGGCTGCTGGTGCGCGGCACGCACCGCGCCGATCCGGCCAAGGGGCAAAAGTGGGACGTCTGGAACCCCAGCCCGAAAGCCGTGGAGCTGGGCACGTTTGCCGCCTCGTTCATGCGCGCCGACGGCATCAGTTATGAAGACCCCGGCATGAGCACGCAGAACGGCTACCTGATTACGCCACGGGATCTGGTGAAAGACCCCGAGACGCCGGTGCATGTCTATTGCGCGTTTCCCAACGATGCCTGGACCGACTTTCGCAACGACCGTGGCTGTGGCGACAACAAGAACACCGCCCCGACCGAAGCAGTCTGTCAGGCCATGAAACCACCGATCACCACGCCGAATGCCTGGGTCGCGCACTTCACCCAGTACAACAACAATCGCCAGCAGGACCAGTTGCAGTGCGGCTTCAACATGCGCAATCCGATGAGCAGCAAGGAGCGGGTCGACGCCTTTCGCAATTTCATGGGCGCGCGCAAAGTCATCAACAGCCGCGAGTTTCAGACTCAGACCGAGCTGCGTCTGGGTAACCCGAAAACCGATGAGCTGCCGATTCTGGCGTTCTTCTACAGCGATCAGCGCGGTCTGAACGATGCGTTGGCCAATCAAAAGGACTACAAGGCCAAGACCGGCAAGGATCGCAACATCATCAAGATCGACTTCCCGAGAACGCCGGTCGCCAAGGCCTCTTTCTCGTGCATCCAGACCTCGACGCCGGCCGCACCAAAATTTTGCGACAAGTACATCGAGTCCAGCACCTGGGTGCAGCGTCCCGATCCGAAACTGGGGCCGAACACCTGGTCGCTCTCGGTAGTGCCGACCGCGTGCGGGCGGGCAATCAAGGACGACCAGACCGACCGGATGTTTGCCGAGCTGTACAACAAGCACAAGGACGATGCGCAATGGCGCGAGTACAGCGTCAATGGCGGGTCGTTGCGGCGGCAGATGGTTTGCCATCTGGCGGCGGTCTACGACGGCAAACCGGTGAGGAACAAGCCTGAGTGGAACCTTGAACCGGCCCGGCCGTATGTCGATCAGGCGACGGCGGTGGCGCAGTACTGCAACCCGTACTGACGGCGCTTCCCTGTAGGAGCTGCCGCAGGCTGCGATCTTTTGATCTTGCAAAAGGCAAAGTCAAAAGATCGCAGCCTGCGGCAGCTCCTACACGGGGGATGTGTGAGGTATAAAAAAACGGCCCGAAGGCCGTTTTTTTGTTCAGCGAAAAGCCTCAACCGCCGAGGTACGCCTCGCGCACTTTCGGGTCGGTCAGCAGCGCTTCACCAGTACCTTGCATGACCACGCGGCCGTTCTCCAGAACGTACGCACGGTCAGCGATTTTCAGCGCCTGGTTGGCGTTCTGCTCGACCAGGAACACCGTTACACCGTCCTTGCGCAGTTGTTCGATGATGTCGAAGATCTGCTGGATGATGATCGGTGCCAGGCCCAGCGACGGCTCGTCGAGCAGCAGCAGTTTGGGCTTGCTCATCAGCGCGCGGCCGATGGCGAGCATTTGCTGTTCGCCGCCGGACATGGTGCCGCCGCGCTGGTTGAAGCGTTCTTTCAGGCGCGGGAACAGGCCGAGGACCTTGTCCATCTGCTCCTGATAGTCGCCCTTGTCGGTGAAGAAACCACCCATCGACAGGTTTTCTTCGACGGTCAGCCGGGCGAATACCCGACGACCTTCCGGCACCACGGCGATGCTCTTGCGCATGATCTGCGACGAGTCCTGGCCGACCAGTTCCTCACCCATGTAGCGGATGCTGCCGCTGTGCGCCTGCGGTGAACCGCAGAGCGTCATCAGCAGCGTGGACTTGCCGGCACCGTTGGCGCCGATCAGGGTCACGATCTCGCCCTGACGGACTTCGACGTTGACGCTGTGCAGGGCCTGGATCTTGCCGTAGAAGGTGGAAACGTTTTCGAACTGCAGCATTTACGCTTCCCCCAGGTAGGCTTTGATCACTTCAGGATTGTCGCGGATCTGTTCCGGCGTGCCATCGGCCAGCGGTGTGCCCTGGTTGATCACGACGATGTGGTCGGAAATGCTCATGACCAGTTTCATGTCGTGTTCGATCAGCAGCACGGTCACGTTGTGCTCTTCACGCAGCACGCTGATCAGCGCCTTGAGGTCTTCGGTTTCCTTCGGGTTCAGGCCGGCGGCCGGTTCGTCGAGCATGAGGATCCGCGGACGGGTCATCATGCAGCGGGCGATTTCCAGGCGCCGTTGCTGACCGTAGGCCAGGGTGCCGGCGGTACGGTTGGCGAACTCTTTCAGGTTGACCTTTTCCAGCCAGTATTCGGCGTACTCCATGGCCTCGCGCTCGCTCTTGCGGAACGCCGGGGTCTTGAACAGACCGGACAGGAAGTTGGTGTTCAGGTGACGGTGCTGCGCGATCAACAGGTTCTCGACCGCCGTCATGTCCTTGAACAGCCGCACGTTCTGGAAGGTGCGCACCACGCCCTTGAGGGCGATTTTGTGCCCCGGCAGGCCCTGGATGGGCTCGCCGTCGAGCAGGATGCTGCCGCCCGATGGCTGGTAGAAACCGGTCAGGCAGTTGAACACGGTGGTTTTGCCCGCGCCGTTCGGCCCGATCAGCGCCACCACTTGTTTTTCCTTGACGGTCAGGGCCACGCCATTGACCGCCAGCAAGCCGCCGAAGCGCATGCTCAGGTTTTCGACTTTCAGGATCTCGCGGCTCATTTTCGCAACTCCATGTGTGGGCGTTGCATCGGCAGCAGACCTTGTGGACGCCAGATCATCATCAACACCATCAGCGCACCGAACATCAACATCCGGTATTCGCTGAATTCACGCATCATTTCCGGCAACAGGATCATCACCACGGCCGCGAGAATCACGCCCAGCTGCGAGCCCATGCCACCCAGCACAACGATGGCGAGAATGATCGCCGACTCGATGAAGGTGAACGACTCCGGTGTCACCAGCCCCTGACGGGCGGCGAAGAAGCTGCCGGCGAAACCGGCGAAGCTCGCGCCCAGGGTGAACGCCGACAGCTTGATCACGGTCGGGTTGAGGCCAAGTGCGCGGCAGGCGATTTCGTCTTCACGCAGCGCTTCCCACGCACGGCCGATCGGCATGCGCAGCAGACGGTTGATGATGAACAGCGCCGCCAGTGCCAGCAACAGAGCAACCAGGTACAGGAAAATCACCTTGTTGATCGAGTTGTATTCGAGGCCGAAATACTCGTGGAAGGTTTGCAGGCCTTCCGCCGCTTTGCGTTCGAAGGTCAGGCCGAAGAACGTCGGTTTCTCGATGTTGCTGATACCGTTCGGACCGCCGGTGATGTCCGTTAGGTTACGCAGGAACAGCCGGATGATCTCGCCGAAGCCCAGGGTCACGATCGCCAGATAGTCACCGCGCAGACGCAACACCGGGAAGCCCAGCAGGAAGCCGAACGTCGCCGCCATCAGGCCGGCAATCGGCAGGCAGATCCAGAAGCTCAGGCCGTAGTAGTGCGACAGCAGCGCGTAGCTGTAGGCGCCGACGGCGTAGAAGCCGACGTAACCCAGATCGAGCAGACCGGCCAGACCGACGACGATGTTCAGGCCGAGGCCGAGCATCACGTAGATCAGGATCAGCGTGGCAATGTCCACCGCGCCACGCGAGCCGAAGAACGGCCACACCAGTGCACCGAGGATCAGCGCAATGATGATGTAGCGTTGCGTGGTCGGCAGGGTCAGGAAGTTGCTGGCTTTGGCCGGGATCAACGGCAGGCCCGGCGAGGATTTCCACGCCTTGCTGATCTGCTGGTTGAACAGCACCCGCAGGAACATCAGCACCGAGCACACGGCGATGGTCGCCAGAATGGCCGGGCTGGTGCCGTGCACTTCGAGGTTGATGCCGACAATGGTCAGTTTCAGACCGAGTACCGGGTAGGCCACGGCCCACACCAGCAAGGCACTGAACAGTGCCTGTTTAAGATTCCTAGTCATACTTTCTCAACCTCCGGACGGCCCAGAATGCCGGTCGGACGGAACAACAGCACCAGAACCAACAAGCCGAAAGCCACGACGTCCTTGTACTGGTCGCCGAAGATATCGGCGCCAAAGGCTTCCGCCACCCCGAGCACCAGCCCGCCGAGCATGGCGCCGGGGATGCTGCCGATCCCGCCGAGTACCGCAGCGGTGAAGGCCTTGAGGCCGACGAGGAAACCGGCGTTGGGGTTGATCACGCCGTACTGCATGCTCAGCAGCACAGCCGCAACGGCCGCCAGCGCAGCACCGATGACGAAGGTCAGGGCGATGATGTTGTTGGTGTTGATGCCCAGCAGGTTGGCCATCTTGATGTCTTCGGCGCAGGCGCGGCAGGCGCGACCCAGGCGAGAGCGGGAGATGAACAGCGTGAGGCCGAGCATGGCGACCAGGGTCACCACGAACACCACGATTTGCATGTAGGAAATCAGCACTTCATGTGCGCCACCTGGCCCGATGGAGAAGTTGCCGGGGATCAGGTTGGGGATGGATTTGTCCTTGGAGTCTTGCGCGAGCAGAACCGTGTTCTGCAGGAAGATCGACATACCGATCGCGGAAATCAGCGGAATCAGACGGTTGCTGCCGCGCAGGGGGCGGTAGGCGATCCGTTCGATGCTGTAACCGTAGGAACTGGTGACGACGATGCTCGCGATGAACGCGGCGGTCATCAACAGCGGGACGTTGTCGATTCCCATCATGGCCAGCCCGGCGATGGCGATGAACGCCACGTAGGAACCGATCATGTACACCTCGCCGTGGGCGAAGTTGATCATTCCAATGATGCCGTAGACCATCGTATAGCCGATGGCGATCAGGGCATACGTGCTGCCAATGGTCAGGCCATTAACCAGCTGTTGGAAGAAGTGATAGATGTCAGGCATTACAACGCTCCTAAAAACCTGATACGCATTTCACTGGTGGAGTCATTTTCCCGCCCGGCCCCGTGGATCTTTATCCACTTCGAATCCGGGTTTTGCCAGCGAACCGCTGATGACGGTTTTGAGATTTTCAGGTGGGGAGACTGGCGGATCACGCCAGCGCGGCCCATACATTCGTAAAACAAAGCCCACGGCACGCCGTGGGCTTTATTGGCAGTCAGTCAGGGCGCGCCTTACTGAGGCGAAACTTCAGTTTTCGGTTTGCCGAAGTGCCACTCGTAAACCACAAATTTGAAGTCCTTCAGGTCGCCCTTGGCGTCGAAGCTCAGGTCGCCGGTAGGGGTCTTGAAGGTGCCGGCGTGAATGGCTGCGGCCACTTTGGCTGCGTCTTCGGACTTGGCTGCCTTGATGCCTTCGGCAATCACTTCAACCGCCGAGTAGGAAGGGAACACGAACGGGCCGCTCGGGTCTTCTTTCTTCGCCTTGAACGCATCTGCCAGGGCAACGTTGGCCGGATCCTGGTCGAAGGATTTCGGCAGGGTCACCAGCAGGCCTTCGGAGGACTCTTTGGCGATCTGCGAAATGGAGTCGTTACCCACGCCTTCCGGGCCCATGAACTTGGCTTTCAGGCCTTTTTCCTGGGATTGACGCAGGATCAGGCCCAGCTCCGGGTGGTAGCCGCCGTAGTAAACGAAGTCGACGTTGGCTTGTTTGAGCTTGGCGATCATCGAGGAGAAGTCTTTGTCGCCGGCGTTGACGCCTTCGAACACGGCGACTTTCACGCCTTTCTTCTCAAGAGTCGCCTTGACGGCGGTGGCGATGCCTTCACCGTATTGCTGCTTGTCGTGCAGTACGGCAACGATTTTCGGCTTCACGTGATCGGCAATGTAGTTACCGGCGGCAGGGCCCTGGGCGCTGTCCAGACCGATGGTGCGGAAGACCATTTTGTAACCACGGGCGGTGATGTCCGGGCTGGTGGCAGCCGGGGTGATCATCACCACGCCTTCGTCTTCGTAGATGTCCGAAGCAGGCTGAGTGGAGCTGGAGCACAGGTGACCAACCACGAACTTGACGCCGTCGTTGACGACCTTGTTCGCGACCGCTACGGCTTGTTTCGGATCGCACGCGTCATCGTATTCAACGGCTTCGAGTTTCTTGCCGTCGACGCCGCCCTTGGCGTTGATCTGCTCGATGGCCATTTTCGCGCCACTGAACTGCATGTCGCCGTATTGGGCTACAGGACCGGTTTTAGGGCCGGCGATACCGATCTTGATGGTGTCAGCGGCGAACGAATGGCTGGCAACCCCGGCCAGAACCATAGCGGCAAACAGTTTGGAAATCTGCTTAGTAGCCTTAGTCATAGTGCTCCACTCTTACTGTTGTAATTTTTTTGAGTTCTGGCGCCGTAGCAGCAGAACCGGGTCAGATATCTTGGCGATACCCTCCGGAAATGCCCCCGGCAACTGTACCGGTACAGTGTAGAGCGCCGGTTGTTGGCCTGGGAAGCTGGCGCCAGGGGGCAAAACTTGTGGGTGTCGCATTTTTGAATGAAAAAGACAGAATTGCGGCGGGGCTTTCGGGGGGCTTATGCCCCAAACAGCAGCATTCCTTGGCGTTCCTGCTCTTTTCGTTCGGTGAAGCCATTTGCAACCGGGTTTTTCTGCCGAACCACCGACGTTATCATTCGCGTCGATTTCTTTTCCGGACAAACCCATGAATCAAGAACCTAGCACCCTCTATGCCAAGCTGCTTGGTGAAACCGCATCTATTACCTGGAAAGAGCTGGAGCCGTTCTTCGCCAAGGGTGCCCTATTGTGGGTCGACCCGGCCCTGGATTTGATCGCCGCTGCCGAGGCCGTAGCCTCGGATGATGGCGAGAAAGTCGCCGCCTGGCTGGCCGAAGACAAGGTCGCCAAGCTGTCTGAAACGCGGGCGCTGGATATTTTCGAGCGTGATCCGCAGATGTGGGCGGTGGTGGTAAGGCCGTGGATTCTGGTCCAGGAAAGGGCGCAGGCCTGAGTGTGTGCACCTTGATGGTGCGCTCTTCGTGCGCCGGAAAGTGTGTAGCCGAGTAGCGTGATGGCACGTTGCCGTAGAGAAAGGCCACAAGCGTGCGTGGCCTCACGGTGACGTAAACGTAACGGGAACAGTTTATTGAGCAGCCTGAGAGCTGCTTAATTGTTTCTTGATGTTGGCGATGAAGGTTTTGCAGTGTGTGGAGTGGCCTCTTCGCGAGCAGGCTCGCTCCCACATTTNTTGTGGGAGCGAGCCTGCTCGCGAAGGGAGCGACTCGGTCTTCGATCAGACCGAGTAAGTCTTCCCGGTATGGTTATTCAGGGAAATAACCTTGGTCTTGCCGATGCGGTGACGGTAGATCTCGCGCAGGTACTTGATCGACTTCTTCACGCAGTCGCGCGACAGGCGAATGTCGTTGATCGAAACAAACTTGTCCTTGTCGTTGATCAGTTCGCGGTATTTCTTCTCGTACATCGGCTTGATCGCGTACCAGTTGGTGTCGAGGATCTTCGCCGGGTTTTCGAACTCGTTGAGCAGGTCGTCGATGCGGTCTTCGTCAAAGTCTTCATTAATGATGAAGTCGAGGATCGAGTTGTCCAGGGTCTCGTCGAAACGGTACGGGGTCTTGGCGAAGCAACGCTTGATGAACGCCACGATCAGGGTCAGGAAATCGTCCGACAGGCACGGACTCTTGGCGATCAGGGTGGTCAGCGACAGGTTGGCCGACGCACCGATCACCAGCGCATAACGCTTGAGTGTGGTGTTGGGGAACAGGCTGTTGAGGTGGGTCTTCAACCGGTTCAGATCCATGTAGGACAGCTTGTAGTCTTTCGGCAACGAAACGATCGACACCACCGATGAGCAGTTCTTGAAGAAGTGCAGGTCGTGCAGGGCGGCGGCGTCGTAGCCGGAATTCTTGTACTGCTCCAGCGACGCGCGATAGCGCTTGGATTCGATTGGCAGCAGGCTGATGCCTTCGATGGCCTGGGTGACCTTGTTGAAGTGCGGCAGGTCGATCGAACGGAAGAACAGATCGTCGATGTTCAGGCGCTGCGGCTCTTTGTCGAATACCTTGAACTTGTCGCTGCTCGGCGGCGGGGTTTCCGGCACCACCGATTCGGCGTAGGCAATCGCCACCGGGCCGGCCAGGCTCATGAACAAGTCGTTGGCATCCAGGCGAATTGTTTCGCCGATGTCGATGCCGGCGCGGCGGAAGTAGTTCTGGTCGTAGTCGGTGGTCACCGCCTGCGCCGTCAGAATGTTGAAGATCTGCTGGGAGATGTACTGGTTGGCGTGCTTCTCCATCGCATTGACATCAATGTTCTGGATGTTGCCGTCATCGCTCTCTTCGGCGTAACGCATGATGTCGTTGGAGATCAGCATCATCGCGTTCCAAGGGCGAATACGGCCCATGACGCTGGCTTCGCTGCTGTCTTCATTGGCGAAGTTGTAGGAGAAATCCCATTCTTCCGACAGGTATTTGCACAACAGGCGTCCGGCGTTGATGTGCAGCGCCTCAGACATTTCGCTGCGGTGATCGGAAATGTTCGGCAGCACGCAGATGCCGCTGGTGAAGATCGGCTCGAACACGAACGAATGCCCGCTCTTGCCGTCATGCTCGTCCATCGGCTTGGTGTCGAAGGTCTTGTTCATGTACGAGTGCTGCTGGGCCAGGCCGAATTCCGAAGCCATGCCCGAACCGGTACCGCCGCCGGCACTGAAGATCGAGAAGTACAGGCGCGACTGGTTGGCCTTGATGCCGCAGCTGTCGATCAGGTACGAGTGGATCATTTTCCAGTCAGGGCTGGAGAAGCGCTGGGTGTCCTTGTTGAGGATGATCTTGGCCAGGTACTGACCGAGGATCGGCGCGTTACCGGCGCCACCGGCATGGACTTCGGACAAGTCCATGATCTTCATTTTGCTGTAATCGCGCAGAAAGCCGCTTTTCTCGCCCTTGCGCGAGAATCGGATGCGCCCGGCGATGTCCTTGTCGAGGTCGCCGAGCATCACCAGCGGTTCGACCAGGAACACCGGTTTGCTCGACTTGTTCGGGCCGATCCGCAGATTCTGCTTGATCCACTGGGCCGGGCTGTAGCCCTTGTCGGCCAGACGCCGGTCAGCGGCGCGGTCTTCGTTGTTGAATTCGTTGAGGTAGAACTTGCGCGCGTTGTACACCAACTCCGCGACGTCGAGGGCGATGTTCGAGCCGCAGCGACCGAGGCCGATCAGGCATACCGACGGGAATTCCTGGTCGTTGTGCTGTTCGTTGTCGCCTTCCAGGTGCGGCGGGCGCGGGAACACCAGGTCACGCAGACCGTCGAGGTTGTCGAGGATGCGGTCGGTGTTGGTTTCGGTGTAATACAGATATTGCTGAGTGCCCAGCGGGCGCGAAGGAGGCAATGGCTTCATCGGAGCCGGGCTGTTCGCCGCAGGGCTCAGGGGCAGATCGGATACCGCAGTGGCCGGATTGTTTTTAGAAGTCATTGTGCGCCATATACCTGGACAGGGTTGGCTCGGCGACCGTTGTCATCGAGCCTCACGGAAAGAGGATCTCGCGTCTTTGACTGCGCGTATTTGGCCCGGGCGTCAGGGGCTTGGCCTGATCGTCGCGCGGGGGAATCCTTTCCTGATCGTTCATGAATCGGCCATTATTCGGTGATCTTTAATCGAAAAGAGGCAAAATGATGTCAACGCTACCTTCGTTGGGCTTTGCCGGAATCGGCCTGATGGGCTTGCCCATGTGCCACCGTTTGCTGGCGGCGGGCTACCCGTTGACCGTGTGGAACCGCAACCCGGCCAAGTGCGCGCCCCTGGTTGAAGCCGGCGCCCGGCAGGTGGCGACTCCAGCCGAGCTGTGCGAACACGCGGACGTGGTGATGCTCTGTCTGGCCGATACGGCGGTGGTGCGCGAGGTGGTGTTTGGCACTGGCGGCGTTGTTGAAGGTGCGAAAAACGGCCAGTTGCTGGTGGACTTCTCCAGCCTCGAACCGACGGCTACTCGCGAGATGGCCGCCGACTTGGCAGGCAGGACCGGCATGGCCTGGCTTGATTCACCGGTGTCCGGCGGCGTGGTCGGTGCCGAGGCGGGCAGCCTGGCGATCATGGTCGGTGGTGCGGTGACGGATCTGGATCGGGTACGCCCGATGCTGCTCAACCTCGGTCAGCGCGTCACGCACATGGGCGGCATTGGCGCGGGGCAGGTGACCAAGGCTTGCAATCAGATGATCGTCGCTTGCAACGCGTTGGTGATTGCCGAAGTGGTGGCGCTGGCCGAACAGGCCGGAGTCGATGCGCGCTTGATTGCCGAAGCGCTGGCCGGTGGCTTTGCCGATTCGAAACCGCTGCAGATCCTCGCCCCGCAAATGGCCGAAAGCCGTTTTGAACCGGTGAAATGGCACGTGCGCACGCTGCTCAAGGATCTCGATACGGCGGTGAAATTCTCCCGCGAACAAGGCTCGGCCACGCCGATCAGCGGATTGGCCGCACAACTGATGCGCCTGCATGGGGCACAGGGTTTTTTGCAGAAGGATCCAGCGACTCTGGTACGCATGTACCGCGCGCCAGACTCAGTGGATTGACCGAATGCGCGTGTTTGCGCTGGTTGATTTCCTCCAGCACCGGACGGAGTTCATCCAGCGGCACCGGGCGGCTGAGCAGATACCCCTGAATGAAGTCGCAGCCCGAACGTTCGAGAAACTCGTACTGCTCCAGGCTTTCCACGCCTTCGGTCACCACCTGCAAGTGCAGGGTGTGGGCCATGACGATGATCGCCTGGACGATCTCCATGTCGGCGGTCGCCGCAGGAATGTCGAGGATGAACGAGCGGTCGATTTTCAGCGTATTGAGCGGCAGACGTTTGAGGTAGGCCAACGATGAGTATCCGGTGCCGAAGTCGTCGATCGACAGCGATACGCCGAGGGCCCGGATCTGCCGCAACAGCACCAGCGTGTTGGCGATGTTGCCCATCAGTGCGTTTTCGGTGACTTCCAGCTCCAGCCGTTCCGGCGCGACCCCAGCGCTGCGCAGTGCACTTTCGATTTCGTTGGCCAGTTCTTCCCGGGCCAGGTTGAGCGGTGAGCAGTTCCAGGCGATTTTCAGTTCGTTGCAGCCGTGGCGCGTCAGTTCGCCGAGGTCGGTGCAGGCGCGGCGAAGCACCCAGTTGTCCAGTTCGGCGATCAGGCCGTTGGTTTCGGCAATCGCGATGAAACGGTCCGGGGCCAGCAGGCCATGCACCGGATGCTGCCAGCGAATCAACGCTTCGAGTTTGGTCACCCGGCCGGTTTTCAGTTCGAAGATGGGTTGGTAATACAGCGTCAGCCCGTGGTCTTCACGCAAAGCCTGGCGCAGTTCTTCTTCCAGTTGCAGTTCGAGGCTGGCGCGGGTCTTCATGTTCGAACTGAAAAAATGCAGGCCGTTACGCCCGGCACCCTTGGACTGATACAACGCCAGATCGGCGTGCTTGAGCAGTTCTTCGCAGCTGGTGCCGTCGTTGGGGAACAGGCTGATACCGATGCTGGTGGTCATCACCATACGACGTCCGGCCAATTCGATCGGCTCCTTCATTTTCTGCATGATCCGTTGCGCCATGCTGCGCGCTTCCTCGCGGTCGTGCAGGCCGATCAGGATGCAGAACTCGTCACCGCCAAAGCGTGCGACCACGTCTTCATGGCTGCGCACCGAGCCTTTGATGTGGTTGGCGATGACTTTGAGCAGGGCGTCGCCGGCGTCATGGCCGAGGCTGTCGTTGATCCGCTTGAAGTGGTCGATGTCGAGAAACATCACCGCGAGCATGCCGCCTTCGCTGGTTTTCTGGCTGAGTTTCTCGGCGAAGATCTGGTTGAAACCGCGACGGTTGATCAGGTTGGTCAGGGCGTCGTAATTGGCCACTTGTTGCAGCGACATCCGAGCCTGATCGAGCTGGCTGAGCAGGGCATTGACTCGGCGCAGATCCTGCTCCTTGCTTTGCAGTTTCTTGTCGGCCAGTGCCGCGCTGATCGCGCTGCCGAGAATCAACAGTGTGATCAGCGCGATGGTCAGGCCCAGTTGCAGGTGATTGGTTTCGGCACTCAAGGTCGGCGTGGCGCCTTCGGGCAACACCAGATGCAACGCGGCCATCCCGGTGAAATGCATGCTGATGATGCCGGCGCCGAGGATGATCGCGGCGGTGTATTTGAACAGTTGATGAAAACGCCCACTGCCTTCACGCAAGTAACCGGCGACCCACAGCGCGGCGAAACTGGCGCTGATCGCAATCACGATCGACAGGCAGAACAACAGCGGCTCGTAATAGGCGGTGGCCACCGAGTGCATCGCCGCCATGCCGACGTAATGCATGCCGGCGATGCCCAAGCCAATGACGATGGCGGTTTTCAGGTAATGCACCCGTGAGGGATGGGGCACGCTCAGGGTGTGCATCGCCAGCCACGAAGCGAGCAGGGCGATCACCAGGGAAAACAGGGTGGTGGCCAGTTCGTAATGGATTTCGATCGGTGTCTGGAACGCCAGCATGGCAATGAAGTGCATCGCCCAGATACCGCCGGCCAGGCAAGTGGCGCCGATCCAGCGCCAGACCCGTTGCGAGCCCGGGTCTTCGGCATGGCCGACCCGCTCGGCCATGTCGAGGGTGGCAAAACTCGCGGCGCAGGCGACCAGATAAGCCACCAGCACCAGCAAGGGATTGTGTGTGCAATCGAGAATGACCTGCCCGCCGTCCGGCAGCTCGGTAACAAACTGCAAACCAAGCCACTCCATAGCATCCCCGTCTCTGAAGTCGTCCCTTCTGCGTCAGAAACGCAGGCGAATGAGAGGAGTATAGAGGCGGTTTTTATCGTGCAAGCGATAGTGGCATATTGGCGCCAACCATTTCGGCATGAGCCTCATAGCGATTGGCGCTAAGCGTCAGGCGCTCTGGTCGTAGGGGATCTGATTCCAGTCCTTCTCAAGGGGCGGCAAGCCGAAGCGGGCGCGGGCCTTGTCGCAATCGACATTCTGTTCACCGTTCTCCCAGGACGATTCGAATTCGCGGCAGGGGCTGGAGCGCTGCTCATAAATCGAGCACTGCACCTGACTGCCCACCTCGCCGACCAACGCCGTACAACGCGGTGACTTGCAGTCGGTGCCGTTCATCGCCACCCGGCTGGGGCTGATCTGCGTCACCAGCTCATCGGGCACTGTGCCGCCGGAGGAGGCGCATTCACCCCAGAAAAAAGACACGCGAAAATGGGAACAGCAGGCACCGCAATTCAGACACGGACTGACTTCGGACATTAGGAGGGCATCAAAGGGGTTGATCGGCGAATCCGGACGGATCCGGCGGCTATTCTAGGCTTCGCCATGAACTTGGGAAGGGGGGCGCGAAAGTATTTTTTTGTAGCCGGGTTTTGCCTCTAAACCCCCGGTTTACGGGGGATTGCTGCGTTATCAAGGGCTTACGTTTCTTTACAGAGCCATGGCTCATTATCAGCTTGACGAATGATCACAGACAGCTACGCACCGCCTGTCTAGATTGCAGGTTCCGGGCTCGGATGCGTCGGCAGTGAAGCCCTCATAACAATAAAGAGACGGACCCATGCAGAACTCGACCCAAGCGGCGAATGCCTGGCGCATTCTGTTCCTGTTGTTCCTTGCCAACCTGTTCAACTTCTTCGACCGCACCATTCCGGCGATCATCATCGAGCCGATCCGCATGGAGTGGCACCTGAGTGACTTTCAACTGGGGATCGTCGGTACCGCGTTTACCCTGGTTTATGCGATTGCCGGTCTGCCGTTAGGCCGCATGGCCGACACTGGCTCGCGCAGCAAACTGATGGGCTGGGGCCTGGCGACCTGGAGCGCACTGACGGCGGTCAACGGTCTGGTTGGTAGTTTCTGGAGCTTTCTGTTGGTGCGCATGGGGATCGGCATTGGCGAAGCCAGTTATGCACCGGCCGCCAACTCGCTGATCGGCGACCTGTTCCCGGCACACCGCCGGGCGCGGGCCATGGGCATTTTCATGCTCGGGCTGCCCTTGGGATTGTTGCTGGCGTTCTTCACCATCGGTGCGATGGTCAAGGCGTTCGACAGCTGGCGTGCGCCGTTCTTTATCGCGGCGGTGCCGGGGCTGATCCTCGCGGTGTTCATGTTCTTCATCAAGGAACCCAAGCGCGGCGCGGCGGAAACCGTGCAGGTGTCCCAGGATAAAGTCGACAGACCGATCCGCCGTGTCCTCGCCGTGCCGACGTTCCTTTGGCTGGTGATGGCGGGCCTGTGTTTCAACTTCGCCACCTATGCCTGCAACTCGTTCCTGGTGCCGATGCTGCAGCGCTACTTCCTGATGCCGTTGCAGGACGCGGCGGTGGCAACCGGGGTGATTGTGGGGATCACCGGGTTGATCGGCCTGACACTCGGCGGCTGGCTCGCTGACAAGATTCATCAGCGAGTCGCCAACGGCCGGCTGCTGTTTGCCGGCTTCAGTCTGATCATCTCGACCCTGTGCACGGCCTGGGCGTTGCACGCCGGACGGGTCGAGATCGGCGTGTTCGTCGCGGTGTTCAGCGTCGGCTGGCTGTTTGCCTATAACTTCTACACCTGCGTGTACACGGCGATCCAGGACGTGGTCGAACCACGCCTGCGGGCCACGGCGATGGCGTTGTTCTTTGCCGGGTTGTACTTGCTCGGCGGCGGCTTGGGGCCGGTGGTGGTGGGGGCCTTGTCCGATCACTTTGCCAAGTCGGCGATGCTTTCGGCGGGGGCTGAGCAGATGACCGAGGCGTTCAAGGCTGTCGGCCTGCATGACGCGATGTATCTGATTCCGGTGGCGCTGTTTTTCACCATGGTGTTTCTGTTTCTGGCCGCGCGGTGTTTTGTGCGGGATGCGCAGCGGATGAAGGAGGGGTTGGTGGCAGTGGTTGAGCCTGATGTTTCTGTGGCGACTGCATGATTGCTATCGCTGGCAAGCCAGCTCCCACAGTGACCGAGTCACACGCATAATTTTGTAAACACTCCAAACCCTNNNNGGCAAACAAAAAGGCCCGCATCACTGCGGGCCTTTTCATTTACAGCGGTGGGGCAGGGTGGCTTAACCCGCCACAAGTACCCGAATCGCTTCCAGACGCAGCGCCGCTTTATCCAGCATCGCCAGACCCTGTTCACGCTGCTGGCGCAACGCATCGAGTTCGCTGTCGCGCACGGTCGGGTTGACCGCTTGCAACGCGGTCAGGCGCGCCAGTTCTTCTTCGGTGTCGGCTGCCAGACGGCGCCGGGCCTCGGCCACGCGCTCGGCGTGACGCGGAGTGACCTTGTCTTCACCCGCGTTGATCCGTGGCGTCAGCTGATCGCGCTGGGCCTGGATGAACTTGTTGGCGCTGGCGCGAGGTACGCTTTCCAGTTGATCGTTGAGGGTTGCGAACGAGACCCGTGGCGACAGGTCGTTACCGTTGGCATCGAGCAGGCAGCGCAAGGCGGCCGGTGGCAGGTAGCGGCCCAGTTGCAGCGAACGCGGGGCAACCACTTCGCTGACATAGAGCAGTTCCAGCAGCACGGTGCCCGGTTTCAGTGCCTTGTTCTTGATCAGCGCGACGGCGGTGTTGCCCATCGAACCGGACAGCACCAGGTCCATGCCGCCCTGCACCATCGGGTGTTCCCAGGTGATGAACTGCATGTCTTCGCGCGACAGCGCCTGGTTGCGGTCGTAGGTGATGGTCACACCTTCGTCGTCGCCCAGCGGGAAGCTGGCGTCGAGCATCTTCTCGCTCGGCTTGAGGATCAGGGCGTTTTCCGAGTGGTCTTCGCTGTCGATGCCGAACGCATCGAACAGGGTTTCCATGTAAATCGGCAGGGCGAACTGGTCGTCCTGTTCAAGGATCGCCTCGACCAGCGCATCCCCTTCGCCAGCACCGCCGGAGTTGAGTTCCAGCAGACGGTCGCGACCGGTGTGCAGCTCTTGTTCCAGACGCTCGCGCTCGGTGCGGGCCTCGTCGATCAGTGCTTGCCACTCGCCGTCATCGGCTTCTTCGAGCAGCGGCAGCAGGCGCGGGCCGAACTGATGCTGCAAGGCGTTGCCGGTCGGGCAGGTGTTGAGGAACGCGTTCAATGCTTCGTGGTACCACTGGAACAGGCGCTCTTGCGGGCTGGTTTCCAGGTACGGCACGTGCAGTTCGATGATGTGCTTCTGGCCGATCCGGTCGAGACGACCGATGCGCTGCTCGAGCAGGTCCGGGTGCGATGGCAGATCGAACAGCACCAGGTGATGAGCGAACTGGAAGTTGCGACCCTCACTGCCGATTTCCGAGCAGATCAGCACTTGCGCGCCGAACTCTTCGTCGGCGAAGTAGGCGGCGGCGCGGTCACGCTCAAGGATGTTCATGCCTTCATGGAACACCGTGGCCGGAATGCCGGAACGCACGCGCAGGGCATCTTCCAGGTCCATCGCGGTTTCGGCGTGGGCGCAGATCACCAGCACTTTGGTGCGCTTGAGCATTTTCAGCTGATCGATCAGCCACTCGACGCGCGGGTCGAATTTCCACCAGCGCTCTTCTTCGCTGGCGTCCGGCTGGGCCTGGAAGCTGACTTCCGGGTACAGCTCGGCGTGATCGCCCAGCGGCAGTTCGAGGTATTCGTCCGGGCATGGCAGCGGGTAAGGGTGCAGTTTACGCTCGGGGAAACCCTGCACGGCGGCGCGGGTGTTACGGAACAGTACGCGGCCGGTGCCGTGGCGGTCGAGCAGCTCACGCACCAGACGGGCGCTGGCTTCGCTGTCGCCATCGTTGACCGCGGTCAGCAAGGCTTCGCCTTCGTTGCCGAGGAAACCGTGGATGGTCTTGTGCGCTTCCGGCGACAGGCGCCCCTTGTCGAGCAGTTCCTGAACGGCTTCAGCCACCGGGCGATAGTTCTCGCTCTCGGCGCGGAACGCGGCCAGGTCATGGAAACGGTTCGGGTCGAGCAGGCGCAGACGGGCGAAGTGGCTGTCCTGACCGAGTTGTTCCGGGGTCGCGGTGAGCAGCAGTACACCGGGAATCACTTCCGCCAGTTGCTCGACCAGCGCGTACTCCGGGCTGACCTTGTCTTCATGCCACACCAGGTGATGGGCTTCGTCGACCACCATCAGGTCCCAGCCGGCGGCGAACAGTGCATCCTGCGCCTTCTCGTCTTCGACCAGCCATTCCAGGGCAACCAATGCCAGCTGGGTGTCTTCGAACGGGTTGGTGGCATCGCTTTCAATGAAGCGTTCTTCGTCGAACAGCGCGACCTGCAGGTTGAAGCGGCGGCGCATTTCCACCAGCCACTGGTGCTGCAGGTTTTCCGGCACCAGAATCAGCACGCGATTGGCGCGGCCCGAGAGCAGTTGGCGATGGATCACCAGACCGGCTTCGATGGTTTTCCCCAGGCCCACTTCGTCTGCCAGCAGAACCCGTGGCGCGATGCGGTCGGCGACTTCACGGGCGATGTGCAACTGGTGCGCGATCGGTTGCGCACGCACGCCGCCCAGGCCCCAGAGCGAGGACTGCAATTGGCGGCTGGTGTGTTCCAGGGTGTTGTAGCGCAGGGAGAACCATGGCAGCGGGTCGATCTGTCCGGCGAACAGACGGTCGCTGGCCAGACGGAACTGAATGAAGTTCGACAGCTGGGTTTCCGGCAGGGTGACGGCTTCGTTCTGCCCGTTGAGACCGTGATAGACCATCAGCCCGTCGACGTCGTCGACTTCGCGCACGGTCATCTTCCAGCCTTCGAAGTGAGTAATCGTGTCACCCGGCGAGAACCGCACGCGGGTGAGGGGCGCATTCCGTAGCGCGTACTGGCGGGTTTCGCCAGTGGCCGGGTAAAGCACGGTCAACAAGCGGCCGTCCTGTGCCAGAACGGTGCCTAAACCAAGCTCTGCTTCGCTGTCACTGATCCAGCGTTGCCCCGGTTGATACTGCTGCGCCATGCTGCCTGACTCCCACCTTGAAAAAGCGGGCTATCTTAACGGAATGCAGGCTTCAGGGCCAAAGATTACTGGGTAGGAGCTGCCGCAGGCTGCGATCTTTTGATCTACGGAAACACCTGAGTTCTACGTT